>JBOHRF010000597.1:0-2707 GCA_050732575.1 Longimicrobiales bacterium
GCGGGTGCACGGCGGTAGCACGACGCGCGGGAATGAAGCAGGCCAGCAGCGCGGTCATTACGAGTACCAGTATGATGGTGCCGAATACAAATGGGTCGCGGGGCTGCACGTCGAACAGGATGATGGAGAGCATACGAGAGACGAGTGCGGCCAGGGCCAGGCCGAGCCCCATGCCAAGGGCGACCTGCGCGAAACCCTGGCGCAAGATCATGCTGAGCACATCGCGCGCCTGCGCGCCGATGGCCATGCGGATGCCGACCTCACGTGTGCGCTGGCTGACGGAGAAGGCCATCACGGCGTAGAGACCAATGGCGGCCAGCAGCAGGGCCACAAAGCCGAAGATGATGAATAGCGCCCCGAACACCCGATAGAACCACGTTTCGGTAGCAATCGCATCCATGAGTGTCTGTGTGAAATAGATGGGCATGTCGGTGTCCACCGCGGTCACGGTTTTGCGCACCGCGGCGGTAATGCCCATGGGCTCACCGGTCGTGCGTGCCATCACACTCATGAAGCGCTGCGGCTGCTGGGCAAAAGGCACGTAGATCGCCTCGCGTGCATCGTCATCGAGCGAGCGGGGCGAGGCATCGGGAACCACGCCTACGATGGTCATCCATGGTTGCGAGGACTGGCTGGTGCCGATCCTGATGCGGCGGCCCACGGCGGACTGGTTGGGGAACAATTTGAGCGCAAAGCTGCGATTGACCAGCACAACCGGCAGGCCGTTGGCGCGATCCTGGCTGTTGATGTCGCGCCCCTCGAGAACCTCGAGGCCGAGCGTGGCAAAGTATCCCGGCATGATGGCCGTGCGCCCGGCACCCGGATAATCCTGGTCGCGATCGTAGGTTGTGCCTTCCACGGCAAACGGAACGTCGCCCTCGCCCAGGCCGGGCAGGCTGGAAGCCAGCGTGACGGATCGCGTGCCGGGCAGAGCGGTCAAGCGCTGGTGCAAGTCCTCGAAGAACCGGAGCTGCTGATCGGTCTGTGCATAGCCGGCTTCATCCAGGCCGACGCGCGCGGTGAACAAATTGGAAGTCGTGAAGCCGAGGTCGACGTTACGCAGCTTGACGACACTCTTGATGGTGAGGCCGGCGGCCACCAGCAAGCCGCAGGACAGCGCAATCTCGAAGACAACCAGCGCGCGGCTGATGCGGCCCAGTCGAAAACTGGAGGCGCCGCGCGATTCATCCTTCAATACATCCGTGAGCTGGGCACGCGCGGCCTGCAGCGCGGGAATGGTCCCTGCGAACAGGGTGGTGAGCAGCGTCACGCCCAACGTGAACGTGAGTGCCACGGCGTCCAGTTTGATGACGATCCAGGAGGGCGGATCCGCCGCCACGATGGCGTTGTTGAACAGGCGGATGCCGACGTAGGCGATGCCCAGGCCGAGCACAGCGCCGGCTGCTGACAACACCAGCGCTTCGGTCAGGAATTGGGTGATGAGTCGCCCGCGGCTGGCACCCAATGCGCTGCGAATGCCCACTTCCTTGCTGCGCAGGATGGCACGGCCGAGCAGCAGGTTGGCCACGTTCGTGCACGCAATGAGCAGCACAAAGAAGACGGCGCCCAACATAGTGAGCAGAAGCGTGCGTGGCTCGTCGCCGACGTACTCCTCGGTAAAGGGCTTGAGTACGGCACGAATGTCACGGTTGCTCTGCGGGTATTCGCGCTCCAGTCGCTGCGTGATGGCTTGCATCTCGGTGCGGGCCTGTTCCAGCGAGACACCGGGCCGGAGCCGGCCAAAAACCTCCAGGGTCATGCCCTGGCCACGCGTCGTTTTGAGCGGATCCAGTTGATGGGGCAACCAAATCTGTTGCTGAAATGGAAATCTGAACTGCGGCGCCATCACGCCGACGATGGTGAAGGGACGGCCGTTGGCCCGAATGGATCGGCCCAGTATCTGAGGATCTGCGTTGAAGCGTGTTTGCCAGAGATCGTATCCAATGACCAGCACGGGCTCCGCTCCCGGCTTGTCTTCATCTTCACGGAACAAGCGGCCCATATGGGGAGGCACGCGCAGCACGGAGAACGCGTTGGCGGTCATGAATCCGGCTTCCAACCGTTCCGGGCCTTCCGTTCCGCTCAGGTTCAGTGTGCCCACGTAGAAACCGGCGAGACCTTCAAACGACCGCTGTTGCGTGCGCCAATCGAGATAGTCGTGAATGGGGACCTCGAGACTGAACTGACCGCGTGGCAGGTTGCTGCGCTCGAGGTGAATGATCCGCTCAGGATCCTCGAACGGCAGACCCCGGAACAGTGCGCCGTACACGATGCTGAACATGGTCGTGGTCAGGCCAATGCCGGCGGTGAGGGCCAACACCGCAATCACACTGTGAATCGGATTGCGCACCAGCAACCGGAAGCCGTGGCGCACGTCTTTCCAGAGATTATCCATGATTTTCTGCTTGGAGAGGTCAACCTCACCTACGCGCTCGGCCGGACACCAGTTTCAGCGGACACGCATCTTGCCATGGTATTGTCTGGTGCGGGTCACGCACCTGAATGATGGGAAGGAGATGCTGGGGGATTGTTCGGCCAACCGTGGTGGCTGCTAACGCTGGCGGCCCTGGGGCTGCTCACGCTGGTGAGCGCCAGCATCACGCTGTTTTCTTCGCTGGGTCGCCGGCCGGCCCGGGTGCGGGCTACGGCCCTGCCCTCCGTCCATTCCCCGGATTTTCTGGCCGCCCTTGCGGGCGCGCTCAACACC
>JBOHRF010000598.1:0-2702 GCA_050732575.1 Longimicrobiales bacterium
CGAGCTAGGTGCGCCGCAGGCGCGACGCGCCAGCGCTGCGGGGCCGGCGCAGCCGCGCCCGGCTACGCCGCGCCCTGACGGGCCATCGGCCCGTCAGTATTCGGAAAACACCTGGTCCGGATAACAATACAGCCAGCGCTCACCCAACTCGGCCGATGCGACCACGGGGTGGCCACTCGCGTGTGCGTGTTTGGTCGCATGTCGATTGGGCGAATTGTCGCAGCAGTGCGTGCCTCCGCAGTCCTGGCAGGTGCGCAAATGCACCCAGCCCGAGCCGATCTTCACACATTCATCGCACTCGCGCCGCTTCGCCTGCTTGACCGTGGTAATGGAACCCAGGTGCTTGCATGTCTGTGCCGCCATCGTGATTCCCTTGCTGGAGGGGCGGACCACCACCCCGTTCCCACGTTTTGGCTCAACGAACTATGTTCCGTTGCCAGTCGTGGCAGAATAGCCCGCGCAACAACCGCTTCGAACGCATCGGGCATGGCAGTTACGGCCAAAACGTGGGAACGTGGTGGTGGTCCGCGCGCGGTTACCCGGCCAACCGCTCGTGGGCGCGCTCGAGCGCGGCCGCCAGGACGGTCTGACCGGTGCGCTGGGCGCGGGCCACCAGATCACAAACTCGCTGGTACGTTTCGGCGATGCACTGCTCAACCCGTTGAAACGGCCAATTGGCCAGGGTCGCCATACCCGATATTACGCCGCCCGCGTTGGCCACGAAATCCGGAATGTACAGAATGCCGCGCGCGGCCAGTACTGCGCTCAGCTCATCCGCTTCCAGTTGGCAGTTGGCGCCGCCCGCGATCACACGGGCGGCCAGGGTGCTCACATTGGAGCGCGTGATCACGGGACCGATGGCGCAGGGTGCCAGGATGTCACATGCTTCGGTCAGGGCACGATCGGGATCAAGCATGGAAGCTCCGATCGCACGCGCCACGTCGGCCGCACATTGCTCATTGATGTCTGTGACTGCGATGCGCGCTCCGGTCGGCTGCAGCAGTGCGGCCAGACTGGCGCCCACTTTGCCACAACCCTGCACCACGATATAGCGGTTGTGCAGGTCTTCCGAATGCCAGGTCATCTGCGCTGCTGCGCGCAATGCGGCCAGCAGTCCAACCGCCGTGAAGTACCCGGAATCGAGGTGTGCATCAGCGGCCCGGGCCACGTGTGGGCTCAATTGCGTGAGATACTCGACATCGGCAGGGGAGATGCCGACATCGCCCGCACCGATGTAACTGCCACTCAGCCTATTGATCAGGCGCGCATGGCTCTGCAACAAGTGCGTGCGCTGGGCTGCGGGCACCGCCACAATGACACTCTTGCCGCCGCCGAACGGCAATCCTGCAATTGCATTCTTGTAGGACATGGCACGCGCCAGGCGCAGCGCGTCCTGCAGTGCCGCATCGGGCTCCGCATACGGCCACATCCTGATGCCGCCCACGGCCGGGCCGCGCGCTGTGTTGTGCACCGCAACAATGCCGTGATACGATGCGTCCTCTGACTGCGCACGCAGCACGCGCTCGAATCCGGACTGGTGGATCTCCGTAAAGTTCATAGTTTCGGCCCGGCAAGCACTCACAACACGTTCACTTCCCCGATTCGGCTTGCGTGAACGTAACGGTGAACGTGAACGTACCATGGGCTACCACGCAAGATGACCACTCGGAGTGCGGGACGCGTGCTCGACAAAAAGGCGCTCAATCGGGCTCTGCTCGCGCGTCAACTGTTGTTGCGCCGGGAGAAACGCCCGGCCCTCGATGTCATCCGGCACCTGGTGGGCATGCAGGCCCAGGAGCCGCAGAATCCGTATGTCGGCTTGTGGTCCCGCCTGGAAGCATTCGATGCCAATGAGCTATCGAGTCTGATCGATGATCGTCAGGCCGTGCGCATCGCGCTGCTGCGGTCCACCATCCACCTGGTAACTGCGGATGACTGCCTGGCGCTGCGGCCGCTCGTGCAGTCCATTCTGAATCGCACATTGCAGGGCTCGTTTGGCAAACGGCTGGTGGGTCTCGACCTGGATGCGGTTACCGCAGCCGGACGCGCGCTGGTGCAGGAGAGGCCGCGCATGTTGAACGAGATCGGCCTGGCGTTACGCGAACAGTGGCCCCAGCACGATGCGGCCGCACTGGCTCAGGTGATCCGAGCCCGTGTGCCGCTCGTTCAGATCCCGCCGCGCGGGCTCTGGGGCGCCAGTGGCCAGGCCATTCACACATCGGCGCAGGCCTGGCTCGGGAGCGCTGGCAACGACGCGGCCACGCTGGATGATCTGGTCTTGCGCTACCTGGCCGCGTTGGTGCGTTCCGCCGTTGAACCGTGCTCGTGAACGTAACGTAAACGTCTGTAAAATTCGTTGATTCGTGGCGTCCTGGATCGACCTGACCGGTGACGTGTATAGTCACGATCTCCCAGTACACCCCCCGTGCCTCCCGCCGATCACATCTCCAGAGGAGTTATTGGGTATGCGAGTCTCATTCGTACTGATAGCCACCATGGTCGGTCTGGCAGGCTGTGCCATTATTCCGGCGCCGAGCGCGCGCGCGCCCGCGCGTGTCGTCGTGGTGAACGCCAAGCCGCACGGCAAGCCGCGCACGGTCGGACGTGTGCCACCCGGTCACTTTCCGCCGCCTGGCCAATGCCGCATCTGGTATGCCGGTCGACCAGCCGGCCATCAGCCACGCGCTGTTCGTTGTAATACA
>JBOHRF010000599.1:0-2702 GCA_050732575.1 Longimicrobiales bacterium
CGCCACTCTCGGACTCACCACGGGCAATGCAGGCGTCGTGATGGCGCCGCTGGGCACACCCGCAGTGACGGTCACGGGCGAGAGTGTCGACACGACTTCGGAGACGGACTGCACGCCCACCACGTAGCGCTCGGACGCAGTCGTGGCATTGAATTGCAGACAACGGTCGGCCGGATCGCTGACTATGACCTGCTGGCCCACGGTCAGCGCAACGAAGCTCGCGGGTGAGATCGGGTGCGTCACGACGTTGCTGGTGCCGCCGCTGGCCGACACCTGCACGGGAGCGTTGCGCCGGGGCAGGCAGTTGAATGCCGGGACCGTGAACTGCAATGAAGTGGCCGTGGCCTGTGTGACGGTAGCATTGATGCCATCGATGGAAACCGTATTGGCCGCGGCCGTGGTGCTGAAGCCGCTGCCCGTTATGGTGCCTGCCTGTCCTTCCACCAATGTTGCCGGTGTGATCTGCGCAACCTGTATGGTGGGCGCCGGTGTCACATTGAGCGCGAGATTGCCGGTGATGCCTTCTGCTGCCGCAGTAATGTTGGCGTTGCCAACCGCAACGCCCGAAACAAGACCGGACTGATTCACGGTCATTACGTTCCCGTTGGACGTAGCCCACACGAACGTCTTGCCTGGCAGCGTGTTGTTGGCCGCATCCCGCGCTGTGGCCGTCAACTGCAAGGTCTGGCCCGGGAACAGCGTCTGAGCCGGAGCCGTGATGACGATGGTGACAATGGGAGGTGAGGTGACATCCACGGGCACATCGGTCGAACGGCCATCTGCCGATGCAGAGATGCGCGCTGTGCCGGCCGCCAGTGCGGTTACCAATCCGGTTGGACTGACACTGGCCACGTTTGGATTGGTGCTGTTCCAGGTGACGTTGCGGCCAGTGAGCAGATTGCCCTGCGCATCGCGCAACTCGGCTGTGAGCTGGCGCGTGGCACCCACGACCAGCGAAACCTGATTCGGCGTTATGGCAACCGTGGCCACCGTGACGGGTCCAGTATTCCCGCCGCTCGCGTCGGTTTTGCAGGAACCGGCCCACATGACGGAGCCGAGCAGGAAGCCGACTCTGGAGGCCCTTCGCCACGCCGCGTGCTTCATACGTCCTCCCGGTCGGGGAAACTTCGCTGATGGGATACGTCGCCAGCGAGTCGATCGGATCGCAACGCGCGCACTTCGCTGGCCGTCAACGGTCTGGTTTCACCACGTGCCAGTGCACCGAGCTGCAGCGGACCCATGGTGACGCGAATCAGGCGGAGAACGGAATGTCCAGCCGCCTTGAACATGCGGTGAATGTGCCGATTCTTGCCTTCCTCCAGCACGACCTCCAGCCAGGTCGCAGCGCCCGCCTTGCGCAACACACGCGCGCGCGCCGCCAATCTATCACCGCGTCCGGTGTTTATGCCCGTTTCCAGTTGCTGCAACAACGTTGATTCGACCTGCCCATCGATCAGAACATGATACGTCTTGGCCACGTGTGACGCCGGGGCAAGTATGTAATTCGCCCATTGCGTGTCATTGGTGAAGAGCAGGAGCCCTTCACTGTCTTTGTCCAGCCGGCCGACTGCGAACACGTGTTTCAGTCCGGCCGGCAAACATGTGTACACCGTGTTGCGGCCACGCGGGTCGGCCGCAGTCGTGACCAGGCCGCGCGGCTTGTTCAACATCACGTAGACTCGGCGTGCAGCGCGGATCGGTTGGCCATCAACGGTGATGCGATCCACGGCCGGATCGATGCGCCATGCGGGATCGGTGATCTTGCGGCCGTTGACCTGGACCTGGCCGGCACGCACGCGTCGTTCGCCTTCTGTGCGCGAACAGTAGCCGAGCTTGGAGAGAGCACGCGCCAGGCTCACGACGGGCGTTTCCCGTCGCACTCGCCGTGCGGGCTGTGCGTCCGGCTTCTTGCTCACGGGTTGAACCAGTAGCTCACCTTCATCATGAAGACGTTCTCGGGCCGCGTACCACCGAGGGCGCGCAGGTCACGGCGGAGTTGCAGGTCTGATGACAGCGTGGTCTCGCCCTCGCGCTCCTGCTGCCAGACCAGGTAGAGTGTGGAGCCGCGCCGCCATTCCCAGCGCAGCACAGCGTTACCGCGCAACGATCGTAGTGTGAAGTTCTCTTTTTCGATTTCGAACGATGACGCAGGCCCCGGACCGTCGGGATCGATCTCCAGCTCCTCTCCTGCGTCGGTTACGGTACCGATTTCATTGTAGTTGGCAAACCGGAACGTGCGTGGTGCCATCAGTTCCTTGGGTTGGCCGAAACGGCCGCTGCCCAGGAAGGGCCGGGCAAAGACCTCGAGCGTCAGCGCGGGCGAGAAGGTGACGCTCACGCGCGTGGCCAGCGAGATTTCGGTCTGCTCGAGATCGGCGAATACGTAGCGGTTCTGAAAGGTGGCGCGCGCCAGTATATCGGGCACAGTTTCGATGTACTGCGCATTGAGCTGCTCGCGCGACCATTCGGGGGCAATCGAGATGTTCCAGTTGGGCGATGGCCGAAAGCCAACGTTGACCTCGAACGATGTGCTGCGGCCGATACCACCTTTTTCGTAGTCGAGTGAGAAATCCACGGTCCAGGGTTTCCGCTCGTCCGATTCAATGCTGAAGTTGTAGCCGTTCAACGCGGGCGAGCGCGTGAGCGGCCCTCCGCGCGTGAGTCGATCGTCGAACGCGGAAAAACTCTTGTTGAAGGCGATG
>JBOHRF010000600.1:0-2696 GCA_050732575.1 Longimicrobiales bacterium
GGTGAGCGCTGCGTCCCTCGGACCTACGGTTCGCGCACGCACGTCAGCGCATCACGCAACGTTTCGGCAATGACCGGCCGGATGTCATCGGCCTGATCCCAGAGGTCGGCAAAACGGCGGGCTGCGCGCCGCACCAGATCACCATCGCGCAGCACGCAGGTGAGCGCCGTGCCACTGGCGCCGAACAACTGGCGGAAATAATGCGCGCCCAGCAACAGCACGTCCTCCTGCGCTCCGCCCAGTCCGCGGTAGATGGAGAAGTCGGGTGCCCAGAGCGCGGCGCGCATGGAGCGAATTTCCACGCGGCCAGACTCCGTGAAGGCCAGGAGCTGTTGCAGCTGGAGCAGACGTGAGGGTTCACCCGTGAGCGCGTACGCGTCCGCAGCAAACGCGGCATCGAAGCCGGCCAGCAGCAGCCGCAATCGCTGCAGCTTTGCGGTCTCGTGTGGCTGCAAGTCGACCGCGGCCAGTCGAACATGGGCGACGGCGAGGTCGGCACTGGCCGCGGCCGAAAGCAGTTGGCCAATGGTGTCGCGTACCGTGGGCAGCGACTGATCCGTGAGCAACGTGGTCACGTGTGAGCGGCTCCCAGCCAGGCACTGTATTCGAGAAGTGCGGCGCGCTGCGCAGCTGTGAGTGCGTACGCACCGGCTACCAGTTCATCGAGCTTCGCCTGTTGCTCCGGGTCAATACAGGCTTGCTCCAGTGCGCGCTCAGCCAGTGCGCACAATTGATCGGAACGGCTGCCGCGCTCCCAGGATGCAGGCAGCGGCGTCTGGGCAATGACCCAGGCAAAGAAACGGAAGTGCGCGTCCTTGGCCCGCTCGGCCAGCGCACGCGCGAACGTGCGCACGGGCAGCGAATTGAAATAGGCGCAGAGCAGTTGCGCACAGCGCTCGGTCGGCGGGCTGATGTAGTAAACCGTGTTGAGCGGGATCAGCTCGCGCTGCCGACCCCATTGCAGCGTGCGCGCGGGCAACACAACCGCCTCCAGCGTAGGCGCCAGGTCGCGCCAGGCCAGCTTGGGCAGCAGGGTATGTGGCGCCACCCGGAACACGGCGCCCAGCGGTTGGCCGGCCTTCCAACCGGAGCGCTGTTTTAGCCGCGCCGCGTGACGCTGCAGGTAGCGCGTGGCACGCGGTGGCAAGTCATGCGCGCGCGCGTTTGCATCGTGACTCCAAACAATGGCCTGCTCCGAGAGATGACTCCAGGCGCGCAGGCCGCTGCCCGATACCACGGGGCGCAGCACGCTTTCTTCCATCAATGCGCGATACGATGAACGTCTTTTTCCCGCGGGCGTGTGTGCGTAGCCCTCAGCGCGGATCCAGGCATGATCCCCCAGCTTCACGCGCACGTCATCGATCAGCAGAACATCATTGGCACCCGTAAACACACCACGGTGGATGGGCAGCTCCGCGCGCGCGCCGATGGGCGCACCACAGGCCTGCATGGCGCGCAAGGCAGCGGCCACGTCCGGCGGTACCAACAGCCAGGGCGAGGCCGGCTGATCCGGGATAAGACTCAGGGCATGGTGCGGCATTTCGAACTGCAATGGTGGCGCCTTGCGCTGATAACAGGACACGCGAATGGGCGCAGCTGGATCCGGTTCTTGACGCGCGGCAACCAGGGCTCCGGCAAACGCATCGGCGCGGAAAATCGAGCGCTGGTCCAGGCTATGATCCTCGATGTACGTAATGCGACTCTCGCGCAGTACGAGCGCGCGCGCACCACCCGCGTATAGCGATCGAAAGCTCTTGGCGGGCAGCAGCAAGGCGAGCGTGCCGCCCGGCGCAAGCAGCCGCAGTGCGCGCTCCAGGAACAGCAGGGAAAGGTCGACCTGCGCGGCTGGCACACGGCCGGCAGCCGACGTTTGCCAGGGCGAGGCGCGGCACACCTGGTAGCGCTCGCGCACAACGCGGCCCACCGATTCCGGCCAACGGTGTGAACGCACCCATGGTGGATTGCTGACAATCAGATCGAAACCCGAAGCGCAAGCCTCAGCGAAGTGAACATCAAAGCTGAAGAAAGGCAGAGACTTCTTTTCCAATAGAGCAGCGCGCAATTCCGCGAGCTTCTGTTTTCGTTCCGTCAATGCGGCGAGCTCGCGCTGCGCCTCCTGTGCTCGCCGAGTCACGTGGCCAAACAGATCGATGTCCGTGCTGGCCGCACGCAGCTCCCGCTCCGTGTGGTCCAGCGCGCTTTGCAGTGCCTCGATCCAGGCCCGGCCCAGCCTGGCCTCGCCCTGCAGCAATTCCCGCTGCAACGCGGCGCGCTCCACCGGCTCACACGTGACGTAGCGAGCGGCCGCAGGCTCGAGACCACGTGTGGCGGCGCGCACTTCCGCATTGCGCGCTACCGACCAGGACACATCACCGCTTTGCAAGGAAGCAGCGGCCAGATCAATCGGATCGACCAGGGCATCACCCTGGCGGATGTTGCGGTCCAGGTTGGGTAGGGGGGACGGCACAGCGGGCGAGGGCGCGGGCGCGGTGGGTAATAATGAGAGCCAGAGCCTGAGGGCGCACAGGAGGGCTGCATCAGCTTGAAGATCAACGCCATACAGGGAGCGCTCCACGATTTCGCGGCGCAGCGTTTCAGGGTGGCGGCCCTCGAACACGGCGCGCGCCTCGGCAATGCGATTCATGGCACCGAGCAGAAACGCACCCGAGCCACAGGCGGGATCGAGCACGCGCAAA
>JBOHRF010000601.1:0-2687 GCA_050732575.1 Longimicrobiales bacterium
ACGTAAAGCACTACGCGCTCAATGGCAAAACCATGGACCCGCTGTTGACCGATTCCATGCGTTGGCGTGATGTGATCTTCGATACCAACGGGTCAGGCAGCATCAACACCAAAGACCGCGTGTTCTGGCATCGTTACGGCCGCGGGTATTTCCGTTTCAAGGCGGACACGGCGCAACGCACTGCGGTCGTATGGAAGACATCGACCGCACTCGACAGTGTCTATCTCTTCGATATGCGCTACCAGGTGCCAGACAGCAACACCATCAAGCTCTGGGCCTTGATTCACCACGACTCCGTGTACGCGGAGTTGGTGCGCAGCAAGCGCCACTTCCAGCTGGCGGAACGGCAATTCCACTGGCTGTCGGAATACAATCGATAGGCCAGATCGTCGGGTGCATTCGTAGCTGGCGCGGGCAATTGCATCCGGCCCGGCCCGCCACGGCAGTCGACGTCCAGGTTTGACCCCGGCTCCAGGGCCACGCACCTTGATCGGCAGCGCTGCTATCGCGGCTGGCCCAGGTTCCCGACATCGATGACTGGAGATGTTTCCATGTTCCTCCGCACTCGCTGGCTTCTGCTGCTTGCCGTAGTACCGGCCCCCAACCTGAGCGCACAGTCTGCGGATGCGCGGCTGCGCGCGTTGTACACGGCCGAGTGGACCTGGCGGCAACGCGAGCTGGCGCAGCGCGATGGTGGTGGCGCGGACAACTTCCCGGACCATTTCCCGCGTGTCGATGCTGCCGCGCAGCAGGCTCGCCTTGCCTACTGGACGCGCGCGCTGGCGGCGCTGGACAGCATTCCCCTGGCCGCGCTCTCGCCCGAGGAGCGCATTAACGCCCAGGTCTTCCGCACGTCCGTGCGCGCGCTGGCCCATGACATCCGGTTCAAGACGTACGAGGCGCCGCTCAACAGCGACACGTTTTTCTGGACTGAATTCACACCGCGTCAGGGATTCGGCAGCAGCGAAGCGTATCGCAACTACCTGGCGCGATTGCGCGACGTTCCGCGCTACTTCGGTGAGCAGCTGACCAACATGCGGGCGGGCATGGAGCGTGGGTATACGGTGCCGCGCGTCTCCGTGGTTGGGCGGGACCGCACGATTGAACCATACGTGCGCGCCGACTCGACCAATCCGCTCTACACGCCCTTCCTGCAGATGCCGGCCACCATTCCGGCCGCGGAGCAGGCAACCCTGCGCGCGCAGGCCGTGACAGTGTTGCGTGATGTAGTTGTGCCGCAGTACACGCAGCTGCTCACGTTCATGCGCAACGAGTACCTGCCCAGGGCGCGCACCACACTGGCGGCCTCGGCCATGCCCGACGGTCAGGTGTTCTACCAGGCGATGATCGAGAAGTTTACCACACTCGATCTCACGGCCCAGCAGATCCATGACATCGGTCTTGCGGAAGTGGCGCGCATTCGCGCCGAGATGGAAGCCACCAAACAGAGAGCCAATTTCACGGGCCCGATGGAGGAATTCATGACCTTCCTCCGCACCGACCCGCAGTTCTACGCGAAGACGCCGCGCGAGCTGTTGTCATACTCGGCGTACGTCTCCAAGAAGGCCGACTGGAAGCTGCGCGAGACGATCGGTTTTCTGCCGCGCTTCCGGCACGGCATTCGTCCTGTGCCCGATGCGCTGGCACCCATCTACACGGGCGGGCGCGGTGGTCTCGAAACCTGCCTCATGAACACATACAACCTGCCGGCCCGGCCGCTCTACACGCTGGCCTCGCTCACACTGCACGAGTGCACGCCCGGTCACAGCTTCCAGGCCGCGCTCGCGCTCGAGGGTCCGGAGCGTCCACCGTTCCGGCGCGGCACCACCTTCTCGGGCTATAACGAGGGCTGGGGACTGTACACGGAATGGCTGGGCACCATCATGGGCATCTACGAGACGCCCTACGAAGATTTCGGCCGACTCACGTACGAGATGTGGCGCGCCTGCCGATTAGTGATTGATACCGGTATCCATCAGTTCGGCTGGAGCCGCGAACAGGCCATGGACTATCTGCGCAGACATGCCGCGCTCTCCGAGCACGAGATCACCACGGAAGTCGAGCGCTACATCGCATGGCCCGGCCAGGCGCTGGCGTACAAGCTCGGTGAGTTGCAGATCCGTCGTCATCGCAAGGAAGCGGAAGAAAAGCTGGGCGCGGCGTTCGATCAACGGAAGTTCCACGATGCCATCCTGGCGCTCGGCTCGGTGCCGCTGCCCACGTTGGCGGAACGCATGGCAAAGTTCATTGCCGATGGCGGCAACAATCCCGTCATGCAATAAGACATGAAGAGGCGTTCCGTTCATGCGACTGCCACGAACAGGCGCGTAGTCGGGTCAGTGCAGCGGGCATGATGTGCGCGTGCGCATCATCCCATCTTCGTGCCACATGCTGGCCGGCCAGCGGGTCGACCTCACGTTCATCCGCATCCTTGATCATCTGAATACTTCGAAGTGCCCGTTGTCCAATCAGGATGAATCGCCAGCGCGCCGAGCAGGAACACGATATGTTCTCGCCCCTCGGTTGCCGGCTGGCCGGAGCGCCTGGTTGTTGATCGCCAGGTGATCCGGCGCTGATACCGGGTTCTTACGTTACCACTCGTATTCGCAGCAATGCCCCTACAAGGAGATCGCATGGCCGCAGTTGGCAGAGTTGGCATGGACCGCTTCCATCGGGAGAGGCCGTTC
>JBOHRF010000602.1:0-2682 GCA_050732575.1 Longimicrobiales bacterium
CCGATGACGCGCCCGCGCGGGCGCGCGCCGCAGCGCGTGTCTACGGCGATACCCTGATGCTGCCGCTCGAGATCGGGAAGGTACGCGCGTCGCCCACCGGCCACGGCCGGGTTGCGCAATACTCTGCGGACGTCACAATACCCGCTGAGAGCCGGAAGCCGAGCACCGTGGAGCGATCGGGCTGCGGCTGTTGGTGTCCCTGCGTGTAATCCACCACGCGGAACCACACGTCCATACCAGGCATGTGCAGCGTATCCACCTGCGCCGCGGGATGCGTCGAGTTGTTCTTCACGATGGTGCCGGCAATCCAGGCTCGCCTGTTCACGGGGTCCACTGAGAGACAGTCGACCTGGCCCCAGAACTCGGACGTCAAGCCCGCAATTTCACGGTATTGATAGAAACTTCCCACGGCCGATCCATTCGGCAGTGTAGTAGCGAAGAGCAGGAGTTTGGCAAACCCCGCGTTGGCCGTGGTCAGGTCGATTTGACCCAGGCCGAGCGTCGATGGACCAAAATTGAACGAATACTCGGGCTGTATCTCGGGTGTGGCCGGTTGCATCGGCTGGTCACACGCAACCAGAACGGTTGCGCAGGCCAGCGGCAGCCAGCGCCGAACATGAGTCACGGCGGCCTCCGGTGAGTTAGGATTTGGAACGCCAAGATGGGCTCACCGTATCGATCGGGTCTTGCATGACAACATCTGTTTTGAACGCGCTTGTGCTCCACACGCTCGAAAAACACCGTTGGCGGCGGCGGCGCGTTAGGAACTGAAGGTGCGAAGCGTTGCCTTCATGACACGGTCGGTGACTGGGGAAAAGCACATGGCGGCAGCGCGCCAGAAACGAACGGTGGACGTACCGGTCACGATGGGCAGTCCCCAATTCGTGGAGCGATCGACATCGTTGGCCACCGTGGTCTGGGCCCGCTTTCCGGCACATGCCGTGCTGGCCACGCACCGGCACGGCCGCACCATTTTTGGCGTCATGCTGGATGGTGCTTTCGAATCGCGTATCGCGCAGCGCAGCCTGGATTGTCTGCCTGCGTCAGTATGGACGGAACCCTGCGAGGAGCTGCATGCCAACTACATCGGCGTGCGCGGTGCGTCCGTGTTGGTGGTGCAGCCCGATCCGGCACAGGCCGAGCTATTTGGCACGTTCGATCGGTTGTTGAGTGAAGTCTGTTATTTGCGCGACGCGCAGATTGCGAGCGACGCGCGCCGCATGGTGGCCGAGCTGCAACAACCCGACTTGCACTCGCCGCTCGTGCTGGATGGACTCCTGCTGGCCATGATGAGCCAGGCCAGCCGAGCGCACACCGCACGTCCGCGCGGCCGCAGAGCACCGGCCTGGCTGGAGCGGGCGCGCGCCTACCTACACGAGCATTTTCGCGCTCCCATTTCACTGAGTGACCTGGCACAAGAGGCCGGTGTCGAGCCGACCTACTTCGCGCACGCGTTCCGCCAGCACACGGGCGTAACGCTGGGTCAGCAGCTTCGTGCTCTGCGTGTAGAATGGGCCACGCAGCGCATGCTCGTCGGCAACGAGACGTTGGCCTCGCTGGCCACCCGCGCGGGCTTCAGCGATCAGAGTCATTTCACGAGAGAATTCCGGCGCATCCACGGGACCAGCCCCGCTGCGTACCGGCGGGCACAGCGTCGAGAAGACTGAAGTCGATGGTACAACGGAATACGATCGATGCAAAGCAAGAACGAACGCGAAAGGTGACTCGCCCGCGACCATGCAAAGTCAACGGCGAAGCCGCGCCCGCGCCCGAAGGGCGCGCGTTACCTTCGCGTGATCACCATGATGGCGCCCATGCCGTGGTCGAAGCCCCAGCGCTGGCTGGCCTCCAGACCATCCAGGTAGCGCACCGATGAGATGGAGCGCGTGGTAATCTGCTTGAGATGGTCGGGCCCACCCATCAGCGATCCGTCCAGGTAGACTTTCACTTCTTCACTGTTACGGAACGACGTGCGGCCGCGCCGCTGCAGCCACTGCGGCCGCAACGACTGCACGGTCGTGAACACATCCGGGAATCCCGCTTTCAGCATTTCTTCACTGGAGAGCACGGTGCGGTTGTCGGACGTGCCCGCGCGCCGCGCTTGCGCCGCACATGCCAGGAGCGTGAGCGTTAGCGCGATGCAGGCAAACCGCAAGTAGCGCGCAGTCATGGGTGCCTCTCCGGGACGGCTGGACTCACAACATCGAACGTGGTAGCTCTGCAACCAGCTACTTCATGGCACGCGAGCGCACCCGCGCGCAGCGCGCGCCCGGGCACGGAGTGACCCGCGCCCGAGCGTCGCTCGTGCCCGCAACGCGTCAGTAGCCCGGGTTCTGCGTCAGGTTCGGGTTCACATCGCGCTCCGACTGGGGCAGCGGCCACAACAGCTTTTCGGCCGCAATTCCCAGCAATGCCTGGGCCTTGCCATGACGGCGCAGGTCCATGAAACGGAAGCCCTCGAAGGCAAACTCCACCCGACGCTCCTGCAGGATCGCGTCCAACAAAGCGGACTGCGTGGTCACGGTCGTGGCCAGGTTGGCCAACCCCGCGCGATTGCGCACCACGTTGATGTCGGCCTGCACGGTAGCGGCCGCCGTATTCAGTCGCGCATTGGCCTCGGCCCGAATCAGGTACTGCTCGGCCAGCCGTAGCACGGGGATGTTGTCCGTGCCGGGTCCGATC
>JBOHRF010000603.1:0-2663 GCA_050732575.1 Longimicrobiales bacterium
TGAGCCCGATGACGGCCGGCGTGAGGCCGGCAATGCGCGCCACACGCGTGGCACCCCGCACCAGCACCTCGCCGCCCACCGCCAGCAGCAGCAATCCCAGGATCACCAAACCGATCGCGCCCAATTCGCCTCACCCTGCACTTCGATTCGTTAGCAGCAAGAAATGACACTCTGCCCGTACGCTCGAGCACCTTGCGTTAATCCACTCACGCAGCAGCGCATTTGGGGTACTGCCATTGGCCAGCTCGTGCACAACGATCAGCGCATCAGCATTGACCGTCCCCAAACAATTCCGCCAGTACAGCACGCCGGCTGAGAGACTCACAAGACGCGGACGTTGGGCTGGCCGCGATCCGCACGGCGCCGCAATTTAGGTTGCCGAGGAGGCGGATGATAATTCGCCGGATACTCGAGCGCGGGCTGACTCCGAACTGGCGCTCTGCCATCCCCGAGATCACGATCGTTCGTCGTCGGCATCTTGATCGCGCTTGCGGTGAACAATTGGAACGACGCGCGTGGCTCGGAACTTCAACTTCGGAACTCGAACGTCGGGACTCGACTCCGGAACGCCGTTAAAGTTCCGGGCTGCGCTGGACCCCTCGCACTGGCCTCGCCCTGCGCGAGAGCGCAAGTTTGGTCGGGAAGAGGCCGACCCAATGGTGCGCAGGTTACTCGGACGCGGGGCTGGCCCTGAACGGGCGCTATGACATGGGCGAAATCACCATCGTAGTGGTCGGGATTCTAATCGGGCTGGCGGTATACAATTGGAACGATGCGCGTGACGCGGCCCGCCGCAAGCGGATTACCTGGTGCGTATAGCCGCAGATATCAGGCGTGATACGGCAATGTTTACGTTTTCTGACGGTGTGCTCGATCGCAAGGTGAGTGCTCGAGTTGGGAACTCGAGTTGGCAAACAGAATCCTGATGATGATCAGCGCATCAACTATCGTTTTCATTGCCATCGCCCTGGCCGCAGCCATAGTGGGCATCCTGGTGGTGCGCAAGATCGTGATACGCAGGCGCAGGAAAGCACAGGATGAAGATCTGCCGATGATCTTCATGCCCACCCCTAAGCTCCAGCGACCGCTGGCCGATCCGGATGCACCTCAGGCTGACCGCGAAGCTTCACCGGTGCGGGCGTCCTTTGCGCCGGCACGCCGTGAGCTTGTGAGTATGCCTCCGGTGGAAGAGGGCACACTCCAACTTCTGCCGGGTCGTCTCGAAATCGCCAGCGGCAACGACCGCATGAAGGAAATCCGGTTTGTGAAAACGCCAGGCCTTCCGGTCGTGACCTTCGGTCGATTCGCGGGTGAGGTGCACACGCACGTGCAGGTCGACAGCCCAACCGTGAGCCGGCTGCACGCCAGCATGCGATTCGCCAGCGGACGCTGGCTTATCAAGAATCTGTCGGAGACCAATCCTGTGGTCGTGAACGGCAGGCAACTGACCTCAAACGGTTTCGAGCATACGCTCAACGATGGGGACCAGGTGGAGATGGGCGACGTGATCTTTCTTTTCCGGTCCCGTTGATCGTGGATAAACCCCTCACCGAACGCAGCGCGTTCCTGACTGATCGCGGCCGCAGACGCGTCAATCAGGATGCGGTGCTGGTGGAAACGCTGCCGGGCGGCGCCGAGCTGGTCGCCGTGGCCGACGGAATGGGCGGGCAATCCGGCGGTGAAATCGCCAGCAGCCGCGCACTTCAGGTGCTGCGTGATGCACTCGTGTCTGGCCAGGATCTGGAGCGCGCCGTGCGCATGGCCAATGAGGCCATTTACCAGCAGGCGAGTGCCGATCCCGACTTGCAGGGGATGGGCACCACGCTGGTCGGCGTGCTGCGCCGTAAACGGTTGTATTCAGTCGTCAATGTCGGTGATAGTCGCGCATATCGAGTGGATGCCGCAGGTATTTGGCAGCTCACTGAGGACCATTCGTTCCTGGCGGAGGCCATTCGATCGGGCCGTGTTTCGACTGACGAAGCCGAAAAATCACCCTGGCGAAACGCCGTCACGCGCGCCGTCGGCACCGAACCGGAACTGGAGGTCGACTACTTCGGTCCGTTTGACGCACACGAGCCCCATATCATTGTTCTGTGCACAGATGGCGTCTACCGAACCCTTTCCGATGATGAGCTGCGCCGTCTCATTCTGGCCGCATCAGGACCGGAAGACGCGGCCCGGGCCGTGGCCGAGGCCGCGTACAACGCCGGAAGCACCGACAACATCAGCGTTGCACTCGTGCAATACGGTGCGGAGCCATCCCTCTAGCCCACCCCACAGCACGGTCCAAGGCGGCCGATTTATTGCGGTCGTTCAGTAAGCTGTAGCATCCTCGCCGCTCGTCCAGCTTATTCCAAGGCGGCCGAAAGCCTGTATTTCGCGTGATGTCAGACCTCGAAAGCTCAGATCTGCCGCGCTTCGCGGACCTGGATGCCGAGTACGAGATCCTTCAGGAACTCGGTCGCGGCGGGACGGCTGTCGTGTATCTGGCGCGGGAGCGTGAACTCGGTCGGCGCGTCGCCATCAAGGTCATCCGTGCCACGTACATCGAGGACGAGGAAGCCGCCGCGCGACTGGTGCGCGAGGCCCATACTGTTGCAAGTCTGCAACACCCCAATATCGTGATGCTGCACGGCACCCGGCGGCTGCGCGACCACAGCCTT
>JBOHRF010000604.1:0-2655 GCA_050732575.1 Longimicrobiales bacterium
GATGTACTCCACGTGTTCAAAACTCACCGTCACGGTCTCGGTCAGCGTTACCTCCGAGCTGGACGTTTGCATGCTCGAAATAAATGCGTCCTTCAGTTTGAATAGTACGTACTCCAAGGGATGCTGACCCGCTTTGCGCACCGTAAGCACGACGTACTTAAAGTGCTTGCCTTCGGCGATGGACTGGAAGAGCACCGGGGAGGCTCTGTCCGCGTACTTGGTGAAATTGAGATCTTGCACAGTGACCGCGCCCGCTGCCCTGCCGCCACCCACGTGAGCGCTGACCGGTTGCGTCATCCCCCAGCTCCAGGAGAGCACGTCAATCTCGTCCTTGTGTTTGGCGTCATGCGCCTCACCCTTGATGCCCTCGAATTTGATGAACATGTCTATAGCCACTTTCGTCTCCTCAGTGATTTCCCTCGCAGCCGGTAGCGCCCTGTTGCGCCGCCGCGCCGAGTACGCCGCTCATCCCTACCGTAGCCGCTTCCCGTGGCAGAGGATGGGAACTCCGTCACAGTTATGGTGCAAACCCGCCGGGCTTCCGTGATCCCGTTCTCAGTCGGACCCGATCACTCGATTCAGCCCATCCGACGGCCTTGTTTGCGCCCCAACAGCGCGGTATCGCCTCACCGGAACACGGCGATCAGTGCCCGTTGTCAGACCAATGCGGCGGATCGGACAGCAGCTTTATGACTCCGTAGCTGGCCCCCACTCTGTGCAGAGTGGTTTGACTGGACAGCAGCACGTCCTTGCCCGCAGCGTCGCGAACCTTGATCGGCCCGCCCCAGTTGACTGTCATGTCGATGGCCCGCCCAAAGATATGCAGTGATGTGAGCGAAGGCTGATACACGACGCCAAACAGCCTGACCATCTGCTGCGCAGCAAGGCGCGACTTCGCATCATCGCCATGGCTCCAAACGATCGTGCAACCGGGCTCGGCGGGGACGTTGGCAGCCTTGACGCTGCCGGCCGCAACCTTCCAGCTGTAATGCATCAGATAGGCGCGGATTGTACCGCCCGCGATTTCCTGGACACGGGATTGAGGGTAAATCACGCCACCTTCTTCTGGATAGCGGCGTAGTGATCGCGCCGCGCCTGCGCCGGTGATCGGTGACCATGTCGCTCGATCATCCAGCGCTCGTTGTAAAGCTTCTGCCAGGCCAGCAGCGCCAGGCGCAGTTCCTCGATGGTGTTGAAGCTCTTCACCCACAGCAGCTGCTCCTTGAGCGTACGGATGATGCGCTCGGCGCAGCCGTTGCCCTCGGGTGCGCGCACGAAGGACGGACTGGACTGAATGCCCAGGAACGCGATCTCACGCTGGAAGTCGTCGGCGAGATACTGGGTGCCGTTGTCATGGCGCAGCAACAGGCCTGCCGCGACGTTTTTCCGGACGACACCCAAGACGCTGCGCACCGCCTGCTTGACCGGATCGAGCGCTTCCCAGCGCGTCGCCGCCTTGGCCGCATGCACGCCGAGCAGCTCGTGCGTGCAGTGATCCACGCACACGAAGACCGAGGCCTGGCCTTCGCGCACCGTGAGCGTGGTGGTCAGGTCCGTGCCCCACATCAGATCCGGCGCCGGCGGGACGATGGTGCCGTCGTGCGCGCGCGGGCCGCGCGCCGGACCGACCCGGTGCGGCGCCAGCAAACCGTTCTCGCGCATGAGTCGGCGGATGCGCGGCTTGCCGGCACGGATGCCGGCAAAGCGCAGCTTCGCCCAGACCTTGCGATAGCCCTCGCCCAGGAACGGGCTGGCGGCCAGCACTTCGCGAATGCGCTGCACCAGGTCCGCGTCGCTGAGCAGCGTCTTGGGACCGCGCTTGGCCAGCGTCGTGACACGCGCCACCGCAGCCTGGTGCGCATAGATGCTGGATCGGGCAAGCTCCCAGGCTGCGCATACGCGCTTGATCCCGTAGTGCTCGCCCGTTTCTTCCGAGATTGCCCGGCTCATTTGGGCAACCTCGTCGGGTCCAAAGGGAGCCCGGCTTTCAACCTCCGCATCGCGTCGCGCCACAGCTCCGCGCGCATCGTCACTTCGCCCAGCGTCTGTTTGAGCCGCGTGATCTCGTCATCGCGCGCATCCGGCTCGCGCGCCTTCAGGCTCGATTCTCCACCGGCCAGGAACACATCACGCCACTCGGAAAGCTTCGCCGCAGTGACCTTCAGCTCGCGCGACAGCGCGTCCAGATCTTCACCGCGCAGCAACCGCAAAACTGCCTCGCGCTTGGCCTTCGCCGACCACCGCCCACGCTCTGCCCCTTCCATCTTTCCCTTCTTCATTGCACGCTCTCCTTGGTTCACACATCATCGCAAATGCGTGTCCAAGAAAATCGCGGCGCGGGGGAGGCGTTAGAAATCATGTTTAGAAGGAAGCTCTGCCCTTGGTGCAGCGTCAATCTCTCAATGTCACTACCCGGTGGCCGGCGAACTGAGCACAAATGGCACGGGATCCCACTCTATGCGTCCGGAGTCCTTGTCTGTCCATACTGCAACCATCCAATCCTGATGGATCGGAAAAGCAAGCGGTGGCTGTTATTGAGTTTTCCTCTCTTGGCCATAGTTCTCCGGCGTGCGTGGACGCTCGATCACTGGACGCAATGGTTGTTGAACATTGGCCCGATCGAGTGGACCGCGTTAATGTTGATGGCTGCTGGAG
>JBOHRF010000605.1:0-2654 GCA_050732575.1 Longimicrobiales bacterium
CGGGCATACTCAAGCCATCGCTCAACTGGCGCCTGTTGGCCAACCTGGCACGTCGGCACCCGCATTGGTCGTTCGTGTTTGTAGGCGCGCGCAACATGGACAAGAACGGCAACGACCTGCTCGATGAGCTGGCCGGTTTGAAAAACGTGTATCTGTTGGGCCGCAAGAGTGTGTGGGACCTGGCTGCCTACCCCCAGCATTTTGATGTTTGTATCATGCCGTACGAAGTCAACGGCTATACCAACAACATCTACCCTCTGAAACTGCATGAATACCTGGCCAGCGGTCGGCCCATCGTAGCGACACCCATTCGATCATTGCATGAGTTTCGTGATGTGATCACGATTGCGGATTCGGACGAAGAGTGGTCGACTGGGCTGTCCCGAGCGCTGGCGCCGAGCGCCCGCTGCTGCGAGGCGGCCCGTGCGCGACAGGCCATTGCCAGACGGTATGATTGGAGTGAGATCGTATACGGCATTGCCCGCTCCGTGTGCGAGCACCTGGGAGCGGATTACCTACGGCAGCTTCGCCAACTCCGGTTCGATACCACGGGACGCAGTCTGGCCTCGTAATCGGGGCCGGACCAGCCGTCTAAGACACACTTCAATTCCGCCGGGAAGCATCGGCCTCGCTTATTGAAGAATGTGGATGTTTTTCAGCTCTGCCCGGTAAGACCACGCCAGTCAAGCGTAGCCTTGCGCAGATGGAACCCTTCGGCGTAGCCGGTGGGTGAGGCGCACTCGAGCCCGCGCAAACGCGACAGTCCCAAGAACGTCTCCGGCGTGAACCATGGTTTGTCGCGCTGCGAGGCAAATGATTCCATGAGCAGATCAATTTTCGTGGAGCGCGTCGACTCCGCCAGGGGCACGTACAGGTTGGGTGTGGTCAGACCGCCGTCATACTTGGGGATCTCATACTCCAGGATCCAGTGATCGCGAAACGTATTCCAGGTCAGCTGGGAGATCAGCCGGTGATCCTGGTGTTGATCGTGGGATTGATGCGTAAAGACCAGATCGGGTGGCTCGCTTTGCTTGAGGCTTTCAAATACGCCCTTTATTTCGGCTCCGACATAGGGAAAATAACCATCCCGGAATTCGTGTAGATCGACCGTGCTGTGCCGGCCCTGACGCAAGAACTGGTCGGCGCTGCGTCGGGCTTCTTCGGCCCGAACGGCGGCGGCGCTGAAGACCACCCAATGGACGCTGACGTCGGCACGCTGACGCAGAAGGTCGAGGATCGTGCCACCGCACCCGATCTCAATGTCGTCCGCGTGCGCACCCAGACAGAGCACACGAAGGCCGCGGCCGGCCGCGCGGGCGATGTTCAAGGCCATCATGCCGAAGCGACTTCGGCCTTCCGACCATCGGGTGTGTAGATCTTGGCGCTTGAAGGTACCGGTCCGGTGCGCAGGCGCGGCGCATTGCGCCAGACCACCCAGGGCGGATCGTTGGAGTCGTGCAGATCCTCGAGTCGCTTTTTGTCTTTGGCGGTATCCATGGCCATCCAAAAGCCATCGTAATCGTACGCGGTCAGCTGCTGCTCTGCGATGAGGCGCTGGAATGGTGTGGCTACCAGTTCCTCACCCGGACGCAGGTAACTGAAGATCTCCTGTTTGAACAGGAAATAACCGCCGTTGATGCGCAGACCTGACTGTACAATGTCCTGAAAACTATTGACCACGCCGCGTTCGTCGGCCGTGAGAACGTGATAGCTCAGGTTGGGCCGAACACTGAGGAAGGAAGCCACGCGATCGAGGTGTCGGAAATGCTCGAGCTGGTCGGGCAGGCAAAGATCGGTCAGGCCATCGGCGTAATTCGCCAGGAACACGGCCTCACCATCCAGGTAAGGTCGCACGGCCAGCAACCGCTCGCCGATGTTGGCGTTGAGACCGGTGTCGACGAATGTGATGCGCCAATCCTCGATATCACTGTTGACAAGCACGCGGCGCCGGCCGCCTTCCGTCAGCACGAAGTCATTGGAGACACACTCCTCGTAGTTGAGGAAGTACTGTTTGATCAGGTCTCCCCGGTAGCCCAGGCACAGAATGAAGTCGGTGTGCCCAAAATGAGCATAGTACTTCATGATATGCCAGATGATCGGGCGGTAGCCGATGGGCACCATTGGTTTGGGGACGTTTTCTGCATAGTCGCGCAGACGCATGCCCAGGCCACCGCAAAACAGGACGACTTTCATTCCGAGCTCCTTGGGGACTCGCAGTTCGGGTCTGTTGTCTCAATCGCCAACGGCTTGCAGCGCTGACACGTCCGCGTGCCAGCGCAGGTCCGGATTCAGCCTGCCTTCCAATTGCAAGCGCTGAACATTGCGAATGCGCATATAGCGATAGCCGTTGAAATCACCGGGTGTGAGCTGCTCCTGGGCAAACGCGTCGGCCAACTCCTGCACACCCAGGGGAACCGTCCAGCGGGGCGTGTACTCAGTCAGGGTGTTTTCCAGCTTGCTGCAATCCACGGAGTAACTGCGCGGGTCGGGACCACCGCCAGCCGCAAATCGAATACGGCTGCCGGGTACGGCCTGGCAGACGATTTCGGCCAGTTCGCTCACGCGATAGTTCTCTCGGGTTCGG
Source organism: Longimicrobiales bacterium (assembly GCA_050732575.1). Lineage (GTDB taxonomy): Bacteria > Gemmatimonadota > Gemmatimonadetes > Longimicrobiales > RSA9 > JBBDWZ01. The sequence goes on from JBOHRF010000605.1 coordinate 2,585, forward strand.
CCCACGTTGAATGCCTGGTTGTGAACCAACTCGCGTGGCGCATGCAGCACGGCTAAAAAGGCGCGACAAA
>JBOHRF010000606.1:0-2647 GCA_050732575.1 Longimicrobiales bacterium
GTCACGCCCGTCACGCCCGTCACGCCCGTCACGCCCGTCACGCCCGTCACACCCGTCACACCCGTCACGCCCGTCACGCCCGTCACGCCGGTCAGGCCCGGCGATTGCCGTCATGGCATTGGCAAAATAGTTGGTTGAACGGTCCAGCAGCCGCACGGGCGGAACTGCTGGCCTTTGTTTTTGTTCACGTTAACGCTTTCGTTCACGGCTGTTGACGGCCGTGAACGAGAGCGAAATCGAGAACGAGAACGTGAGCAAAACAATCCGTCTGCCTGGTACATCTCGACTGCCGCTGGCCTTCATCCTGGTCTCACTCGTGGCGCTGGCGGCTATGCCCGTTTTGTCCAGTCGCGCCATAGTCGGTTACCGCCGCGAAGTGCGCGACGTGATCGAGCCGGCCCGCCTTCAAGTAACACAGCTGCACCTGGCACTGGCACTCGGTGCTGCCGCGCTGCGTGATCTGCTGAACACCAATGACACGACGTTCGCGAAACGCTACGAGGAGGCGGTGCGCCAGGAGCGCGCTGCGTACGATCGGCTGGCGCCCCTGGCGGCGCGGGTGGGCGGTAAGAGTGCGCAGCGGTTCGCCGAGTTGCGCCTGGCCGAAACACGCTGGCACGACCGCATCTCGCAGCTGCTCAACGAGCGGCCGCGCCGGCCGGAAACCATTCAGCAGGAACTGGCCGATGAGGATCTCTACGAGCAGACTCTGGTAGCGGCCGCCAACCTGGACGCCGAGCTGGCGCGTTCGACCGCAGATATGCGCGCTCAGATCGATCGAGCGGAGCGTCTGGTACTGATACTCACCATGGGGTTGGTGACGCTGGCCGTGGCTGCGGGCGCTGTGGCGGCCGCACTGAGCCGGCGCTTGCGTTCGTACGCGGCCGCGGCTGAACACGATCGTCGGGAACTGGAGGCCGTACTGAAGAGTCATGCGCGCATGACGCGCGGCATCACGCACGACCTGAAAAACCCGCTGGGCGTCATCCTGGGGCACGCCGAGCTGCTGGAGGACGGCGTGCGCGGCGAACTCACGCCGCAACAGCGTGAAAGTGTCAGCCGCATCCGCAGTGCGGCCGAATCGCTGCTGGAGCTCATCAATACGCTGCTCGAGCTGGCCCGTGCGGAGTCCGGCCAGATCCACATACGGACCGAGCGGGTCGAACTCGCGCCCCTCATCCAGGACGTTGTGCAGAACCATCGGGCCAAAGCGGAAAACGCGGGTCTGCTGCTCGGTGTTCAGCTGGATCCATCACTGGGCCGCATACAGACGGATGACGCGCGCGTGGCCCAGGTACTCGGCAACCTGCTCTCCAACGCGATCAAGTACACTCCGGCAGGTCGTATCTGTGTGCGCGCAGAACCGCGCGCATCCGGTGGACCCGACGCCGGCCCGTGGATTGCCATCTCGGTGGAAGACACCGGCCGCGGGATTCAACCCGATCACATCGAACAGATCTTCCAGGAGTTCTCGCGTTTGGAGACGGAAACGAAAGAAGGGACGGGCCTGGGCCTGGCCATCGCGCGCCGGATCGCGCGATTGCTAGGTGGTGACATCAGCGCGCAGAGCGAGCCTGGAAAGGGATCGACGTTTACTCTCTGGCTGCCCCGGAAAGTGTGAGGGCAGCGGGTGCGCGGTGTGGCGGGCAGGAGACAGATTGACGGACGAGCACGAACGTCACGGAAACACAAGCGTGTTGGCCGCTATCCGGTTCAGCAGAAAGGCCAACCGTACACCCGCTTTCTGAAGCTGGCTCTCCGAATGTCGCAAAGCGGGCGTGTAGTACTCGTCGGAGATGCGTCCATCCGCGGGCAGCTGACCGTACACGAAACGTGTGGTCAGGGCAAACGCCTCATTGGCCCAGGCCACCACATCGAGCGTTTCCCAGCGTTTGGCCTCATCGGCGGGAATCTGCTCGTTCAGCCGCGTTGCCCAGGGCTGCGCTTGTACGCCGGCGCGAGTCAGGATGCGCGTATCCCAGACCGAGTGCAGGTCGCGCGGCCGGCCGGGCCGGCCGGCATCGCCAAAGAACTCTACGCGCGTCTGGTTGCCGCCCCGGTCATCGGCAAAACTCACGTGCAGCGGCTGATGCAGATCACCAACGAAGTGCGCCACGAACTTGAGTGCCTCGCGCCGATCCTGGGCCGGCCGCGCGCTGTCCGCCAGGATGCCCGCATAGTGCTGAATCGCCCAGATTACGCAGCGCTGCTCCGGGTGCGCACAATCACGCGCCATGTCCACGGCTTCCGTGGTGCGCGGCAAATTGATGTAATGGTACGCGCTGGTTTGCGGGTGCGTGCTACCGCGCACCGTGTCGGCCCAGGTGCAGATGTCAGGCAGCGTGAGGGCCTCCGGCTTCAACAGCTCGGCAACCAAGACCTGTGCGCCGGGACTGATGCGGCGAACCGCAATCTCACAGGCAATGCGATGACCCTCTTCACCCCAGAACGAGGCGAGGGTAACAGGGGCGGCGCCCAGCGCGCAGATGGACAGCAGTACTAACCGGGCTCGAAGAAACATGAGGTTCGATCGCGTCAGGGGTACGTTGTGCTGGCCGTGCAAACCACCGCGCCGGAAGCATAGCTTACCTTGCCGGCCCGCCTTCGACAACCCGGCCGGCCGCGGCTACGGCCTGCTCGTTACACG
>JBOHRF010000607.1:0-1480 GCA_050732575.1 Longimicrobiales bacterium
GTACTATTCGTGGCCTCCGCTCTTCTTCAGTGGTTGTGGAACGAGACTATGCCTGAGGTCTTCGGCCTCATGCCGCTCCGCTTCTGGCAGGCACTCCGGCTCCTGCTCATTGCCACATTTCTGATTGGTGGACCCGGCTTCGTTCAGTTCCACTTTAGCAACTGAGGAGTGCGGGCCACTCACCTTGCCGGCCCGCAGATTACAGTTTGGTTCGTTTATGCCGCGTCCCTCACGTTCAACCGCGCATGCAGGTTGGCCGACCTCGAAAGCGCAAATGCGACACTACGTGCGAAGAACGGTAACGTCTCGGCGAGTGCGCTCGGAAACCGCCGGCCGCATCGTCATGGTGTGGGCCGTTCTCACTGTGACCTTGGCAATTTGGTCCGCGTTGCTCGCCGGCCCCGCACTTCAATCCTTTGGTGACTTGTTTTCCCGAGTGTCTGTCATCGATTCGGCAGTCGCTCGGGCCACCAAACTATGGCAGCTCCCTGTGGCGGCGAGTACGATTGCACTCTTGCGTTCCATCTGGAGGGCCGGCCCTTCGCTTAATTGGTCGAGTGTCGCGTGGGCGGGTTGCTGTATTGTATTCTCCATGCTTAATGGCGTTGCCTACGGGTTCTCGCCGCTGAGTGCCATGGCGATTGGTGCCACATTGCTCGTCATCGCAAGTCTAGGTTGGGCGCAGCTGCGCCGAATGACGTAGCGTACTCTACTGCCACGCATGGTCCCTTCATCGGCATCGCGAATGGCTCCTGCACAGCCCAGCGGCCACACGTTTCAGGTGCGATCCCGACAACCTCCGAACTATTGTCCTTGCCACGTCTCGCTTTGCCGGTTTGCCCAGGTAGTGGGCCGGTTCTGCGGGCCAGGACATGGCTCTGTTTTCATGCTCGTGCCACCTTGACTTTGCTACCGAAAGAATGGCCACGCGCGTGCTTCACAAGTCGTCGCTGGCGGACGAAGAAGTAGACGCGCGGTTTCCAAGTATCACGTTGAAGCGGCTGAGCTCGATCGATGGGAGAACCGTGCGCGGCTCGAAGGGCTTTGTCCTGCGCCCGCGGAACGACATCAAGAGCTCGAGCCATTCTGTTGAACGTTTCATCGTCCTATTACGGCAGTTCGCCGCGCGCCAGGCTCACTTTCGCCGTCCGTGATGCGCAGGCGCTCTGCGTGTAACTTCTGATCTGAACGCACTGACCCTTGTACCAGCATGCTTCGCACGCGGCCCTGACCCAACGTATGTTGCGTTCGAGCCCGGCGCGCGGTGTGCACCACGAGTCGGAGGGGATTACGGTATGAGATTGATAGGAATCACTGGGTATGTCGCACTTATCATCAGCGCGGTTGCGCTCGTGTTGGGCTGGCTGGCTGGGTTGGGCGGCGCCAGCAACATGCCCGAGTATTTCGACGCCAGCATGGCCAGCTCGTTATTTGCCATCGCCGCGAGTCTCGCCACGCGTCAGGATCACAAGTCGCAACT
>JBOHRF010000607.1:1490-2637 GCA_050732575.1 Longimicrobiales bacterium
ACTTCCACCAATGCACTGAAGAGCACACCGATGCGAGTGGCAAGTGAAACGACCCGTCTCACAATGCGACGTCAGGTCGTGCAACGTCCGCGCACGCGCGTCAGACTCACGATCAACCCAACACCCGTGCCTCGCTGCGTGCGTGTTTGGCAAGCGGGTCTCTGCTCTTTACGATTGTTTCCGCGCTCAAACAGAAGCACTATGATTGTGCAATGAGTAACGGCTATTCAGGAACACCCTCCACCAAAGACTCGGCCTCCGGCAGGGTCAGCGCATCTGCGTCATTAACCCACCGCGAGACTACACCAGCTTGCTTGGTGGGAACGTTCCGGATCTGCAAATGACCACGAATACGTGCGCGATGAGCGACGTGGCCCATATATTCGCCACTGAGGCGAAAGTGCTGGCCCGCCGACTGCCTGTATTGAAGGACTTGTTTGCGCCAGACGGCATGATCTGGGTCTCGTGGCCCAAAAAGAATGCGCGTGTGCCAACCGAAATCACGGAAGACGTGATCCGCGCTATCGCGCTGCCACTCGGGTTGGTGGACGTGAAAGTGTGCGCTGTCGATGAGACCAGCATTGAAGCTCGTCATTCTGCCCGTATCGATTTCGCCGCTGTAGAGTGTTCTCAGGCCTTGAGTGCCACGATTGGGTCCACCCGCGTTGCGCGCCGCGCGGGTAGATACGCGGCCAGCGCGGAGGCGCCGGCTACCGTTATCGTCGCGAGCAACAAGGTGAGCCCATCGAACCGGCTCACGCCGAACAAGAGGGATTGCGCCGTGCGCGTGGCCAGCGAGGAGAGCAACAGCCCGGCGACAGCGCCGATCCCCGCAACCAGCGGAGTGTGGCGCACGACCAGGCTGAACACATCGATGGAGCGTGCACCGAGCGCCATGCGCAGTCCGATTTCAGGAACCCGGTGTGCGACCAACACGCTGGTAACGCCATACACGCCGATCGCGGCCGGCAGCAGAGCGAGGAGCTTAAACGCGCCGACCAGCATGCCGGACACCCGCTGAGGCAATAGCGCGGCGCCCATTTGACCAGTCATGGAATCGAGGATTGTCACCGGCAACAATGGGTCACGCGCGCGTACGGCAGCGCGAATGGCCTGCTGGACGGCTGTCTCGCCGCCAGGCCGGGCA
>JBOHRF010000608.1:0-2626 GCA_050732575.1 Longimicrobiales bacterium
CTTGACTCTCGATGAAGTCCTGGCTGCTCCCGTCTCGATCGAGGACGCGCGGCTGGTCGTGGCGCGTGAGGAGCAGTTCCCGAACTGGGACGCCCTCATGGCGCGCGGCGCGAAAACGCGCGACCCTGGTCGTACCATGACTCGCCGCGTGCGCGCGCCAGTCGGGCCCTGGATGCGCGCGACGAGGGGGAGCTGAAACACATTGTCGAGTCGCACCCGGAGCTGGTGCAGCCGCGTTCACCTGATCAGCGCTTCGACAGCACGCTGATCTACGGCGCTCTGTATCGTGAGATGGAATCGCGTTCGCCGGCCGATCGCGAGCTGACGGACTGGCTGGTGGCACAGGGCGCGGATCTTCAGGACCTGCTCAATCACATGCTGCTCGGCCACATGCGCATTACCACGGAGCGCGTGGTGTTTCTACTCGAGCGCGGCGCGGACCCGAACTGGCTGCCGCCCAACGGCATCACCGTGCTCGAGCATGCACTCTTCCGCTACTGGAATGGCGAGGCGGTCGATCTCATCGCCGCTCGTGTGGTTCCGCGCAAGGCATTGTGGATTGCAGCGGGCCTTGGAGATGTACGCGCGCTGGGCCGCTACTTCGATCGCCAGGGCCGGCCCAATGACTCTGCGTTTCGTCATCGGCCGGACATCCGCGCCATGTTTCCGCGCGGATACATTCCGCCACTTGCCATTGCCGACCCGTTGGAAGTTGTGTGGGAAGCCTTCTTTGTGGCTGCATTGAACGATCGTTTCCAGGTGCTGGTCGCTCTGCTCGAGCGCGGCTTCCCGGTCGACTACCTGGGCCACGGCTCGTCGCTGCTCAATTTTGCCGTCGGCAACGCGCTGGTGCCGCTGGTCGAGTTCCTGATACTGCATGGCGCCGATCCCGAACTGGCGCAGCGCTACCACTCGCCGCGCGAAAACGCCGAAAGTTTCTACCGCGGAAATCGGGACCCGGAGCGGCGGCGCATCCTGGAGCTGGTGGGCGGACGCGAGCTGGCACGTGAACCACAACACATACCGAGCGGGCCCGCCGGGCTGGCGGAGCCTATCAAACGGACCCTCGAGCTGGCGCGCGAAGAAGCGCACCGCCTGAACCAGCCAGAGGTTGAGCCTCACAACATCTTCGTCGCCATCTTGCGCGAACATCCGGGATCGATTCTGGGGATTCTGGCTAAGGCCGGTGTTGACGTTGGTCGCTTCAGGCTGATGCTCGAGCAACGGCTTGTTATGCCCGAGAGCAAAACCATTCCGGAGGTCCCGTTCAGCGCACAGACGGATGCCATCCTGGAAATGGCCAGACAGGAGTGCGAAGCGAACGGCGATGCCGTCGTCAATACGGTTCGCCTGCTGCAAGCCCTCCTGCGCCTCGACAACGCTGACATCGATCGTATTCTGAACGCGGCGGGCGGATCGCAGGAGCGTGTGTGGCAAGCTTATGCCAAGTACCTTTGAGCAGCCGCTTTCTACCGGGAGCATTCAATGTCCAGTCAACGACCGGGTCCCGATGACGCGAACACGCACGATGCCGCGGCCATCAGCCGCCGCGCATTTGGTCAGGCCCTTGGTGCCGCAGCTCTCGGCGGTTCGCTGAGTCCCGCGCTGGTTGCTGCTACGGGCACAGAGCACGCGCAGCAGGCGAGACCAGCGGCGTCCGAGCTCTGCTACACGAGCGCCATCGAGCTGGCGCGGCTGATACGCACGCGCCAGGTATCCGCGCGCGAACTGCTGGCCGCACACCTGGCGCAGATCGAGCGCGTAAATCCGCGTGTGAACGCGATTGTCACGCTGGCAGCGGAGCGCGCGCAGGCTGATGCGGCGCGGGCCGATGAAGCGTTGGCCAGGCGACGGCCCGTGGGTGCGTTGCACGGTCTGCCCATCGCGCACAAGGACCTGGTGGAGACGGAGGGCATCCGCACCACGCGCGGTTCGCCGTTCTACCGCGATAATGTTCCCACGCGCGATGCAGTCCTGGTCGCGCGCATCCGCGCCGCCGGTGCCATCACGTTGGGCAAAACGAACACGCCCGAGTTTGGCGCCGGCTCGCAGACGTTCAACACTGTGTTCGGTGCCACGCGCAATCCGTACGATCTGGCGAAGACCTGTGGCGGCAGCAGTGGTGGCGCGGCCGTCGCACTCGCGTGCGGCATGATTCCCATTGCCGACGGCAGTGACACGGGCGGCTCGCTGCGCAATCCCGCCGCGTTCTGCAACGTGGTTGGATTCAGACCTGCACCAGGTCGCGTGTCCAGAGGATCCGGCGCGTGGTCGCCACTCTCCGTGGCCGGGCCCATGGCCAGATCCGTGGCCGATGTGGCGCTGTTGCTGAGTGTGATGGCCGGGCCCGATGCGCGCGATGCTCTTACGCTAGCGGAGGACGGCGCTCAATTCCGCCGCCCGCTCGCGCGCGACTTCAAGGGCGTGCGCGTGGCCTGGTGGAACGGACTGGGGGGCATCCCGTTCGAGCCGGAGATCCGGCGCGTGGTCGATGCCAATCGCAAGGTCTTCGAGGATCTGGGTTGCATCGTGGAATCGGCGGAGCCCGACTTTGCCGGCGTCGATGAGGCATTCCCCATCCTGCGCTACGCGGCCAATCACGCGCAGTACGCACCGCTGATCCGCC
>JBOHRF010000609.1:0-2620 GCA_050732575.1 Longimicrobiales bacterium
GCATGAGATGGGACACATGTGGATTGGCGGACTTACGGGCGGCGGCACCGGTGGCACCACCTGGTTCAACGAGGGGATGAACGTTTATTACACGCGCCTGCTGCTGATGCGCGCGGGCCTCACCACGATCGACGACTACGGCCGCGATCTGAATGCCAGCGTGAGCGCTTACTATGCCAATCCCTTCCGCAATGCTTCTGCAGATTCACTCGACCGGCTCGGCTTCAGCGCTGGTGTAGGCGCAGGCAGCGCGCAGAACGTGCCCTACGCGCGCGGCAGTCTGTACTTTGCTGATATGGATGCCCGGATTCGCGCAGCCTCCGGCGATACGCGCAGGCTGGACGATGTGATGCTGCCGCTGTTCGCGCAGCGCCGGAGCGGTGTGCCGCTCACGCCCGCCATGCTGATCGATGCCTTCGTCAAAGAGATCGGGCCAGCGGCGCGCACGGCGTTCCATGCCGTGATCATCCGCGGGGAGACGCTGGAGCCCCACTCCAATGCCTTCGGTCCGTGTTTCGAGCGGCGCATCAGAACCGATACGGTCGCCGGGACAATCGCCAGCGGCTTCCAATGGGTGCGCGTTGCGTCCGTTCCGGATACACGCTGCAGAGCGTGGTGAAGCCGCGGCCGGTTCCGCGAGCTCGCAGCTGGCGCGCGGTGTGGTCTGCGGGTTACGGTCAGGGCGCAGGGTTTGATTGTGAACATTTGCTGGAGGTTCTGATGCGGCGATGCCTGACACTATCGGCGCTTGCCGTGGGCCTGTTGGTCGGTGCGACCCGGATCGAAGCGCAGTCGCGGCCGGACCGCGCCACGGTTCCGTTGCTGGTGGAAAAGAATCGACCGTACATCACGGTTACGTTTCGCCGACCAGACGGCTCCACGCGGTCCGCGCGGTTCCTGATCGACACGGGCGGTGGCGGCTTCCTCATCACCGAGCCGCTGGCGCGCGATCTGGCACTCGAGTTGGGTGCAACGAGCCGGGAGGAAGGCACTGAATTCGCCACCGTGACGAAACCTCCCGAGGCGCTGGTGGGAACGTTGCCGCTCGAGCTGAATGCCGGGCGCGTCTTCGTGCTCATTGGGAAGAACAATGTCCTGCCCAATGCCAATGCTGGCCATGCGGAGGGTATGTTGCCCGGCCACGTGCTGGCCCGCTACCACGTCGTGTTCGACTATCCGAAAGCAACGTTTACTCTGGCGCGGCCGGGCGTACTCACGCCACAGGGCGATCCATCACCGATGCCGGTTTCCAAACAACAAGGTTTTCCGCGCACTGAGCTAGAGGTGAATGGCGTGAAGCACGGGTTCCTGCTCGATACCGGCGCATCGTTCACCATGGTGTCAGACGCATTGCTCAAGACCTGGGGCCGCGAACATCCAGATTGGCCGCGCCACCCGGGCGCATTCGGCGAGGCGGCAACGCTTGGTGGGCAAACGCTGGAGACGATGTTCGTGCCGCGCGGAGTCTGGCAGTCGCATCAGCTGGAGGAGTTTGGCGTCACATCGCAGCGCGAGGGTACGTTCGAGCGCTACATGAGTGGGATGATGACGGCGCCCATCGTGGGAGCTCTCGCGGGCAATGTGCTCAAGCACTTTCGGCTGGAACTCGACTACGCCAACGAGAAGCTCTACATCTCCGCACGGTGATCCACGCACCAGCACCTAGTCGCGCCAGAGTGCAGCCTGCGCACCAATGCGCAACACGCGGCGCGTGGGCACATAGGTGGCCAGCAGGATCACACCCACGATCGCGGCCGCGACCAGCACGCCACTGCCCAGCGACTCGAACAGGCTGATCGTGAAGAAGTGCCAGAACGCGACGCCTACGAGCGCCATGATGGGCGCCGCGATCAGCACGCCCGAGCCCAACTGCCGGCCGCCCTGACCGAGCAACATGCGCACGACGGCGTGCTCGGTTGCACCCAGCGCCTGGCGGATGCCGATCTCGCGCGTGCGCCGGCCGATGGAGCGCGCCATGAGACCGTAGGTGCCGCTCACGGCGAGCAGCAGCGCAAAGCCGAAGCAGAGTGCAAACAGCTTTGCGGTGGAGCGCGCCAATAACGTGGATTTCGACAGCATCTCCTCGTACGTCGATATGCTGGGCGGCGTGATACGCGGGTCCGCTGCCAATAGCGCCTGGTAAAACGCGGCCTGCGCGGCCACGGCATCACCTCTGTGCTTCAGGAACAGCGTGGGCTCCGCAGTAGCGCTCTGCTCGAGCGGGATGTAGACCGCATCGGCACTGCGCCGGCGCGAGAACGGACTGCCCAGCAATACATCGGTCGCCACACCAACCACCGCACGCCATTCCTCTGCGCCCAGTCCGGTGAGCCGAATGCGTTTGCCGATGGGCGAGCGGCCCGGAAAGTGCCTCGCCGCGAAGGCACGGCTCACGATGGCGACGGGTGCGCCGCGCTGGTCATCGCGGGCATCGAAGAAACGACCGCTGCGTGCTGTGATGCCCAGTGTTTCCAGCGGACCGAGCGTGGCCTGCACGTACGTGCGTGAACGCAGTTCTTCCGGCGCTGCCGCCGCGCCTTCCAGCTCGAACGCACCGTTCTGGTTTTCGATTTTGGCCAGATTGGCACGGAACAGCGCGCCCTCGAGCGCTACACCGCGG
>JBOHRF010000610.1:0-2613 GCA_050732575.1 Longimicrobiales bacterium
TTTCCAGTGAAAGTGCCGACATCAACATGACCAGGTTGTGTTTCACACCACTGCGCGCTTCCTCCACTGCTGCGCGCAGTTGTTGCGCGTCCAGCAGGCCCAGCTCAGCCAGAATCGGCTCGCGCAGCAGCGCTTGCACAGTGGCCGACTCGCGTTGCAGCGACCACACAATGCGCGCATCGATGCTCCCTTTGCGTTGGCGCGTGCGTACCGCCTCGGGCAACACGTCGCGCATGGCTTCGCGCAGCACCCATTTACGCGCGAAGGGGCGTGCCCTCATATGCACCGGCAAACGCAACGAGAACTCCACCAACGGCCGCGACAGGAACGGGTAGCGCACTTCCATGCCCGTCTCGAATCCGTCGCGGTGCACCCAGGCGGGGATGGTGGCCATTTCCCGCGCCGTGGCCATGCTGAACCTGCGGCCCCGCGGAGCATGTTGTTGCAGGTCGAAAACGCGCTCAAAATCACGGCTCACCCGTTGCGCATCGCCCAGCCAGCGCGGGTAACATGGCGCATCCTCATCGCGTCCAGGCCGCAGCCTGCCCCTCATAAGCGGCTCCAGGGCATGGCGCCGCGCCATCCACCAGAACGAACGGCGCGTGACCAGTGACCAGGCGGTCAGCTCGCGTGCCGCATGCAACAGGCGGCCTGCCAGAACGAGGTCGGGTATGTATCCCAGATTGCCGAACAGGTAGTGATCGGAGCCCAAACCGCTGAGCAGTACGTGCGCATGATTGGCGCGCACCACATCGCGCACACGCTGATCGCGCCGTTGGAACGGATACAGCTGGCTTGGCTCATCGATCAGAGTCAGTGATTCCGCCTGCTCCCAGGGCCACGCGTCCTGCACCTGCTCGTTGCGCAGATCGTATTTCTGCACGACCAGGTTGGAGAATGCGCGTTCATCACCTTCGCCCATCGTGTCCACTACGGTGATGGTACCGGCCAGTGTTCCACGATCCACCAATTGTTCGGCTGTGCACACCACCGATGACGAGTCAAGGCCGCCCGAGAGTTGTGCCCAGGTCCGACCATGCGCGTCCAGCCGCTGCGCCACTGCCTGTTGGAACAATTGTCGGAACTCGCTCACCGACTCCTTTTCATCCGCGCTAGCCGCAGGCGAAAAATCGTGCGCTGCCCAGTACGTACGCACGCTGCCCGCCGTCCCGCGCTGCTGGAACACGGTGCCGGCTTCCAGGCGCCGCACATCGCTCCAGGCCGTGGCACGGCCGCGCAGGGGCATGCCGAACAGGAAATCGCGCAGATAGGCCAGGTCATATTGATCATTGGTAGCCAGCGGCGCGGCGCGCGTGGAGAACAGCAGCAAGCCGTTCGTATGTCTCATGAACAGAGGCTTGACGCCAAAGGCATCACGCGCCGCCACGATCTTCTGCGCACGTGCGTCCCATACCACAAACGCAAAGTCGCCGTGCAGCTCTTTGATGACATCGACGCCGCGAGCGTCAATAGCCGCCAGTACCAGTTGCAGATCGGTAGCGCGATCCGCCGCGCCTTGCGCGAAGGGCAACCAATCGGAGCGCCGATCCAATCGCACATCACCCACGCCAATCAAATGACGAAATCGTCCGATGAGCGGCCGCAGTGCGCGCGCTCCAGTCGCGGCCATGGCCGCAAACGGCCCTTCAACCAGCGACTCGAATTCCTGGTCTTGAGGCAGGCGCGCCAGAAAACCGAACAGGTCGCTCTTACGCACCGGTTCACCCGTGGGCCGCAGCGCCGTTAGAAAGAGATTCATACGGCGAAGTCCTGCAGCGGGACAAACTGTCGGATGGTCTCAGGTCGCTCATTCAGGGCGGTGCCATCCAGCTCGACCCAGGCGTGCGCGTTGAACGGATACGGTTGCACGCCCAGGCGAAGCTGTGCGGCCACGCCCCGTCTACGCAGCAGAACAAACAGCGCCAGCGATTGCTCCAGACAACGGGCTCGACCGGGATAGAACACACCCGCCATGGCCACGCGCCTGCACACCGCCTGCACCAATTTCGTGTCGTTCGTGGGTTCGCGCCGGCTGCGCGCCCAACGTCGCGCGATGCGGACCGACCTCGCGAAGCCCAGGAAGCGCAACGAGAGGTCGGTTGCCGCAAGCACCGCGAAACTAAAAACGAATCCCGGCGCTCGCCCGCCTCGTCTAGCCCGATGTCGCATCAGCCGTCCTCCAACAGTCGGTTCGTTCTCCGCGCATCTTGTCCCGCGTCTCGCTCACTGCGAATGCACGGGTCAGCTGCGCTACCATTGAGACCCCGAGGTGCCCCTCACTCTGGAGCCTCCAGTCCGCACAACCCCCTCGCCGAAACCCTGGCTTCGGCTCCCGCGAGCATCAAAAAGCAGCGTCTGGGTGCCGTGCACGGCGCAGGGCACGTGCGTGGCGGGAAACGGCCGGTTTGCGGCGCTGCTCGCAGTGGTAGAGGTAGACGTGCGGCTTGGTTCGCTCTTCAAGTGTTCGGCACCCCATCCGGCGTGGAAAGTCTGGCCCGGCGCACCAGGACTACTCCCCAAACATACTGCAGTAATCCGGAGATTTGTTCGCAAAAGTGTCAGAATCCTGTCAGGATTTCGCGAAGCGACTCCCCGATTTTGTGACTGATTTGT
>JBOHRF010000611.1:0-2613 GCA_050732575.1 Longimicrobiales bacterium
ACCTCGAAGAACTCCTTGGTGTAGAGCGTGGCCGCGCCTTTGACCCAGGGATCGAACGGGTCGGATGTAATGGCATCGAATTTCTGATCCGTGGTGAGCAGGTAGTGGCGCGCGTCATCGATCTGCACGTGCACTTTGGGATTGGTGACCACGGCAAAATTGTGCTCGCTGAAATAGGTCGAGACCACGCGCGGCACGAGCGGCTCGATTTCCGCGATCACCACACGCTGCACCATGGGATCCACGCTGACGGCACCTGCGGTAACGCCCGCGCCACAACCGATCACCAGTACGTTTTGTGGATTGTCCGGAATCAACGTGGTCAAATGTCCGAGCATGCGTTGCAGCCGCATGTCCTGCGGCTCGCTGGATGCCTGCACCTTGCCCGCATTGTGGTAATTCAACACGCCGTTCGACAGACGCGTTACCGCCATGGACGAGTTCATGCCCTCACCCATGTAGATGATGTCGCCGTGATTACCCAACCACGTAACCATGTAGCGGCCATAGGCAACCAGTAGCGGCGGGATCTGGGGCAGGCTCCAGGCCAGCCAGCCGGCCAGCGCAACGATGGTCACGGCATAAGTGCCGCTCTGCGCCTTGAACTGCAGCTTGCCGGTTTCCTTCGAGAAAACGGGCACCAGCATGAGGGCGGCGCTCAGTGCGGCAAACACGATCAGGATGCGTTGCGCGTTCTGCGTGCCCGCCCAGGCAATGATGGCCAGGGAGGCAACCACGGCGCCTACGATGGCGCCCACTGTGTTGGCGGCGTAGACGGTACCGACCAGTCGACCGGGGTCCTGACCCTTGCGGCTGATTCCTGCCAGAGCCAGCGGGAAGCTGGCGCCCCAGAACGCAGCGGCCGGCAGAACCGTCCAGAGGCAACGCACCAGGTCGATCTGGAAGTTGTACCAGGGCGAGGGCGCCAGTGCCGGGTTCACGGGCCAATAGGGTAAACCACGGGCCGTCACCAATCCTGCCCAGGCCAGTCCGGCGCAAACCAGCAATTGGCACCAGCCGAGCGCTACCCGTGGATTGCGAATGGTGCGAGAAAGAAAGGAGCCCGCGGTGCTGCCCGTGCCGAGTCCAATGAGAAAGGCGGCCAGGATGAGCGAGAATGTGTAGGTGGTGCCACCCAGTACCAGGGAGAGCAGCCGGGTCCAGATGACTTCCGCACCCAGCGCAGTCATGCCGGAGAGAGCAATGGTCACATACACTGGCCACCAGGCCTGCGTAGTGGAATCATCCTCCACCGCGGCCGTTTCGGGTGCCGGCTCGTAGGGCGAAATCCTGGCCAGGCTGTACCCGATGGCCGCGACCAGGAAGTTGAGCGCCACCGCCACGTACGTGGCCACTGCCATGTCATGCACGCGCAGCAGGTAATAACCGGCCAGCAAGCAGCCAAACACGGCGCCGGCAATGTTGCCACCATAGAAGAAGCCCAGCCAGGAAATACCCTGGCGCGTGGTCTCCACGTAGCGGGCAATGGCGGGCAGTGTCGCGCCCATGAGTAGCGTGGGCGGCAGCAGACAAAGTGCGCAAACCAGGCCGCGCATAAGCAGGCCGCCGAAACCGGGCCCACCGATCCGAGTGTAGAGACCGCCCACCCACGGCAGACCAAACAGAATCAGCAGGCCGAGGATACCAATGCCCGCTTCCAGCAGGGCATAGACGCGCAGCGGATGATGCGCGCGCGAGATTACCCGCGGCAGAAGCAGGCTGCCCAGACACATGCCACCCATGAACGTGCCCAGAACAACGGCCAGTGAAATTGCCGAGGAGCCCACGCTCAGCGTGAGCATCTGGAACCACACGATCTCATAGATGAGGGCCGCACACCCGCTGCCCACGAAGAGCAGAATCAACCCCATCAAATAGGGTCGATTGACCGGCGTTTCGGCGTCGGTATCGTGCACAACCGTATCCTGCCGGCTCCGGCGCTTCACCTGCGTTGAACTCATGGCAACTGCAACTCCCCGATTTCGGATGGCTTGGTCTGGGTCGATCGCCGACTCTTAATGGGCGCCATGGATTTACTGCGTTAAGACCCGGTGGGCCTGCTGCCTGTTAAGGATGGCGGAGCCCCCGCCTTATGGAAAGCGGGCTTGACAAAGATGAGGGCGTGACGGGCGTACGGGATTGCAGGAGTGGTTGTTCGATGTTTGGGTCAAGGATAGATATGCCCGGCAACGCCGGGCTGCACAACACGGTGACGCTCGAGCGCAAACCAGGCGCGGCGCGTTACGCAAGCACTGCCGACCACGCCGTCACGCCCGACACGCCCGTCCCGGCCCGCAACCATGACAACTGTCAGCCCCATTGCCTGACGATCTGCAATGGCCGCCGCACCTTGCAGCATGCACCATTGAGGCGCAGTCTCCTTCAACACAGTGAGCGCTATCCCATGGTCAGAAGAACCGTGATTCGAATAGCCCAGGCCGCCCTCCAGCTGATCAGTATTCTGGCTGTTTGGGGTGTTGCCACGGGCGCTGCCGCACAAACGGGCACGCAACTGTTCCGTAATGCACGCGTGTTCGATGGCGACCGTGTATTGGCCTCAACCGATGTGCTGGTGCGCGCCGGTCGCATTGCCGAGATCGGACGGGGTCTGGC
>JBOHRF010000612.1:0-2610 GCA_050732575.1 Longimicrobiales bacterium
CAAGCCCTGCATGGTCAGACCAACCAGATTCTGGAGCTGCTCGAGGAAGCGATCTCCGCCCGAAACCGCTGAGCGGTGCGCGTGCCGGGGAACACGCGCGTCCGCTCGACTAGCCGCGCCGCGTGCTGGTGCGGCCCAGCTCGAAGACTACGGCTTCGGTCGGGATACCCAGTCTGGGCAGTGCTTCCAGCACGGACTGCGCAACTTCCCGCGCCGCAATGGTGATGACCAGGCGATTCTGCTTGATGTCGACGTGCGCGCCCAACACACCCCGAATGCCTGAACCATCGCGAGCCGGGAACAACGGGCGCGCGGCGGCCAGATACCGCTGCAGCTCGACGTACGTGAACTGTCCCTGGACAGGGTGAACGCGAACTCCGTTCGGGCAGGCGCGATTGGGTTCGAGCGCTGCCTTTACAACACGGACTGCATGATCGGACTCGGACAGATCGGTGAGGACTACGGAAACGGAACAATGGTCATTGCGATAGAGCCCACCAAACCCCTTGATCTCGTTGGCCAGCCGGTCGAACAGTGAATTGCCGGTATTGCCACGCGGGTCGGCGCTGCTGCCGCCGCCGGCCAATGCGGACGTGAGACCATCGTTGCTGTCGGTGCCGAACTCCGGCGCCGAGACATTTGCGCTATCGCACGCACCCAGGAAGGCGGCCAGCACCAACACGGCGGCCCGGTAACGTGAGTGTGTCATCGAAATTGCTCCTGTGTAATGTTTTGATACAAACGCGGTCTTTCCGCGTCTGCCAATGCAATTCCCCAGGCTGCCCGGTTCTGACGGCCAAGATGAAGCTGGCAGAAACGCGGGGGTTCATCGATTTAATGGGTGATGAAGCCTATTCGACGGTTCGTATTGATCCTGGTAGTGGCCCTGCCTTTCCGCGCCGAAGCGCAGTCGGGCACACTACTCGGGCGCGTGCTCGATGCCGGCACGGGACTGCCCGTGGCCGCCGCAGTGGTGACCATAGAGCCGGCAGCTGCCGGCCTTCTGATCGACGCGCGCGCAGCCATCGCGCTGACCCGTGTGCGCACTATCGTTACCGGAGAAAGTGGTCAATACCGGTTCAGTGAAATTGCGCCGGGCTCGTATCGGCTGCGCATCGAACGCCTGGGTTACCGCGCTGCCACCGTGGATGTCGACGTGCGCCGACCGGTTGAGGCCGCGGTTTCGATTGGACTCGAGCTGGCGCCTGTGGCGCTGGAGCCAGTGCGCGTTGACCACCGCGCCGCATCGCTCTTCCATCGTGCGGTGAATGGTCCGGCCGAGCTGGATGAAGCGCGTGTGGCATCCGAACGCCTGCGGCAGGCCCTGTTCGTTGCACCCGATGCGCGCATGCTGACGTACGCGGATGTAATGGATGGAGTCACGCTGGGTGAAGGTGATGTATTTCGTGCCTTGCAGCGTTTCCCCGGTGTGGGCACGCGCGATGACTACACGGCGGAGCTGTGGACGCGCGGCGCGCCCTGGACCCACACGCGCGTCACCTTTGATGGCATTCCACTCTTCAATCCGGTGCACGCAGTGGGCGTGCTCTCGGCCATCACACCCGAGGTGCTGGGTGCGGCCTTCTTTCATCCGGGCGTGCGGCCCGCATCCATTGGGGATGGCGCTGCCGGTGTGGTAGATCTTCGGTCGCGTGCGGGCGGCGGAACGGGTGAGCTGCGCGGTACAGCAGATCTGTCCATGGCCAGCGCAAAGCTGGTGCTCGATCAGAACATTGGCGCAGGCTCCTGGGTGCTGGCGGCGCGGCGCTCACACCTGGGCGTGTTGACGCAAGGGTTGGGTTCGCTGGGCCTGGACACCGTAGACCTGCCATACGTATTCCACGATTTGGCGGGTCGCGTGGACGTGCGCGTGGCCGGGCGTACCTGGCTGGAAGCCAGTGGACTGTGGGAGCAGGACCGCATTGAAGGTGATGTGGAAGGTGTCATCGAGCGCACCACGGCGCGCTGGGGCAATGGCGCCGGTCGCGTGACACTGCGTCACACCATGCGCGGACTGGAATGGAGTCACACGCTGGGCGGCAGCGCGTACGCCGTGCGCACGGACGATCACCTGGTGCGCACGCGCGAGCCGGTGCCGTGGACCGAGCCGGCCAGCCGCAACGAAATCAAATTTGCGCAACTGACCGGCCAACTCACATCGATGGCGGGCAACTCGACGACCGGCTGGTCCATAGGCTACGACCTCTCGCATCAACGCGGTACTTACGATGGGCCGCTGCCGCGTTACTACGCGGTAAAGCCGGATACGGTGGCGCGCCTGCGCTTTCAGCGTGAGCTGGTGCTGGGCGCTGTGTGGGGCGATGCCCGGATTAAGCTGGGCAAACACGTCACACTGAATCCCGCATTGCGCGTGGAGTCCGGCGATGCGTTTGCCGATGCCGCGCGCGTACGCGTGTCACCGCGCCTGGCCGCGCGCGTGACTCTGTCCGCCGACCAGTCCATCTCGATTGCGGCCGGCCGCAGCTGGCAATACCTGCAGGCCATTGCCCTGGCCGGACCCAGCATTCACCCTGCCTTTCATGCCAGTCATTTCTGGGTGTGGCCCGATGCGCGCACGCCGGCTATCCAGGCAGATCTGGTGAGCCTGGG
>JBOHRF010000613.1:0-2569 GCA_050732575.1 Longimicrobiales bacterium
GCACTGCCCAGTGGCCAACCCGGACAAGCTCTGAATTGGCAGGCCGGATCAGGTGAAGCACATGCTCCAGCCCGAACGGAGAGCAATCCTGAATGCCCAAGACCGACACAGCACCAAGACTTCGCAACGTCGGACGTGCAGCTTGACGCGCAGCTTCCTTGATTCCGTCGACCTTGCCGGACTCCATCCATTCTGTCGCGCCTGTGGTAGTAAACCACAGGTCAACATCAGCGCGATAAGACACCGTCGGCACGCACCCGAGACGGGCGAGCTCTGGCAGCAGCGTCAATGCCTGAGGTGATACCTCGATCAGACCGTATCGAAGCAGCGTCCGGAAATTGTCATCCGGCAATGCGCCTCCCGCTTCTTCCAGGTCGTGGATCAGTCCGGAGGCAAACGGCAGTGTAACGCGGGAACGTATAAGGTCTTCCTCCTGCCGCTGAACAACCTGGCGGGCCCGCTCACGAGTCACTCCAAACGCAGCGCCCACCGCTTCCAGCGTCATCGGACCGTCGTGTCGATAGCCCCAGCGCGCCAGCACGGCTTCGCTGTTTCTAGGGTTCTGGTCCCACACCAGCGCCTCAATCTCGTCGTCGACCGAAGCTGCGTAGCACAAGCTAATGATGGCCTCCGCCGGCAGTCTTGGTAGCTGGTAACGGTCGGCGTTGTCCATGAAACCAATCTGTCGGAGCCGTCCCGGAGGAAGAGCGAGCAATTTCCGAATCATTTCATGCAGACGCGCGGCACTGCTGAAGCTCAAGCCGAGCGATACCAGATCATTAACGCTCCGTTCTGTAGCCTGGCCTACCTGCCGGATACCTCGTTGATTCAGGACAACCGTTGTTTTGGGATGTGCAATTCCATCATGCAGCCATGCGTGTGAAAGCAGGTCGAACGACGGCAGCCGGTCATTGGGGACAGAGGGGCTCATCAATCGCCCCCCGATTGGGGAAGAAGTTCGCGCAACGCTTGTTCGAGGATTTCGCGCAGATCCACTCCGGCTCTACGAACTGCCGGATCGTTCCGGCGAAAGGCGTTGAACCGATAGCGCCAGCGTTCCTCTTGGGCGAAACGCTCCAGTCCCTCGGCGAATCGCTTTTGAATGGCCTCCACCGCAAACTGCTGGAGACCGGGCTTGGGTTGCCAGGTCATGCTGGCTGCAGCCTGTCCCGTAAAAGCGCATGAACCTCTTCAGCGGCAAACGTGGTTTGAGGCACTTCGGGTCTCGGAAACACCGGGCTTCCCGGCGACCACAACTCCACACTCTCCGCGTGCTCCTCGTAATAATCCGGATCCGTAGTCACTCGCACCTCATTGGCCATACCCGGCGCCAGATACCCGTATTCCCGGTGACCCAGCGGCCTGACTTCAATCCCTTCCGGCATCAGGTCCGGCCGGCGAATGATAGCATCGAGGACTGACAGATCGAGCGGCGCGCGCGGCCGGGCACCTTCCGGCACCTCACCTGTGACGAAGTCATCCAGGTCGAACCCACCAGATTGCGCGCGCTCGATCTCCGCGTCGATGGCGTTCAGTGTGTCATCACGAGCGCGCTCGCGCTCCTGATTCGAACCCTGCAGCACGACCCCACTGATGCGGCCGGGAAGCCTGGCCAGAATTGGCTGCAGCCGCCCGACCACCGACTCGAACAGCCGGATGCGCTTGCGCAGGGCGAGGTAGACATCCGCCTCGACCGTGCCGCGGTAATGCAGGTTGATCACGCGAATTGCATCGTGCTTCTGGCCCAGGCGATCGATACGGCCAATGCGCTGCTCCACACGCATCGGATTCCAGGGCATGTCGTAATTGATGACCGCACCACAAAACTGGAAGTTGAGACCCTCCGATGCCGCATCGGTACAGAGCAGGATCTCGGCAGTGCCCTCGCGGAACCGGCGCTTGATCTCGTCCCGGCTGACCGTGCGCCACGACCCCTCACCCTCCGGCGCCTCGCCGCCACGCCCGGAGAGGCAGATCAGCTTTCCCACGCGCTCGCGCACGAGCAGGTCGCGCAGAAAGTCCATGGTGTCCGTGTACTGCGTGAACACCATGACCTGCCGGTAACCGTCGATTGCAAGCTGTTTGAGTGTCGTGATCAGTTCGGTAGCCTTCGTATCGAGCGGCAATTTCTTGACCAGTTCCAGCAACCGCTCGATATCGGCGCGCTCCTCTCCCTTCTGCGCGACCTCTTCGAGCTGCGCAACTTCCTGCGCATCCATCACTTCGTCACGGCTCTCATCGTCCGAAGCGTCTTCATGGTGCGTCATATGGAGAGCAGCGAGGTACCCTGTGATCGGCGGGAGTCGCGCTTTTAGTGTGTTGCGCATTGCGACGAAGTAGGCAGCACCGGGATTGCGGCGGAACTCTTCACGCAGCGCCCTCGTGCTCACCTGGCCGGCGCCGAGCGGCGTGCGATCCCGGATGTACGCGGGTGAATCCGGCTCATCTTCGTAAAGGCGCAGCTTGCTGTTGTCACGAAGCGCGCGACTACTTGCTTCTGGCCGGCGCCCGGATCGGCGGAAGCCGTGTGGATCTCGACGGCGGTATGGGCGAGGTCGATGTCCTGGCC
>JBOHRF010000614.1:0-2557 GCA_050732575.1 Longimicrobiales bacterium
TCTGCGAGCGCTTCTCGTAGATGGTCACCAGCAACGGATACTTCTTGCCAGGTTCGTAATTGGCCGGCAAATAGAGCGCGCCTTGCAGCTTGGCACCCTTGTCATTCGTGTAGTCGATCAGTCGCGCGCCGCTGGACCAGGCCAATTCTTTCATCTGCGGGTTCAGATCCGTGATCGGGTACCCCCACTTGAAGCCCGGATTGAACACGTGGTAGTTGGGGTGCTCGTTGAAGGTTTGCCGGGTGTACAGGTAGACCTCCGCATCGCGTGCCTTCTGGATGGTGAAACGCGCATCTTCGAAGTAGATCGGCTGCGCACCCGGCTTGCTGGGATCGACGCGCGAGAGGCCTTCCTTCTTGGTCCACTCACCGTAGGTCGCGAAGTGCAGCGGCTTCGATAGGTCGACACCGGGATTACTGTCAGGACGGCCGTTGCGGAACGGCAGAATCTGGCGGTAGCGGATCTGATCCTGTTTGCCGTTGCCCGTGAGATTGACAGCAGTACCGCGTCCCGTGGCCGGTACCTTCCAGACGTCCCAGTTGTCGGAGAGCAGTACCGCTGTTCCGTCCCTGGACCAGCCGCGTGGTGCAATGGCCGGCGGGAAAATGTGGTAGACGTCGCTTTCCGAGTTCACGAAGCTGGTCGGCACATCCTTCGTGATGTTGATCGTGTCGCCCGTAGCCAGGTTGAGCACCCAGTAATGGCCGTCAGTTCCCCAGTACAACAGCTTGCTGCCATCGGGTGAAGACGACATGCCTCCCACCACCGGACGCTTCTTCCAGAGCACCTTGCGCGCGCCGGTATTCACATCGACCAGGAATACATCCTGGTAATTCCGTCCCGAGTAGCTGGTCTGAAGTTCGTATTCCCGGGAATCGGTGCCGTAGGCGTACTTGTCCTTGGGCAGGACCGTGACATTGCGCAGCGCTTCATCGGCCAGCTGCACGAACTTGCCCGTGTCGAAGCGATATTGGGCCACGTAGTTGAAGTTGCGATCGGCATTCTCCTGCACGATTTGCTCGGACTGCAGGCGCGGGTCTTTGCCGTGCCACAGGATCAACGACACGCTGCTGTCTGCGGCATTCGCGGCACCGCCGCCCCGACCAGGCTGCGGCTGCTGGATGTTGATGTTGCCGCCCATGCCGGGTGCGCCGGGTCCTACGCCCGCACTGCGCCGCGTAGTATCCGGACGCGGGGGCGGTGCCTCACGCAAGCCAAAGAACACGGCCGACATGTCGGCGGCATAACGAGGCGCCCGTTCTGACGCGAGCTTCCAGCCCTTGGGGAAATCCGCAGTCTCACCCGAAAACTCGAGCTTCTTGGCCGGCCCGTTCGGACCGAACTGCGAGAACGCCACGATCGAGAATACCGTGTCGCGCGTGGTCGTATTGATCTTGCCCCGCATCACACTGAGTGCGCGCGAGCTGTCCACCCACGCCAGGTGGCGATACAGCACGCGTTCGGCATCCAGTGACTTCACCAGATTGTTCTTGAGATTGCGCAGCTGCACGGCGTTGCCCACCTGTTCCGGCGCATCCATGGTGTAGGCCAGCCATTCGCCCGATTCATTGAATGTGTATTCGCGAACGACGCCCATGTTGAACAGCTCGGCGCTGCCAATGTTGTAGAGCAGCAAGTCCACGTTGCCGCCCGATTGCGCGGCCGGCGCTCCGAAAATCGGGAACTCGATGCCGATCGGGATACCGCCGCCCCGACCTGTCCCGCCCGCCGCCTCGCCCGTTGAACCCGCCGGATAACCTTGCAATGCGACCCAGGTCGCCTGCTCGGCGTTGAATCGAAAACTGCGGATGCGCTCGAACTCCTTTTTCTCGCCCGTAGCCAGATTCATCAGCACGAACTTGTTGAAGTTGGACCGGTTGCGCGCCGAGTCCGGCGTTTGCGCAGCGCCCTCACCGCGACCTGCATCGCCGCCCCGGCCCGCTTCACCACCGCGGCCTGCCGGAGCGCCGCGGCCGCGCCCACTCGGCGCGGGGCGAGGCGGCGCCACGATGTAGCCAAGCCATTTCGAATCGCCGGAAATCGCGATCGAGCCCCCGTTATTCCCCACCGGGATGCGCTGCTCGGTTGCATTCTGCGCCGTGCCGCGCACTACCAGCGTTACATCGGCTTCCTGCGGACCGACCACGTACGCGAACCACTTGCCGTCGTTGGACAACACACTCTGACGCATCGAGTTCCAGGCCTTTATGTCGGCATTGGAAATCAGCTTGCCGGTCCCGTTGCCGGATGCGCTGGCGCCCGGTGTTGCGTTCTGGGCTTGCACGGCGGTACCGGCCAACAGACCGAACAGGCCGACTACGGTAATTCGTTTGGCTGAGCGCATGGTCAGCTCCCGTCTGAGCTGTAGTGAATGAGATGATGGCAGGCTGGATCGACCGTAAATGTAGGGTAGGAGCCTGGGCCGGGGCAGGGGCTGGGGACGGAAGACCCGGATTGAACACGGAGTGAGGCGGATGAACCGGCAACCCGGACCTGCGGCTGACACCGGCTATTGGCCTTGCCGGTACGCGGCAGCGCGCCCGGCGCGGCGCCGCCG
>JBOHRF010000615.1:0-2513 GCA_050732575.1 Longimicrobiales bacterium
CGTCCTGGGCATTGCCGTGGAGGGCCGCGAGTATGAGTGGCGCGACAACGCGGCCTTCGGCAACGGCGTGGTAGTGAGCCGGCCCCTGGCGCAGCGCCTCTGGCCAACGCGATCGGCCATCCAGCGTGAACTGGGATTGGGCGATAGCCGCCCGCCATTCTTCCACGTTATTGGCATCACCGCGCCCGTACGCGCCACTGCGCTCACTGAGCCCGCCACGGAAATCGCCTACTTTCCCATCGTGCCCAACAGCCGCGAGCGGTGGTGGAATCCACCGCTGCTCATGACCATCGCGGTGCGCAGCACTCGTCCAAATCCGTCCGCTCTGTTGCCCGAGATACGACGCACGCTGGCGGGCGTGGATCCGGACGTTCCCCTTGCCAACGTGCGCATGGCCGATGACATCGTGCTGCGTTCGCTAGCGCGTGTGACGTTCGTAATGTTGCTGATCGGCATTGCCGCCGGGCTTGCCCTGTTGCTCGGCTCCATCGGCCTCTATGGCGTGATTGCCTTCGTGGTCGGCCAGCGCCGCGCCGAAATCGGCATCCGCCTCGCCCTGGGCGCGCGTATCGCGCAGGTCGCTCGCCTGGTCGTCTGGCAGTCGCTGCGTATTGCGCTGGCGGGTGTGCTGGTGGGCGTGCTCGCGGCAACCCTGGTGACTCGCGTCATGCGATCCCTGCTCTTCGAGGTCAGCCCGACCGATCCGTTGACACTCGTGGGCGTCTCAGCGCTTCTGCTCGTGGTTGCCATCGCCGCGGCCGGTGCGCCCGCGCTACGCGCCGCACGCGTGGATCCGGCCGAGACGTTGCGCGCGCCGTGAGCGGCGGCGGACCACCACCACGAACCCACGTTTTGGCCGATGCCAACATGCCGGCACCCAGTAGGGCGCAAGTAGCGAGTACTTGCCCCCCGTTGACGGCCGTTCAGGCGAGTGGCTCCATGTCAGAACGCGCCAAAACGTGGGTTCGTGGTGGTGGTCCGCCGCCGGAACGGCTGGCGAGAACGGAAGCTCTTGGGCCTTTCGTACTCTGGCTCGTAGAGCGGATGCGGCAGGCCGCGCTCGAATAACTCCCGATCGATGCGTTTCAAGGGTGCAAAGATGAAGGGCTCTTCCAGCTCCCAGATCGTGCACAAAGGTGCGCTCGATCCGGTGGCCGTCAGAATTCCGTTCACGGCGCGGCGGGCCGCCTCATTCGCCGCCTCCATCGATGCGACATCGGTATGGGTCCGTACGTAATCGGACGCGAGAAACAGATTGGGAATGTCGGTCACGGCGTCGGGCCGCAGGGCCCATGAGCCCGCTACGTTGATGAGGAGCGGCTCATCGTTCACCCACACATCACCCAGCCGCCAGCAACTGTCCGCCAGGTTGCATGTCATGTTCGTCGATCTCAATCTCGATTTGATGGCGCAGGATCGCAGAGCCATGCCAGGACGATCGGGAGCTGGGCGAATGCGCGCTCATCGACGAAGGCGGTCGGGTTGCGCTGCGTCTGCCCAGCCATCCCCTCCAGAGTTCTGCTTACGCTCGAGAACGTGTGCCGCCCACGCATCTGCGCCGTCGTGAGGAAGAGCTTGCGCTGGGGGAATACAACCAGGCGCGGCTTCTTCCTGCGGGAGACCAGCTGCGCTTGATTACCGGTCAAGCTCGCTGCTCTCCACGTTGCGGCCATTGTCTTCAGGCCCGCGCTTTGAATTCCGTGCCCTCTCAGAGCGGTCATGTGCCGCGGCGTTCCTCGCCCCAGCGCATCAGGTTCACGCCGCCCTAGTGACCGAGCGCACTGAGTTGCGCGCGCGTCGGGTCGATGCGCCGTATGATCGCCGCCTTCTCTGCCGCGGGCAGCACGGGCGAGCGCGTCAGCAAATCCGCTTCCCGTGTCAAATCACCGGCCAGCCGGCGATCGCCTTCACGCAGGGCCATGAAGGCCGCATCGATGAAAGCGTGGGCAGCACGCCCGACGTCGCCGCGCTTGAGTGCCATGCGCGCAGCCCGCTCCATCAGCGTGCGACCCCGCTCCACATCACCCGCGTACTCGTACAAGCGAGCGGCGCGATCCAGCGCAGCCACCTGCCGTGGATCGTCGGCCGTACGCTGCGCGGCTTCCCGCTCGTGCAGTTCCGCCGCCCTGCGCAAATCAGGCAGCTGGTCATAGAACCGCTCGGCTTGCTGTTTCAGCTGCTCCGCCCTCATGTTCGTTTGCGGCTCGTTGCCCGCTGCCCTGGCCCGCAGCTCCTGCGCAGCCACTGCACGGCCACTCACCAGGACCAGAAACGCCGCACTCCACACCGCCCCGTGCCATCTCATGACAAATCTCCTTGATTCAGGCGCGGTTGCTCACCGCAACCGCCAAATGTTCAGGTTTGATCGTGGTTGCAAATTTAGAATGCGCAGTCCTCACGTTCTACCGGACAATGGACAGGGAATTCGAGCATACAATGCGAGTCGCCCGGGTCGCGCCGCCATTCGGAAGGTCGACCGCACGCTGGCATTCGTTATTTCCGTTTCAGCCGTT
>JBOHRF010000616.1:0-2508 GCA_050732575.1 Longimicrobiales bacterium
AGCCGGCACCTGGCCGACGCCTGGCTCCGCGAGGCCGAGTCGATGGCCAAACTGGAGCCGCAGCGCGGTAGCCTCTGGCATGCGTATCGCCGTAAATGGGGCACGGAGCGCAAGCACCTCCCTGTTAGCGGCGGGTGAAAATTGCACACTTGTGGCGGGTGAAAATTGCACACTCGGCTCCGGGGCCGCTACGCCATTTGAGAATGGCGGAAAGCCGCACAAGGGCGGCTGAGCGGCCGATCCTGCACTATACGCTTCCCTCTAGCGGCGGAGGCGTGCTTGATCGGAAGGGAGTCCCGAGTGTTACTACGACACTATCTGGAGCAGGGTATTCCGAAGGCAGTGCTCGCGGAGCAGCTGGGCGTGAGCCGCCGCACCATCCACCACTGGATCACGACCGGTCAGCTCGACCGCGATCTGGAAAGAGAGGTCGTCTACACCCCCCGGCCGCCGGTGCCCACGAAGCTCGACGCCTATAAAGCGATCGTGCAGACCCGACTCGAAGCGTACCCCGAGTTGTCGGGCGTACGGTTGCTCGAAGAAATCCGATCTGCCGGGTACACGGGCAGCTACACGCAGCTGAAAACATTCGTGCGGTCCCTTCGTCCGCAGCGGGAGCCGGAGGCCATCGTACGATTCGAAACGCCGCCGGGTCGCCAGTCTCAGGTTGACTTCGCACGCTTCCAGTTCCCATGGGGCGTGCGCTATGCACTCCTGGTGGTCCTGGGGTATTCGCGCCTGCTCTGGCTGCGGTTCTACCCACGTCAGGACATGCGAACGCTGTTTCGAGGCCTCGAGGAAGCCTTCGCATACTTTGGCGGCGTGACGCAAGAGATCCTGTTCGACCAGATGAGGGCCGTGATCACAAAGGATCTGCGGCTGCTGGGCGGTCAGCTGGTCGTGAATCTGGAATTTCTACGCTTCGCCCGGCACTGGGAGTTCACGCCACGAGCCTGCCGCCCGTACCGCGCGCAAACGAAGGGGAAGGTCGAGCGTCCCATTTATTACGTGCGTGACAACTTCGTCTATGGACGCGAATTCCTGGGTGACGGGGATCTGGATGAGCAGCGCCTGCACTGGATCGAACAGACGGCGAATGTGCGGACGCATCAAACCATCAAGGAGCAACCGCTCCTACGCTTCGAGCGTGAGGAGCGTTTGCTCTTGAAACCGCTCGCTGAGCGTCCCTACCAGTCGCTCGTGCTGGTGGAACCCAAGAAGAAGCCGGCGCTGAAGCCGGACGGGGTCCCGCGGATCGAGGTAGAGCGCCGGCCGCTGGCCACGTACGCCCGCATCGCGGGAGGTGCCCGATGAAAAAAGCACCTTTCAGCCGCCGCGAACGAATCCAGGCGCAGCTGGTGGACCTGAAGATGCCCGGCGCGCTCGAAGCCCTTGATGGTGTGCTGTCCCGCGCCGACAGCGGACTCGGCGCTACGGAGTCCATTGAGGCGTTGCTGGGCGCGCAAATCGAACTGCGCAATAACCGGCGGCTCGTGGCCGCCATGCGTTCCTCACGATTACCCGCGGTGAAGACGCTGGCCGATTTTGATTTCAGCTTCCAACCCTCGATCAAACGCGAGCAGATCGAGAGCCTGCACGAGCTCGGCTTCGTGGAACGCAAAGAGAACGTGATCTTCCTCGGGCCGCCCGGCGTTGGCAAGACCCATCTCGCCGTCAGCCTCGCGATCGCAGCCGCACAGAGTGGCCGGCGCGTTTACTACAGCACCCTGGCCGATCTCATCACCTCACTCGAGGAAGCGCAGACCGCCGGCCGCCTCACGCATCGCCTGAAGACGCTCACCTATCCATCCCTGGCTGTCGTGGATGAGATCGGCTACCTGCCCATCAGCCGCACCGGTGCCATGCTATTCTTCCAGCTCATGAGCCGGCGCTACGAGCGAGCCGCCACCATCCTGACTTCGAACAAGGGCTTTGAAGAATGGGGTGAAGTCTTCGGAGACGACGTCATGGCCAGCGCTCTCATCGACCGCCTGGTCCACCATTGCCATATCGTGAACGTCAGAGGCAACAGTTATCGTCTCCGTCAACACGGCGACCTCTGGCACTCACTCCAAACACAGGAGGCTGAAAAAGGAGATAACTCAAGAGGAACAAGACGACAGAAGAAGGCTATCTAACTATGGGGCCAGTGTGCAGTTTTCACCCGCCACGTTTGAGCAAATTTCGCCCGGCGTTGACAGAGAGTTTCCTTGCGAGACATCGACCTGTTCCAGCAGGCACTGGCGCTGCCCAGCCCGTGGTATGTGGTGCGTTCGGAGTTTGATGCGGCGAAAGCGGCGCCTGGACCTGTATCTGGACTTCGAGGTCGGAGGAGCCTTTTCCTGTCCGGAGTGCGGCAGGCAGGACTGCAAGGCGTACGACACGTCGGAGAAAAGCTGGCGGCACCTGAACTTCTTCCAGCACGAGGCCTACCTGCACGCGCGCGTGCCGCGGGTGCAGTGCGGGCAGTGTGGAGTGTGAAGCTGGTGGAGGTGCCGTGGGCGCGGC
>JBOHRF010000617.1:0-2505 GCA_050732575.1 Longimicrobiales bacterium
CTGCGGAATCGCTTGCCTATGATCTGCTCGTAGCGATCCGGCAGTTTGGCGATGACTTCATCGGCCAGGCTGCGCCGGGCTGCGGCTTCGATGCGCGTGCGATTGGCCAGGGCATCAATGCGGCCGACCGCAATGTTCTCTGCGGCGGTGAAGTGGTAGCGCACGAAGTCCTGGAAGATCACACCCACGTTAGCGCGCAGCGCATCCAGGTCGTAAGCGCGTAGATCGTGACCGTCCAGCAGGATCTGCCCCTCATCGGGGTCGTAGAGCCGGGCCAGCAGTTTGACCAGTGTGGTCTTGCCCGCGCCATTCTCACCCACCAGCGCCAGTACTTCGCCCGCGCGCAACTCGAAGCTCAGGTGACGCACGGCCCAGCGCTCGGCACCCGGATACCGGAAGCCCACGTTCTCGAATTGAATCCCTTGCTCTATGGCAGCGGGAAAGGCGCGTGCATGGGGTGGTGATGCAATGCGCGCGCTTCGCTACGACTGCGATCTGCCATTCCAGGATATAGCTGCAACGCTGGACCTGCCTGTCGGTACGGTGTCCACCCGGCTCCGCCGCGCATTGCAGATGCTCGCAACCCATCTCGATGCAAGGAAGGCTTGAATGACGCACCTCGATGGCCGCATCGATGAATTGCTCTCGCCGGACGCAACGGATCGCGCGCGCGCGGACGCCGACGCGCACCTGCGTGAATGTGAAGCGTGCCGGAGGCAATGGGCGGGAATAATCGAGCTGGATGCGCGCCTGCGCGCCGATGCCATCGAAACACCACACTCGTTCCGTGCCGGGAAGACTGCTCGCACTGCGTGGCGAATGAACCTGTCGCGCGCCGCGGTGGTGCTGCTCGTTGCTCTTTCGGCGTTCGGCCTGGGCCGTTGGTCGCGCGCAGCGGAGCCAGGTCCAGCGCAGGGCGATGAGTTTCTGCTGCTCCTCGCCGGTTCCCGCGCCGAATCGCTGCCGCGGGATTCTCTGCCGCGCATCTTCCAGCGGTTTGGCGAGTGGACGGCTGCGCTGCGGAGCCGCGGGCAACTCGTGCGCCAGGGACAGCTCGGCCGGGAAGGCGTAACGGTATCCAGTGAATCTGTCGGCGATCCCAACCTGGAGTCGGCGCTGCGGCAGGTGAATGGCTATTTCATCGTACGGGCAGAAAGCCTGGAGGATGCAGAGCAACTGGCGCGCACGTCGCCCTATCTCGAGTTGCGGGGCAGGATTGCAGTCCGCGCGATTGGCCCCCCTCGTTGAGGCCAATAAACCAACGCGCTGGATCCCTCGACCCGGCGGCGCCCGTTCACCTATTCGTAAAGCATGAACGTGACCGTGAACGCGCTTTCAATTCGTTGATCGTTCACCCTCCCGCTTCGCGCAGACTCCACGGGTGCTGAACCAACAATAACTATTAAGGAAAAGACAGCATCGTGCATTGGCACCAACAGTATTGACATTCCAAGTGGCCAGCTTTACAGATGCGGCTGGCTTTGTCATCGCTGTTCTGTATTCAGATCACACATATCGGCTCTCGCGAACCGAGCCGAGTCCTCAACAGCTGCTATCATACGGGACGGGTTCGAGCGCCTCGATAGCGCCCGTCCAGACCCGGCCCTGGGATCTGCCCACTTCAACGGCATCGCGGCCGTTCTTGTGATGCCGCCGCTGGCTCCCGGTACACCGCCACCCTTCCAAACCGAGGAGGTCCAGTGTCACGGCACAGTGCATTGTTTATTGCGTTGTTGGGTCCTGGTCGCGTGCGTCGTCAACGACCCAATCAAGCTTCTTGGACGGCGATTGACGTCGCTACAACTCCGCTTGACTCGGTTGATGAGCATCCCAACATCCTCGTCGAAGCCCGTGATGCTCCAACATACGGTGGAATGCATTTCGATGACGAGTGTGAGCTTGTCGTTTCTTCGACCGAGGCGCTTCGACCAGGGGAAGTAGCACAAGCGGTCCGCGCTCGGCTCGGCAGCCATCAAGCCGCTGTTGGGATCGTGGATCGAAACTCTGAACAAGGAGGAATTGTGAAGACCAATCGGTTGCTACTGCTTGTTCTCGTGGGCATGTTGACGGCCGGATGTCAGGACGATCCGACTTCAACCTCACGATTGACAGGTTTGAGCCCTGCTCCAGCGCAGGAAGGTCGTACCGTTTCCAAATCCAGGCCTCGGTTCTCCATTTCTGTCGAAACGCGTGGTGAGATCAAACCAGGTAGTCCTATCACGATCATCGCTGGCGCGTGGACTTGAGGGAACGGCGGAAGCGGAACTGGCAATTCTTGCCCCTGAGGTCGAAGCCGCCCGGCGAAGCTCTTGGGGGGATGAGTTCCGAGTGACTGCCGGACAAGCGGTTCCCGCCCTGAGTAGTTTGCGGGGCTCTTTGGGCAAGTCTCAAGCCGCGGTCATTGAAGGAACATTGATGATCGCGGCACCAGGGTACTATCGAGTCGTGGTCAGGGCGAAGGCTGTCCGCACCGAACCGCGTCGCAGAACTGAAGTGATCATTGAT
>JBOHRF010000618.1:0-2503 GCA_050732575.1 Longimicrobiales bacterium
AGTTTTCCATCAGCAGTGGTTTGTGTTGAACCGACAAGCTAGACTGAGCGCTCGCGCACCAGCAAGAACGCGCGCGCCTTCGTCCATTCACCATCGAGGATGCACATCTTCAACATTTCGCTTCCGCTCGGCGCATATCTGCTTCCCTTTCTGCCCAGTGCACGTGTCATCCTCACCGTAGTGCCAATTGCGATCTTCTACACTGCCCTGTCAGGCTGGTTGGCGGGTCGGCTCAGGCTGGTGCGCGACGTGCGCACACCTTACACGCGCAAGATCTTTCATTTCCTCATTTTCACCATGGCCAGCGTGGTGCACATTGCCTGGCAACTGCCCGGAGTGGTCGTGTTCGGCGTAGTGGTTACGCTGATTGTGCTGTACGCGGTCTGGCGGGGCGATGGTTACCCGCTCTTTGAGGCCCTGGCGCGTCCCACCGATGCGCCGCACCGCGCGCGCTTCGTAGTCATCCCCTTGTTGACGACCATTGCCGGGGGACTCACCAGCAACATTCTCTTCCCCGCAACGGCGTACGTCGGCTACCTGGTGTGCGGATCGGGCGATGCCGTTGGCGAGCCCGTGGGCACGCGCTGGGGCAAGCACGTGTTCCGCGTACCGTCTCTCAGTGGCGTGCCTGCCGTGCGCTCGCTGGAAGGCAGCATGGCCGTCTTCCTGGTGGGCAGTCTGGCCGCCTTTCTCGGGCTGCTCGCAAAAGGAAGCGCACCGCTTAGCGCACTACTGATCGGGTTGGCTTGCGGGTTGGGCGGCGCGCTGGTTGAAGCCGTGAGCCATCACGGCATAGACAACTTCACCACTCAGCTGGCCGGAGCCGGAATTGCGCAGTGGCTGGGTTAAGAAAGCAACTCGGCCAGCCTGCTGGGATCGAGATTACCGCCGGAAAGCACGGCCACCGTGTTGCGACCTTGCGGTTTGAACGCTCCGGACAGTAGAGCAGCCACGGTAGCGGCGCCCGAGAATTCCACGATCAACTTGGAGTTGGAGAGCAGTTCTTTTGTGGCGTGGCGGATAGCATCATCGCTGACCCGCACAATGTCATCGGCAAAAGCCTGACTGTGCTCGAACGTGAGCTCGCCGGGTCGCACGGGCATGAGACCATCGGCAATGGTGGGCCGGGATTCGATGGTAACCAGTGCCCCCGAACGGCGCGATTGATACATGGCATCGGCCAGCTCCGGCTCGACCCCGATGACCAGGCACGACGGTTTGGTCTGCTTGATATAGGCGCCCACGCCGCTCAGCATGCCACCACCACCCACCGGTATCAGAATCGCCTCCACCTCGGGCCAATCGGCCAGAATCTCGACACCAACGCTACCCTGCCCCGTGATGATGTCGTGGTGATCGAAAGGCGGAATGACGACGAGATTGCGCGCCGCTGCCAGCTCGAGGGCTTTACGGTGGCGTTCGGTGGAGGTGGTGCCTTCGAGCACAACCTCAGCTCCCAGACGGCGCGCACCTTCCACCTTGATGGCCGGTGCAGTGACCGGCATTACGACTACGGCCGGCACATCGAACATGCGCGCCGCAAGCGCGACGGCCTGTCCGTGATTGCCGGATGAGTAGGTGATCACGCCGCGCGCACGCTCCACTGCACTGAGCCGGGAGATCATGGTATACGCGCCGCGGATCTTGAAGGCACCGGCATGCTGCAGATTCTCACACTTGAAGCGAACCGGCGCAGCGACCAGCTCTTCCAGCCAACCGGCGGGCAGCAGCGGTGTGCGCAGCGCAACCTCGCGCAACGCGCGAGCCGCTTCCTCAATGGCACTGCGCTGCACCAGCGTCATGGCTGCGCCTCCGCATCTTCATCGGACAACGGGTCGCCCATGGGTTCTTCGACCGACAAATCGGTGTCGGATTCACCCTCGGGCAGATCCATCCCCGTACCATCGGGTGGCGCACCGTTGCCGATGGCAGGCTCGCCGCTCTCATCTTCCGGCACCAGACGCGCCACATCAACCAGGACATCACCCTGGTCGAGGGAAAGCAGGCGCACGCCCTGCGTAGCCCGGCCGATCACGCGAATCTCGTTGACGCGCTGCCGGATGATCACCCCATTGCGCGTGATCATCATCAGCTCATCACCCGGAAAGACCTCCTTGATGGCCACCACGTGACCCGTTGGCTCACTAACTCGGAAATTGATCACACCACTTCCGCCCCGGCTCTGGAATCGATACTCGTCAATGGCCGTGCGCTTGCCGCGGCCGCGTTCACTCACCACCAGCAAGGTGGCCTGCGCGGCCGTATCTCGCCGGATCACGACCATGCCGACTACGAGGTCGTCCTCACGCAGGCGCACACCGCGCACACCGGTCGCGGTACGACCCATGTTGCGCACATCGGACTCGTGGAAACGAATGGCCATGCCGTTGCGCGTGGCCAGAATGATCTCATCATCGCCGGTCGTGACCTGGACGTCGATCAGCTCATCATCGGATTCCACGTTGATAGCATTGATGCCGACCACGCGGACGTGACTGTAGGC
>JBOHRF010000619.1:0-2496 GCA_050732575.1 Longimicrobiales bacterium
TGGTTGTCACATCACCGGCTCACCATGTGGTTGCGCTGGAGCGCGCCGATGATTTGTTGCATGCGGGCACGCGTATCGTTTGGATGCTGGAGCCGTGGGCGCATGCCATCGCTGTGCTGCGGCCGGATGGGGATCGGGAAACGCTTTGGCGGACGGATGTGCTGCAGGGTGAGGCCGTACTTCCTGGCTTTGAGTGCAAAGTGTGTGATCTGCTGAATTGAAGAACGGACCAAGGGCACAGGATAGGGGGAGGAAATAGGGTGGTAGGGACCGATGCTGACCGCGCAACCATGCTCGACGTCAACCGAGCCGTCGGGTCGAAACGGTCCCTGCCACCCTATTTCCTCCCCCTAATCCTATTGTCTCGATCCGTTATTCGTTGCTCCAACTACCCAGCGCCCAATCTTTTCACTCAGCAACGACAACGGCACCGCTCCGTCTTCCAGTACCTGGTCGTGAAACGCCCGCAAATCGAAGCGGGCGCCGAGCTGCTGTTGGGCTTGCTCGCGCAGGCGGCGGATCTCGAGATTGCCCAGCATATACGATGTGGCCTGACCGGGCACGGCGATGTAGCGATCGATTTCGGAGACCACATCGTCCGGCGATTCGGCGGTGTTGGCGAGCATGTAATCGATGGCGCGCGGTCGCGGCCAGCCCAACGCATGCATGCCTGCGTCGACCACGAGTCGCGCGGCGCGCAGCGCTTCATTGGAGAGCAGGCCCATGCGATCGACATCGGATGAGAAGAGTCCCAACTCCTCCGCCAACCGCTCGGAGTACAATCCCCAACCCTCGCCGAAGCCGGATTGGTACAGGTAGCGGGCCATGGGATGCAGCTCCTTGCGCTCGAGTGCCAGCGCGCCTTGCAAATGATGGCCGGGATACGTTTCGTGAAACGCGGTGGACTCCTGGCCCGCGCGCGGTTTGCTCTCGGCGCCGCGCAGATTGATGTAGTAGACGCCGGGCCGGTTGCCATCCTCGGAGGGATTGCTGTAGAAGCCACCGGGCGCCGACGCCTCTGAAAACGCGGCTACGGGTTCCACCATCACGTGGGCCGACGGCAAATTGCCAAACACTTTGGGTACGGCCGCGCGCGCGCGATCGACGGCGCCCTGAGCAACCTTCATCATCTCGTCCCGACTGGACAGCAGGTATTTGCGATCCGTCTTGAGCCGCTTCAGTACCGTGTCCACGTTGTCCGTGCCGAACGAGCGTTGCGCGATCTTTTGCATCTCGGATTGAATCCTTGCCATCTGCTCGAGACCCGTGCGATGTATGTCTTCTGCCGACATGTCCACCGTAGCGTGGTAGCGCACAGCCGCGCGATAACAGCTGGCACCCTCGGGATTGGCCGATACACCGACTTCGTTGCGTGCCCTGGGCAGATATTCGGCTTGCAAGAAATCACGATAGCGCTGGATGGCCGGACGGATCTGTACCGTCTCCAGCTGCTCCAGTCGAGGGCGCAGGTCGCGCAGGCTGTCTGGTGCCATGCTCACGAACGGCGATTCGGCGAGCTGAGCCTTCAGCAGCGCGTCGACCTGCTGGATCACAGCGCGCACGTTGTTGTGCGGCGCGCTGTAGCCGCGCTCCAGCCCCGCGCGCAGGTTGGCCATCTCCTGGTCGAGATAGCGCGGCAGCTCGGAGAATCGCTTGTACGCGGCCTCGTTCTGCTCGGCCGTACCCAGCGGCTGCGAATTGGCCAGCAGCGCCAGCTCCTGCGGCCAGCCCGTCCAGGTCGGGCTCACATTCCACAACTCGATGTGACAAACGCGATAGTCGCGCGCGTTGCGCAACACCGCGCGCAGAAACCCGTATGTCACGGCCTGCGCGCTGCCTGCCGTGAGCTTCGTGGTATCCAAAGCCTCGAGCCGCGTGAGCAGCGAATCTTCTGCCGCCTCCCACCGCGCGCGTGCCTCCGCCGAGATGTCAGGCAGCCGATCGTGTGGACCCGCCGCACGCCCGACCAGCGTGGCCTGGTGCGGAAACGCATTGAAGTACGCCTCGATGTACCTATCGGCCAGTGCTGTCACCTGCGTCGGCACGTCGCCCTCAATAACGGGGCGCGGCTCGCACGCAGCGCATGCCATGAGCACAAGCAGACCCATCGGTCGAGCGCCAGCCATAGGTGTTTCTCCCCGAAAGAATCCGTGCCTCACCAAAGTGCAACCCTAAACCTTTGACGACCGAGGAGGAGGGTTGGATTCAGGCTAGGAATTGGCGGCAGGCACGAATCGTCCTGCTTTGCAGGAATATGCCCCGTGCCTGGCAGCTATGCCTATTTAGAGCCGCACACAAGCCGTTACATTTCGACCGCGCAAAAAGGCGCGTACACCGACCAGAAGCATAATTGGACGAACATGTCTGCCCGGCCAGGGCACGCGTCAGCGCGCCCGGCCTCGCGCAGCGAGTGCCGCGCCCGCGCCATCGCCGCGCGCCCGCGAGCAACGCGAGCGCGCCCATGAGTGCAACGAATGCTGACACTCCAGCTGATAC
>JBOHRF010000620.1:0-2480 GCA_050732575.1 Longimicrobiales bacterium
ACATTTCTGCAGGTGGCCAGCGGGCCGGCTGCATTGCAGCAATCCCTTCCAGCCCTCTCGCCCTCCCCCTATATCCTCCGAACTTTTTCTTGCCACTCTGCGCAAAATCTCACGGGTAAGCGCCTACGGGTATGCGCGCTAAACGCGCTTAGCCGAGAGGGGTCACCCAGGTGCCACTTGCTCTCCGAGTTTACGCATCACGCGTCACGCAGCCACTCAAAGCCACCCCAGCACGCGTGAGTGAATGAAGCCCCAGGCCACCATGCAGCCCAGAAAAGCGGCCACGGCAATGAAGCCGTACTGCCATTCGGCCAGCGGGACCATGCCGGAGAAGTTCATGCCGTAAACGCTGGCCACGAAGTTGGGAACCAGGATGATGACGGTGACCGCAGTCAGCCGTTTCATGATCTGACCCATGCGGTTGAAGGCATAGAAAACGTGTGTGTCGAGCGCGGCGCTGAGCAGGTCGCGATAAGTATCCAGCTCGGCCAGCACGTGCACGGCATGATCCTGTACGTCACCAAAATAGGGTCGGAGTGCTTCCGGAATGGCGCGCTCGCGGCGCATTACCTCGGCCAATACGTGGCTGGTGGGCGCGAGCAGGCGAGGCACGCGCAATAGCTCTTTGCGTAGCTGGAACAGATCGGCGGCCGCACCCTCACTGCCCTTGAAAATCGCCTGCTCGATATCGTCAATGCGATCGCGGATCCGATCCTGCACCACGAAGTAGCCATCCACCAGATTCTCGAACAGTGCGTACGCCAGGGCGGCCACACCATGTGCCGAACGCTCATCGTGTTGCTCCCAGCGCCGCTGCGTTCCTTCCAGCACGGCCAGCACGGCGGCCGGCCGGCGATGAATGGTCACCAGGTAGTTGTTGCCCCAGAAAATGTTCAGCTCTCTGGGCACGAATCCTTTGTCGGTCGGTTCGGCGGCGTACACCACGATGAAGTAGTAGCTGCCATACGCGTCGCAGCGAGGACGCTCGTGCGGCCGAGTCACTTCCTCCAGTGCCAACTCGTGAAAGCCGAACTCGCGGCGCAGCAGCGCAACATCGGCTGAGCTCGGATCGCTGATGTCCAGCCACAGCTGAGTGCCCGGGTCCGCGCGCAACTGGCTGAGTCGATCGATGTCGACCTCGGCCGGGCTGGCCTGCTCTCGCAACGCGGCTATGAGTCGTACGCCCATGGTGGTCCAACCCTTCTGCAGGTTAGGGAACGGATGAACAGCAAAACAGCAATGGATGAACAGACGAGCACGAGATCCGTTTCACGTGAACGTGAAACGGATTCTCGTGCTCGTCTGTTCATCGTATCCGTTATCTGTTATCTGACAATCCGAAAAACGCGAGTTCCTGCACACTCACATTGCTCTTACGCGTGAGCTGAACCCCAACTGAGGCCTTGCCGATCAACCGCTGATCGGCGAGATACTCGCAGGCCACCGTGACGCCCTCGACACCCAGGTTGCGCTGGAAATGGTCTTCGATCTCCGTGCTCGAGCGCGTTTCGCCGACCGCTCGCAAATGGTCGATCACGGGCGCAAACAACGTGGCCGCCCGTTCCGCCAGGTACTGGTCGATGGCTGCCAGCGCCGCCTTTACGCGCTCCGGCGTTTTTGCCTGATTGAGTAGATCGCGGTACACCGTGTTGAAGAGCTCTGGATTCAGTTGCTGCGCTTGCGGGATCACTTCTCGATCCGCTAGCAGGCGCCGACCTATTACCTCCAGCCGGGCCAGCGGTGTGGCCGCGTACAGGATCCAGAGCGCCGCGTAGTCCAGATCGCCCCGCGTGCGCAGCCATTTGTGCGCCTTGTTGACCACCGCTACCGCCTGCGTGGCCGCGTGCAACAGCTGCACTTGCGTGTCCCGCTCGCCCACCGTCCGCAGCTGCGCGAACAAGTCGGCAATCGACGCGTCGTGCGTATAAAGCAGGCGACCTTTGGCCAGCAGGGAATGCATGAACGAATTGTGGATCGACCCCTCCACCGTTTTGCGGAACTGCGCCCGTGACATCAGCATGGCATGCACGTTCACACCATCCGCGTACAACGACCGGCCGCCTTCCTCCACCTTCCGATCGTCGATGGTGACCAGCACCAGGTCAATGTCCGACTTCGACCACACCGTATCGTGCGAGAGACTGCCGCACAGTACCGCGGCCAGGATCGATCGGTCTTCCTTGACCTGCTCGACCAGCGCTGCCAGGGCATCGGCAAACTGACGTTGGATCGATTCACTCTCCATGGGCGGTCCTAAGCTGTGCCGCACCGACCGTCACGGTCAACGTGACGCGCGACGCGAAACCCACCAGCACCAACGGCCGTCCCGGGGCAGAGGTGTCCGGGCCCGGCGGCCCTTGACAATCGGGCCATTCGCTAGTTGTTTAGCGACGCTAATGAATTAGCGATTCAGCCGGGAGAGCTCTCTCATGTGGAAAGCGCGGCCCTGGTGGGCGCTGGTGTGGAGCGCGGTACTGGTG
>JBOHRF010000621.1:0-2467 GCA_050732575.1 Longimicrobiales bacterium
GCATGATCGTATCGCGCGTCGGTCCAGCAGGGGAGCCACGAAGCAACCACCCTCGAGCACGAGCGATCCCCCCAGGGTTTGGAAAGAGGGACACACTGCTTGCAAACAGAAGCTGCCCGTTGGGCAGCGCGCCGGCCGGAACGGCCGGCATAGACATCACCGCGCCCGGTGCCGGCGCACTCATACCACCAGGCACGAGCGTCTCGCGTCCGCGTTCTCCATCATGGCTCCAAACGCTGACTCGACGCAGCCGGCTGTCGTAAACTTCAATCGAATCGCCGGGGATACGTTGCACCCATGTAATGAATTGGAATTCGCCTGGACCCCCGCCACGCCCACCCGCGCTCTTCCGTAGCTCACCGGCTGCCGTGTAAAACCGCAATTCCGTGCCGGCATTCGCGACCACAAAACCGCCGGAGTGCGCCGTTATGCCGTCGCCGCTGAGCCGAAAGAACGCTTCATGACCCGCTTCTGAACCGTCAATCTGAAACAGCGCTCCCCCGAGCTTCACTCGGGCGCCGGGCGCTTGGCTTACGATCCTGACTCCCGCGCTATCGCGCTCAACTGCTTGGCCTGCTACGCCGCCAAATCCGACGACCAACAACACGGGTAAGATGAGCATACGCGGCATCGGAGCCCCCGCTTTGACTGCGAATGGTGTTGGCAACGTTCGTGTCTGCGCCCTACTATGAGTTTAGTTGACGATGCTCTCGCGTATATTGTTTGTCAACCGAAGAACTGATCTACGAGCTTACCGTGCAATCGAGGCGGATCGCGTCCGAGATGCATCCCGCCCACGTTGTGGCGGAGCTTGCTGCCTAACATTTGTATATGGACTCCTCCGTCAAGAGCGTTGATCAAGTCATTCGTTTGAGTTGTTGCGCGCCGCGGGCAGAGTGGATCGGTTGCAGTCGTATATCCGGCCTCTGGGTTGTGGAGCGGTTGCTCCGGGCCACCATGGGATTCGCACATCAGGAGCCAATCGTGTTTGAACGGCCTCGAAGGCCAACGTTGTTATCGGCTTTACCCTGATGGCGGACCGACCGCTATGCCATGAACGCGCTATTCGCTTTGC
The DNA here is from genome assembly GCA_050732575.1 of Longimicrobiales bacterium. GTDB lineage: Bacteria > Gemmatimonadota > Gemmatimonadetes > Longimicrobiales > RSA9 > JBBDWZ01. Next base: position 1,076 of record JBOHRF010000621.1, read on the forward strand.
ATTTCCTCTGGTGTAGTCTCCGCTTGCACGAGTGTAAACCTCAGGCGGCCACGCGCTGCACGTGGTTGCCATTGAAGCGTCGGTCGTGATACCAGACAGCCCAGGCAATTCGCACCAGCTTGTTCGCCAATGCGACCGTAGCCTTGTTCGAATGACCAGACCGCGCGCGTTGCAGGGCCCAGGCCTGGAGCTGCGAGAGGGGCTTGCCGCCATGATCGAGGCGCCGCGCCGTGTTCAATGCGGATCGCGCGCCGTGCACGAAGAGCATGCGCACATAGGGATCGCCCTGCTTGCTGATGCGGCCCAGACGACGGTGTCCGCCCGAGGAGTGTTCCCGCGGCGTCAGACCCAGCCAGCAGGCGAGCTGGCGACCGCTCTTGAATGCATGGATATCGCCGACCGTCGCGAAGAGCGCGGTTGCGCTCAGCAGGCCCATGCCCGGGATGCTCAGCAGCGCCTGGAGCGCCGGCTGATCGGCGGCGATCGACTCCAGTTCCGTTTCGATGGCTTCGATGCGTTGCTCGAGTTCGCGCACCTCGTCCCACAACGCAGTCACGGTTCGGCGCACGCGCTCCGGCAGCTGCGCTGATACCCGCGCGAGCAGCGGGTGCAGGTCCTTCAGGAATCGCTTTGCGCCCACGGGGGCGCTCACACCAAACTCCGCAAGCAGTCCGCGCATACCATTGATGCGTGCGGTCCGGCTCTGCATCCACTGCGCGCGAACCCGGTGTAAGGCCGCGATAGCCTGCTGGTCCTCACTCTTGACCGCCACGGGGTGGATGCCCGCGCACCGATACGCCTCGAGAATCGCCTCGCAGTCCGCGCGATCGGTCTTGTTGCGCCGGCGGTATGGCTTCACATACTGTGGCGGCAGCAGCACGACGTCGTAGCGGCGTGCGATCAGATAGCGCGCCCAATAGTGCGCGGTCGCACAGGCTTCCATGACGACGCGGCAGGGGATACGCGTTGCCCAGAATCGCTCGAACTGGGATCGCGTGAGACGCTTCCGCTCCGCGATTCGGCCTGACTGCGTTGCAACCGCGAGTTCAAAGACGTGCTTTGCGAGATCTACTGCAATCATTACCGTCGACATGGGGTGGCTCCTTCCGTTTCGAGTGCTTGGTTGGTTTGGCGACCATCCAAGCTTATGTCTCGTTCGGGAGGAGTCCATCCTATCGTGTGAAGCTGTCGGGCGGACTTTGCCGGCGCGAGGGTGCTGGCAGCAACTCGTATAGAGGTTCCAACCATCTGGCTGCTGGCGTGGCCCGCAGCTTACACTTGGTACGTTATGCTGCGCAGGCTTGTTCAGACGTTTTTACGCCGATCGCCCGTACGCTGGTCCGGGGGTTTCGTCTGCCCGATAAAGGCAGAGTCGATTCGGAACCAGCCAAT
>JBOHRF010000622.1:0-2455 GCA_050732575.1 Longimicrobiales bacterium
CGGCTACGGTGGTGCAGCCGGGTGGCGCACTCATCTCGGGCAGTGCCGCCGTTCGCGCGCTGACGGATTCGCTGCGCACGCGCGTGCGTGAAGCCCTGCTGGCCTTGACGGACTTCGAGGCGAGTGAAGGGATTGCCTACATCTATGGTCCGCTTTCTCTCGATCCTCGCCAGTCCGCCATCCCGACTGTGCAGGGGCATCATCTGACCATATTGAAGCGGGAGAAGAACGGCTTTCGCATTCGATCACAGGTGCTGCTGGCAACGCCTGGCCCGCGCGCTCTGCCCCGCCTGCCCGCACTCCATCCGAGCGGTCCGCTCACCCTACAAGCCATGACCGACCGCGCCACGTTGGCCCGGTATCGCGGCGCCAACGCTTTGTTGAATCAGGTGCATCAGGCCTGGTCGCACTCGGACACGACTGCACTGTTTGCCTTGTTCAGCGAGACCGCACTGGTACAGCTGCCCGGTCAGGCAGCGGGCGTGGTTGGCCTGCGCGCGCGGCGCGAGCTTTCCAGTCTTCTGGACCGGGCGGGCGATCTGCATCTGGCTACGCTCGACTATGAAGGGTCAGGCCGCATCAGTGTGCTGGTCGGGCAGTATTATCTCGAGCTGGATGGCGGTGCGGCCGCGAATGGCTACTTCGCAATGGTGCTGACCGGGGATGGCAATAACTGGCAGGTGCGCGCGCTCGTTTTCACGTGAGCGTCAGGCTCTCTGGCCTGCCTTTACCGCGCTGGTGCCCAGGTGCATCTGGCGTTCCACCTGATCGAATTGTTCGGCTGCCGCAGGATCGGGCGCAAGCAGCGAACCAATCACTCCCACGGCAAACGCTAATGGCATGGTCACGAGCGCGGGGTTCTTGAGCGGGAACCAGGCGCCTGTATGCTTCAGGATGTCGACCTGCACGGTGGGCGAGAGCCAGATCAGCAACAGCGTGCTGAACGTGCCGATCAACATAGCGGCCACCATGCCGGTGGTACTCGAGCGGCGCCAGAAGATGGAGAGCAGCAAGGCCGGGAAGTTGCCGCTGGCGGCAATGGCAAAGGCGAGGGAGACCATGAAGGCCACGTTCTGGCCCTTGAACGTGATGCCGAGCAGTATTGCGAATGCACCCAGCAACACGGTGGCTATGCGCGCCACCTTCAACTCTTCGGTAGTGTCAGCCATGCGGCCGCCGCGCACCACGTTGACCCACAAGTCATGCGAGAGCGCGGCCGCGCCTGACAGTGTGAGTCCTGCTACCACAGCCAGGATGGTGGCGAACGCGACCGCGGCAATGAAGCCCAGGAACGCGCGTCCGCCCAGAAACTCGGCCAGCAGTGGCGCCGCCATGTTGCCGCCCGCATCGACGGAGCGAATCGTGTCCGCACCCACCAGCACCATGGCGCCAAAGCCGAGCACGAACGTCATCAGGTAGAAAAAGCCGATCAGTCCGGTGGCATAGAACACGGATTTGCGCGCCGCACGCGCATCACTCACAGTGTAAAAACGCATCAGGATGTGAGGCAGGCCGGCGGTGCCGAACATGAGCGCCATGCCCAGTGAGATGGCATCGAGCGGCTGGGCAACCAGGCCACCGGGCGCCAGTACGGCCTGGCCGCGCTGCTCGGCCGCGGCTGCAAACAGGGCCAGCGGATTCATGCCGAAGCGGGCCAGCACGAGCAGAGCGAGCATGGCCGCACCACCCATCAGCAGGACGGCTTTCACAATCTGCACCCACGTGGTCGCGATCATGCCGCCAAACAGCACGTACGCAATCATGGCCGCGCCCACAATGATGATCGCCACTTCATAGGAAAGACCGAACATCAAGCGGATCAGTCCACCCGCACCCACCATCTGCGCAATCAAGTAGAGTGATACCGTAGCCAGTGTGCCAGTGGCGGCCGCAATGCGCACGGGCACCTGCCGCAGGCGCAGGGCAACAACATCGGCAAATGTGTATTTGCCCAGGTTGCGCAGCGGTTCTGCAATCAAGAACAACACGATCGGCCAGCCGACCAGCCAGCCAGTCGAGTAGATCAATCCATCGAAACCGCTGGTCGAGACCAGACCCGCAATGCCCAGGAACGAGGCCGCGCTCATGTAGTCACCCGCCAACGCCAACCCATTCTGACCGGCACTGACCGAGCGGCCTGCCGCGTAAAAATGCTCCGTGGTGCGCGTGCGCCGCGCCGCCCAATAGGTGATGCCCAGTGTGAGCGCAATGAACGCGAAGAAGAACACCATCGCCTCTACATTGGGCTCGCCAATCGAAGTCGTTTGACTCTGCGCGTAGGTCATTGATTGATCCGATCCACCGCAGTGTCATAGTGGCGATTGGCCCAGCGCACGTAGACCCAGGTCAGCAGCCACGAACCCACGATGACCAGCACGCCCAGCAGGATACCCAGCGTGAGCCCAGGCGCGATGCGCGTGGCCAGCAGCGGTTTGTTGAATGCAATCAGTGCAAT
>JBOHRF010000623.1:0-2435 GCA_050732575.1 Longimicrobiales bacterium
CTGGCCCTCGTAACCGTGCGGCAACAACAAGACCAGGCGCGAGTGCTGGCTCCACTTGGCGCGGCCTGCGGAGATGAACTGGTCGAGTATGACCTGAGCCCCATTCACGAAGTCACCGAACTGCGCTTCCCAGAGAACAAGTGACTCGGGCGCAGCCACGCTGTAGCCGTACTCGAAGCCCATCACGGCCAGCTCCGAGAGTGGACTGTTGTAGATCTCGAAGGGCGCGCGCGCTTGTTTCAAGTGCTGGATGGGGGCGTATTTCGTGCCGTGCTGCAAATCGTGCAAAACCAGATGCCGCTGGCTGAACGTACCCCGTTCGGCATCCTGTCCACTCATGCGAATGGCGACCGCCTGACAGATCAGGGTGGCAAAGGCCAGGGCTTCCGCATGTGCCCATTCTATGCTGCCGTCTTCACCCAGGAGACGGGCGCGGCGGTCGAGTTGGCGCGCCAGTTTGGGATTGACGCTGAAGTCGGCAGGCCAGGTGTGCAGCTCGCGGTCGAGCTGCACGAGCGTGTCGGCCGGAACGCGCGTATCAACCGAGCGGCTAACGGCAGCCACGGTTGGCTCCGCATGTTCATGCTCGCCGTTGGTCTCTGAGCCGGCCGTTTTGACCTCAGCCTGTAGGTCAACCAGTCGCTGGTAAGTCTGGCGATGCAGGTGCTCGATTTCTTCGGCCGTGATCACACCTTCGCGCTGCAAGTTGTCAGCAACGATCTTGCGCACGGGTGGGTGTTCGGCGATGACACGGTACATGACGGGCTGCGTGTAGGCCGGTTCGTCGGCTTCGTTGTGGCCGTAACGGCGATAGCCAATCAGGTCGACCACCACGTCGGCGCGGAACCGATCGCGGTATTCCAGTGCCAGCCGAACCACGGATAGACAGGCCTCGGCATCATCGGCATTGACGTGGAAAATCGGCACATCGAAGCCACGCGCCAGATCGCTGGCGTAGTCCGTGCTGCGACCTTCCTCCGGGTCGGTGGTAAAGCCGACCTGGTTGTTGGCAATGATGTGAAGTGAGCCGCCCACGCGATATCCTTCGAGTTGCGACAGGTTGAGCGTCTCGGCCACCACGCCCTGCCCGGAAAACGCGGCATCACCGTGCACCAGAGCGGCCAGCACACTGCTTTCTTGCCGATGCAATTGTGGGTTGGAGCGATCGGTCTGTTTGGCGCGCGCCATGCCGACCACGACCGGATCGATGAACTCGAGGTGACTGGGATTGGGCGCGAGTACAACCGACAGCGGCTCGCCCGACGCGGTTGCGTACGTGCCTTCCGCGCCCAGGTGATACTTGACATCACCGGTGCCGCCCGTGCGCGCGTATTTGCCCTCGAATTTGGCGATCAGCTTTGCGTAGGGTACACCGAGCACATGCGCCAGCACGTTGAGCCGGCCGCGATGCGCCATGCCAATCACGACCTCGCGCGCTCCGGTGGCCGCTTCATGTTCGATGGCGAGGTCGAGCATGGGCACCATCATGTCCGTGCCTTCAATGGAGAATCGCTTGGCGCCCAGATACGACTTGTGCAGGAACTGCTCGAAGACCTCGACCTCGGTCAGACGGGATAGCAGCCGCTGCCGTTCTTCCGCGGAAAGCGGCTGGCGATGTGCGCCTGATTCAATGTGCTGGCGCAGCCACTCGCGCGCTTCCGGCTCTTCCAGATGCTCGTATTCGTAGCCAATGGTACCGGTGTAGGTGCGGCGCAGAAAATCCAGGACTTCCCAGGCGGTGCCGGCGTATTCTTCCAGGCCCACGAATTCCGCTGGCACGGCCGCAATCTCTTCCGCTGTTGCGCCATGAAATTCGGGCTCGAGCATGGGATGTCCGGGCGGCGGGCTGCCCAGCGGATCGAGCTGTGCGGCCCGATGCCCGTGCAGTCGGTACGCATCAACCAGTTCGCCGAAGGCACGCGCGGCGCGCAGCTGCGCCACGGTCGGCGCGGGGCGTGCTGCGTTCAACAATTCAGCGCCCAACAAACCCTCGGCGCCGCCCTCGGTGAAGTAATCTCGCCAGGTTGAGTCTACCGAGGCTGGGTTCTGCAGAAACTGATCGAAGAGCGCCTGCACGTAGGCGGCGTTGGCAGAGTCGAATCGGACTGGTTTCACCGTGTTCTCATGCGTTCTGATCCACGCGTTAAAGATAGATGAACGATCGTGTTACGGGCTAGCGGGCGGGCTTCGAGCGGGCCGGCCGGCGGGGCCGCGGACCGTGCTTCCCTTTCGCTGGCGCCGCGTCTATCCTTACCCGATCGTAGCCCCTGCCAGCCGACGTAGGATGCCGAGAGCAGACGACACGCCCCTCATGCAGCAATGGCGGGATGCCAAAACTCGCCACCCGGACGCGCTCATCTTTTTTCGTGTTGGTGATTTCTACGAGATGTTCTGTGAAGATGCCGAAGAAGGTGCGCGCTTACTCGGCCTCACAC
>JBOHRF010000624.1:0-2430 GCA_050732575.1 Longimicrobiales bacterium
GCCAACAGCCGAATCTGTGCTTCCATGGAGTGCATCAATTCCTTCATTTGCCGTACGTCGGCCAGCTCGGCATGCATGGGGTCCTTCTTTTCCTGCAACTTCGACTCGAGCAGCAGGCCCAGTCGCCGGGTGACCGGAAACAGCACGATAAAACCACCCACTATGACGGTGAACACCAGAGTGAAAACCATGCCGGCCACGGCCATCGGTTCCATAGTTGATTACCTCGAGTTGGATTGGGCATGGGAAGCCTGAGGGAGCGGGTAGGCGAAAGGCAAGGTGTGGTCGGTGGAACGGATCGAGGGTGTAGGATTAATGGGAGCGTGAGGGTGGAAGGGCTGCTGTAGCACAGCCGGCACGGCTTCACACCGGAGCGCGTCACGCGGTAATGCACCAATCCCTCTACCCTTACTCTCCCCCCTAGCCCGACGTAGCCGGAACCATACAGGTGCATCGTGACCCGGAAACAAACAGGGCAAGAGCGCAGGATGTAGGGCGAAGGTGAGGGCGAGGGTAGTAGGGATTGCTGCAACTCTGCTGTCCAACGGACGTCGGGCCCTCCCCCTATCACTGCTAACGGACTAATCCTCCGCCCTCGATCCGTGGCCGCTAAAATCTCGACGATCGCAACAACGCGTCCGACCGCGCCCAGGCTTTCAAGAAGGCCTCGCGCACACGTGCGGCATCCGCGAATTTCTCCTGCGCGCGCAATGATTGCTCCAATCCGAACAGACTCCAGCCGTTATGCGGCCGGTCCTCGAGTTCGGCGCGGTAGACACGCTCGGCATGGGCGGGCCGATGCAGCTCGAGCAGCAACGCACCCAGCCAGTGGCGAGCTGAGAAGTTGAGTGGCTCGGGCTCATCGTAGCGCAGGCCTTCCTCCAGCTCGACGGCACGCTCCAGAATGGAAACGCCTTCACTGGCGCGGCCGTCGTGACGCATCAACTCCGCTTGCAAAAGGGCGCTGGTAATGCCCAGCAGGCTGGCCGCGGTATGACCGCGGAACTGCAGCGTGGCCGGCGCAGCCTTGATCGCCGTCTCCAACTTATCCAGGTAAACCCGCGCGCTATCCACGTTCTTCTGGCGCAAGTGGGCATAACCACGCGCAAAATTCCAGAGCCCGAGATTGATGACCTGTGTGGGCGGCGCGCGCAATTCGAGGATCTCATCGAAACGGCCAAAGCGGAATAGGGTGAGTGCGTGATAGAAGCTGCCGCCGTTCACGATCCTGGCATAGTCTTTGGCCGCTTGAATGGCGATGGCACCTTGCCCGTCATACGAGGCCGAGAACAACAGCATGTGCAGGTTGTGGCTGGGATAGATGGCAAAGCCCTCACCGTACTCCGCGCGCTGATCGGAATGCCACGCTTCGATGTTGGCGCGCACGGCATCACCCCAGCGGCCAATGCGGTTGAACGTGTGCGAAGGCATGTGATTGATGTGGCTGGCTCCCGGAATCGACTGACCCAACAAATTCGCACATTGTTCGGCGCGACCGGCCCGTACCGTCGACTCGGTGGCGTGAATCAACAGGTGACACGCGCCCGGATGATTGACATCGCGCGTGAGCACGCCTTCCAATACCTGGTGAATGCGGCGCACCGACGGTTTCTCGATGTCCCAAACGCGGCGCGGTTCGAGCAGCATCAGCGCTTCGGCGTAGAGTGTGCCTACCTCCAGGTGGCGAGGATGCCGGTCGTACAATTTGGCCATGCTCTCCGCATAGGCGACCGCCAAACGATGATGCGTGGCCGAGTCGTGCTGCGGTTGAAAACGGCCCGCCATGGCATCGATCAAGGCGCGCTCCAGTTCGCTGGCCTGGTTGCGTAGCTGCAGCGCGCGCTGAGCGGCCGCATGCGCACGCGGCGCATTCGAGGCCAGCATGGCCCCATTCAGATAGGGGCCCCACGCCCAGGCCTCTCCGAAATAGCACATGGCGCATTCTGGATCCTGTTTTTGCGCCTCACGGAACGAACGTGCCGCATCCTCCAGCGTGAACGAGTAGAGCAGCTGCAGGCCCTGATTGAAGTATGCCTGCGCCTGCTTCGATTTGGTCGTGATGGGCCAGCTCAACTTGCCCAGGCCAACGTCGTACAACGGCATGGGCTCGCGGAAAACGGGCGGCAATGTCACCGAGTCAGGTTGTTGGGCGCGGACCCGACCAACATCGGTCATACCCGCCAGGGCAACCGCCACCCACACGATCCGGACGCAGAACACAGCGCGCAACATGAAGTCTCCCGTGGTATTGGAGTTGAAGAGTAGGGCCGGTACCGCTCGGCTGACAACACCTCGGTGACGGGCGTCGCATTCTGCCATGGCCGTGCACCGCGGCCGCAGGCATGCTGCGCGCATGCCGACTCAGGTTGAAGAATCCACCCCGCAGTGCGTGAGCGTAGCCGAGTTTGCTCGCTCGATCGATGCGCGGGC
>JBOHRF010000625.1:0-2430 GCA_050732575.1 Longimicrobiales bacterium
AGGGTTTGAACTTTCCAGCCGGTTCAAGGTTAGGGTGCCAGTCGCAGTTTTTGAAGGGAGTCATGTACGGTTCGTTGACGCGACCAGCAACATTGCGCACTCTTGATTGGAGGGGCCGCTCACACAGGCAGCGACTGGAAGGCGGCAATGGCAGAACGGCGCTACTCCGAACGTGAATTTGCGCTCATCCTGAAACATGCAGCCGAGCTGCAGGAAGGATTGAGCAGCGCGCCGCGCGGTGAATTCACACTTTCGGAAATTCAGAACATAGCGGCGGCGGCCGGTATCGATGCGCAGAATGTGCTCGATGCCGCACGTGCGCTCCCTACCCGCGAACGCGCCGCAACCGGGCTGCGCGGTCCTGCCTCGCGCTACGAATTCTCGGACTACATGCCAGGCGAGATCGAGCAGGGCGGCATTGAAGAAATCATCGATGCCGCGCGCAGTGAAGCGGCCGAGGACGGCGAGGTTACGCAGGTATTGGATTCGGTGGAGTGGCGTGCACGTGACGCGCACCGCACGCTGGTCGTGGTCACTCGCCGCAGTGGGCGGACCCGACTCAAAGTAGTGCTGGACGGCAGTGGCCAGGAGACCATGATCACCACGGCCGGACTATTCATCGGCACGGTGGGCACGCTGGCCGTGGTCCGGGCGATCGGGCTTGACGGGCCCGCTGGCATCGTGACCGTGCTGGCGGCCGGAGCGGTCACTACCTATGCCGCTATCACGGCTACCTGGCGCATCGTGGCTGGTAACATCGAGGCGCGCGGACGCCGGCTCTTCGAAAAACTCGCGAACGCAGCCAGCATGACCCTGCGCCCGTAACATCTGCGGGCCGGACACTGTCTTCACACCACTCCGCCTGTGCTCGTCCGGGGTTGCCGGTTGGCCAGATGGGGCGCAGTATATTTTATACAATCTTCCAGCCTGTCGAGGAATCCTGTGACCACTTATCGGTCCCATCGCCTGGGTCGCACGCGCGTGGCCGCGTCTCTCATCCTTACCATCGCACTGCTGCCCACCCTCACTTCGGCGCAGCGCGGCGGCGGCGGTGGAGGCGGCGGCCCGCAGCAAACACAGCCGGTGGGCGCGCCCCGATTCGAATACGTGGGTCCCACCAATGCAGGCCGCATTGCAGCGGCTACGGCAGTCACTGGTAAACCCGGTGTTTATTTCGCCGGGGCAGCATCGGGCGGTGTCTGGAAGACGACCGATGGCGGAGCCACCTGGAAGCCCACGTTCGACAGCGAGACGTCGCAGGCGATCGGCGCCATGGCCACGGCGCCCAGCAATCCGAACGTCGTGTGGGCCGGCACGGGCGAGGCCTGGGCCATCCGCGACATGGACATGATGGGTGATGGCATCTACAAATCGACTGATGCGGGCGAGACGTGGACGCGCATGGGTCTCGAGGCGACCGGCCGCATCGGTACTATCATTGTCCATCCCACCAATGAGAACGTCGTTCTGGTTTGCGCGCTGGGTCGGGCCACGGGTCCGCAACGCGAGCGTGGTGTGTATCGCACGGAGAATGGCGGTACAACCTGGCAGCAGGTGTTGTTCGTGAATGAGCACACGGGCTGCTCCGGTCTGCAATACTCGACGCCGGATCCCAACATCGTGATTGCCGGTACGTGGGAGATCCAGTTGCAAACGCACGTGCTGGAGAGCGGCGGCATGGGCAGCGGCATCTACATCTCGCGCAATGGCGGCCGCACATTCAGCAAGATCACGCATCCGGGTTTGCCGCGCTCACCGTACGGCAAGACGGACGTCGCGATTGCGCCCTCGAATGGCAACCGCATGTACGCGCTGATCCAGACTGGATCGGATGGCGTGAAAGGCCTGAAGTCGGAAGCGCAAGGTTCGGTCTGGCGCTCCGATGATGGCGGCCGCTCGTGGAGCAACGTGAGTTGGGACCGCCGGCTGATCGGCCGCGCAGGCTACTACATCCGTATTCGCGTCTCACCCGATGATCCCGATCACCTCCTGATCGCCAACAGCACGCTCTGGCGCTCGCGTGATGGCGGTAAGAACTGGGTGAGCGGCGGCGGTGGCTGCGGCGACTGTCATGACATCTGGTGGGATACCAATCCGCAGTTCGCCGGGCATTACATCGTAACCGGTGATGGTGGCATGGGTATCTACGGCTCGCCGCTCAATCCCACCGGCAATACCAGCGTGTCACTTCCCATCGGTCAGATGTATCGCGTGACCATCGATCAGCGCAGTCCGTACTGGGTGTACGCCAGCCGCCAGGATGACGGCAGCATGCGCATCGCCAGCGATCGACCCATCGTGCCTGCCAATGTGCCGAGTTACGCACCAGCGCCTGCGGCCAGTGTGCCCGCTGTGGCGGATGCCGGACGTGCTGGTGGCGGCGGACGTGGTGGTGCTGCCGGCACGGCCGGCGGTGGTGGACGTGGTGAG
>JBOHRF010000626.1:0-2414 GCA_050732575.1 Longimicrobiales bacterium
GCGCAGCAACACGCTCAACGCCCAACGTTGTGCGGCCGGGCAATCGCGTGACATCGACCTGGTATGGCAACGCAGTCCAGGGCAGGACCCCTACCTGGTGCGCGAGCCGCTTTTTGCCTACGGCGCTGGCCTGCGCTTGAACGTGTTTTATACCGTACTCCGCTTCGATTACACCATGCCTTTGAATCGACCCGATCGGAACAGCCTGCGCGCTGGCATTTTCTCGGTTTCGTTCGGGCCATCCTTCTAGCGCGCGCTGCCCTACCTAGAGCGCTTTCCACCCTCACACACGTTGTTGGCGATGGCGCGCGCATGCGGTTTTCGTGAGCGCGGATTCAATCATGCAACTGCGTGGCCAGGTTCAGCTTGTGCGTTTGTCACGGGAGCGTTTCTGAGCCCTTCGGACCATGGTGGTGAAGGACCGACTGGCTCTACCGTTTGAGTGCGGCTGGGGTTTCGTGCAGTGGTGGATTCCGGCGCGCGTCGAATGCGACCGCGCCCGCACTGCTTAGGCCGCTTGCGATCTGGCAACCAGGGCGCCGCCGTGAATCTGACGGCGACGCTCTCGAAGCATAGAAGGTAGGAAAATGAAATTCCGCCTGTCCGTTACGGCGCTCATCGGCACGCTGCTGGTGCTGCCCATGCCTGGCGCAGCGCAATATTTCGGGCGCAACAAGGTGCAGTACCGCTCGTTTGACTTCGATATCATCCGGACCGATCACTTCGACATCTACTACTATCAGCAAGAACGCGAGGCGGCGCTGGATGCGGCGCGCATTGCGGAACGTTCCTATGCCCGCATCTCGCGCATTCTACAGTTGGAATTCCGGCAGCGGAAGCCGGTCGTGCTCTACGCTTCGCACACCGACTTCCAGCAAACCAACATCTCGAACGGCCTCATTGACGAGAGTACGGGCGCGTTTGCCGAGGCCATCAAGAATCGCATGGTCCTGCCTTTCACCGGATCATACGCGGACTTCGACCATGTCTTCACGCACGAGCTGGTGCACGCCTTCCAGTTTGATGTGGTGTTCCGCCGCGATGCTGCCAATGAAGCCAGCTCCCAGGTGCCGCGTCTGCCGTTGTGGTTCATGGAGGGCATGGCCGAATACCTCTCCATTGGCAGGATCGACGCCCTGACCGTGAGTTGGCTGCGCGATGCCACGCTCCACGGTTACCTGCGTGACATCGGTCAGATGACCGTCCGCGATGACTATCTGTCCTACCGCTTCGGCCAATCCCTTTGGCACTACATCGGCAGCAAGTGGGGCGATGAAGTGGTCGGCATTCTGTTACAGCGTGCGCCCCGCATGGGCCTGGAACGCGCCTTCTCGTCCACGCTCGGACTCTCCCTGGCGGAACTGAGCCAGGAATGGACCGCGTCGGTACGCAAGACCTATTGGCCGCAGCTGGCTGACCGCATGCGGCCGGAGAACTTCTCGCAGAAACTCACGCAGCACAATCAACTGGGTGACCCCTGGTACTTGTCGCCGGCTATTTCTCCGGATGGTCGGCACATGGTGTATCTGTCACAGCAGGACGGATTCTTCTTCGACTTGTGGCTGGCCGATGCCCAGACCGGCAGGCCGCTGCGCAGGCTGATCAAAGCGGCACGCAGCGCCAACTTCGAGTCGCTGCGCTTCATGACGTCGGGCGCAACCTTCTCGCCCGACGGGAAGTACCTGGCGTTCTCGGCTCAGACAGCCGGCCGGGACGCGCTCTACCTTTACGACCTGCAGCAACAGCGCGTGCAGCGCCAGCTCAAGTTTGACCTGGACGGCATTGAATCCCCCAGCTTTTCACCGGATGGCGAACGCATTGTGTTTTCCGGAAACGCGGGCGGGCTGAGCGATCTTTACATCACGGACCTCAAGGGACAGCTCACCCGCCTCACGGCTGATCGTCACGCCGATCTGCTGCCGGCATGGTCACCGGACGGCAAGACCATAGCGTTTAGCACCGACCGCGGTCCGGGGACCGACTTTGCGCGCCTGACGTACGGCAACTTTCGCGTCGCGCTCTATGAGGTCAGCACCCAGGTCATGACCATCCTGCCCCATCAGGACCGGGGCAAGAATCTCAATCCGGTGTGGGCGCCGGACTCGAAATCGCTGGTCTGGGTGAATGACGCGGACGGCACCAACAATTTACACCTGTTCGACGTGCAGCAACGTCAACTTTACCGTATCTCGGACCTCCTTTCCGGTGTGATCGCCATCAAGGAAATCAGCCCGGTGCTGAGCTGGTCGCGCAGTGGCCGGCTCCTCTACACCAGCTTTGAAAAGGCCGGCTACAACATTTACAGCGTAACGGATCCGCGCATGTTGGCCCGCACGCCGAGTAATACCTCGTCCGTAGTGGCATCAGCGTTGATCAGTTCAGACGGGTCGGGTGCTGCTCCCCGTCTGCTTGCC
>JBOHRF010000627.1:0-2405 GCA_050732575.1 Longimicrobiales bacterium
CGTGCGCCCTTACTCCGCTTGACCAGTTCTCCCTTCTCCTGGCCCCGCGCTAGCACGCGCTCTCTTCACCTACCTACTGCGCTCGCTGATCTTGCTCAGCTTCCCACACCCAAATTGTCAAAAAACATGGCGCGTTTCGTTCGCGCCGAGCTTTGAAGTCTAGCGGCGTCCACGCTTTCGGTCAACCCGACCTCCATTCCCCTCTTACGCTGTTCCTCACATCCGGAAGTTGGTTGCGTTCGGCAGTGCGAATCAGTAACTGGACGCATGAATACAGCACGGGTCAATCGTCGAGCCGTGGCCCGCTGGCAGCGTGGTCATCCATGGATCTTTCGTAGTGATGTAATGGATCTGCCCACGGGCGCACCGGGCCCAGTGGTGGTATTGACCGAACAGCGCCGTTTTCTTGGCATCGCGCTCTGGAGTCCACTGTCGCAGATATCACTCCGCATGTTGACCGGCGAGGAGCGCCCGATCGACGAGACGTTCTGGCGCGAACGCCTCACATCAGCCGGCCGTTTGAGAGAGCAGCAATCGATACGCGCCACGGCTTATCGCGTTGTGCATGCCGAGGCCGACGGCATGCCCTCGCTAGTCGTGGATCGTTACGCCGATGTACTGGTGGTGCAGTTGCTGTCGGCGGGACTGGAGGCCTGTCGCGCGTCGATCGTTTCGGCGCTGGTGCAGATGTTCCGGCCTGCGGGTGTGCTGGCACGCAATGATGTTGCGGTTCGACGAGGCGAGCAATTGTCCGAGGATGTTGAGTTGTTGCACGGCAGCGTACCCGAGGAACTGGAGGTGACCGAGGACGCGATTCGTTACCTGGTAACACCCAGAACGGGGCAAAAGACCGGCGCGTTCCTGGATCAGCGCGAGAATCGCGTGCGCGCCGGCGAGCTGGCGCGCGGGCGAGCGCTGGACTGTTTTGCCTACCACGGTTCCTTTGCCTTGCATTTGGCGCGCGGCTCCCAGGAAGTCGTGGCGTTGGACTCATCGGGACCGGCGCTGCGGCGCGCACAGCAGAACGCAGCGCTCAACGGCCTGGATAATCTGCGCATGGTGGAGGCGAACGTATTCGACTATTTGCGCGAACAAGAGCGAGCGGGAGCGCGCTACGAGACTATCGTTCTGGACCCGCCTGCTTTTGCTAAACGGCGCACGGCGCTGGAGCAGGCGCTGCGTGCATACAAAGAAGTGAATCTACGGGCCATGAGACTGCTCGCGCCCGGCGGTCATCTGGCTACGTTCAGCTGCTCGCATCACGTGAACGCAGCACTCTTTCGGGAGATGGTGGAAGCAGCGGCCGCAGATGCGGGGCGGATGCTGCGTTGGATCGAAACGCGCGGTCAGTCGCTGGATCATCCGGAGATCGTGCAGATCCCGGAAAGCACCTACCTCAAAGGCGCCATCCTTCAGGCCTTGTAAGCCCTGTAAGGATTAGATTCCGCCCACCTCGAGCAGCTTCTCGACCTCATCGTGGTTGACGTAGAAGTCGCCCAATCGGCCTTGCCATGTGCCGTGCCAATCGGAGCCGCCCGCGACCAACAAACTGCGCGCACACGCAACCTGTTCGAGCTGCAAAGCCTCCGCGGGAGTTGCTGCGGGCCGGAAGCACTCGACGCCATCGATGCCCCAGGCCATGAACGAGTCCAGGTAACGCTCCACGGCATTGAGTCTTGGATGCGCCCATATGGCCACGCCACCTATCTCATGGATCAGGCGAATGGCCTCTTGCGGAGTCAGCAGCTGGGTGGGCAAATAGGCAGGTCCAGCGTCGCCGATGAAACGCTCGAAAGCCTCACCCACACTGTTCACAGAGCCGCGGCGCACCAGTGCGCGCGCGAGGTGTGGCCTGCCCAACATACGCGTGCCCGGTTCTGCGTTCGCTATGACATCCTCGAGGCTGAGCCTGATGCCGCAGGTGGCCAGCTTGTCGATCATGCGCACGATTCGGTCGCGCCGCTTCTCGACCGCCCCCTCGGCATAGCGGCGAATCGACTCGTGCCGGTGATCGATGAAGTAGCCCAGGATGTGCTGCTCGTTGCCGTCATTGTGCGTGGAAAGTTCGATGGCGGGAATCACGTGCAGTTGATCGGGCAGACTGCGCAGCGCTTCCTCCAGGCCGTCGCAGGTGTCATGATCGGACAGTGCGATGATGTCCAGACCGCCCGCGCGCGCTGCCCACATCAGAGCGCTGGGCGATAAGGAACCGTCGCTGGCCGTGGAGTGCAAGTGCAGATCAATGCGCACGCCTAGCCCCCGCGGATGAGTGATGCGCGCTTAGGATAGCATCACGTGCAGGACAACGGAAACGGGCCCCGACGACCGACCGGGGCCCGCGTGGACGATTTCAATCATGGTCGCAACCCATCATACGCACTTATTGAACGGAGACCGGGCGAGGC
>JBOHRF010000628.1:0-2403 GCA_050732575.1 Longimicrobiales bacterium
GTTCCCGCTCCCGCCCGCTCCCGCTCCTTGCTCCCGATCTACGCTCCCGAATCCGTTATCCAACCCGATCTACGCTCCCGAATCCGTTATCTCACCGTAAACCCGGTGCTCGCCATCTGCTGGCCCCAGACCAGGTCGATCGATCCGCGACCACCGCCCAGGCTCCGAATGTTGATGGTGAATTCCTCGACGTGCTCGGGAGTAGCCGACATGGTCATGGGCACACGTCCGAAATCCTGCTCCTGATTGTACACCGTGCCCCACTGGCCAACCTGCTTGTTGATCACGAGCTGCGGACCGCTGCTGGCATTGAAGATGAAGAGCGTGTACAAACCGGGCGGCAGGACCACGTTGCCGAACGTCAATTCGCGCCCCGTGGCCAGGTGTGTAGCCTCATTTGCGCCCGCGCGCCAGATCTGTTCCGTGGGCACCAGCGTGCCGCCCCACACCGTGCGCTCCCTGACCAGCGGTCGCCCGTAACTGATGAATACAACGCTCTGCATGAACGACGCGTGCGCAGTCCCGCGCGCGGAAAGCGCACCCGTGGGCGACATCCGACCGGCAAGCGCGGCCACGTCGATGCGCGTGTTGCCCCGCGTGGATACCAGCTTCTGCGTGGTTTGCGTAGCATCGACCGAAAGCAACCGGCCCTCGCGATCGGCCCGGAAAATGGTAGCGAGTCCGGCCGCGTTGGTGCTGCGGATCGTGTCTCCGCCGGCCGCAGCCAGCGCAACCTGCGCCGTGCCTCCACCGGCCGTGACCAGTGTGAAGTTTGCGCTCGGCGTGCTGCTCTTGCGCATCTGCATAAAGGCCAGCTCCCAAAGACCAAACGCCGGGCTCTGGAAGGGCACGCCGCGCGCCGCAGACACCATGCGTACGTTCGTGCTGTCCGCAAACACGGCCTCGCGTTTCGCCGAGTCGCCCACAAAGGTGATGCGGACCTCCGTGGGCTGATTCGGCAACGGCGTGCCCGCCGCCGAGCGCAGGCGATAGATCGCCGTGACCGGCCGACCGTCATTGAGCGCAACATCATACTGTATGCGCGTCACGGCTGCGCCCATGCGCGCTGCCACTTCGCCCGCCAGCCGATTCGCCGTGCGCGTGTACTGCTCCACCGCCATGGTGTCCCGGCCCAGCCGGTGCACGAAGCTGGCGTCCTGACCGGCAACCGGCGCCCGCAGCCCCAGCAACCCGCAAACCACCAGTATGCCCACCCTGTGTTGACCGCGGCTCGCTCCGCTCACGCCCATTCTCATTGTCGTTCACTCGCTCATGAAGTGGCCAGACCCATCCAATATGGCGGCGCCCGCCCCCGGTGCGCCAACCCGTGCCATCCTCATGGCCCGGGAATCATCAACCTTGCCTGCGGGCCGGCCTGCGCCCAATATTTAGTTAGTTTAGCTAACTGATTGGAGGCTGCTATGAACCCGGGACTCATGGCCTGCGCGACCACCGGTACCCTGGCCACGTCGATGCTCGGCGCCTGCGCCGGCCGGGCCGGACCAGACTCAGCCCATGCCGTACACACCTCCGCGTGCGGCCAGCGCGATACCGGGCGCACGGCTGCTGGCCTGTATTTCGAGTGCTCGGGTGCGGGTGCACGTGTCATCATTCTGCTGCACGCGTTCAGCATGGACCGCCGCATGTGGGAGCCGCAGGTAGCGGCGCTGCAGCGCGCTGCGCGCGTGATCGTGTACGACCTGCGCGCGCACGGCCGTTCGGCACCGGCGCTCGAGCCGTATTCTGCAGCTGATGATTTGCTGGGGCTCATGGATGAGCTGGGCGTGAGCAGTGCACACCTGGTCGGTCTATCCAACGGTGCGCGCGTCGCACTGGATTTTGTCCTGACCCATCCTGCGCGTGTGCGTTCAGTGGTACTGGCCGCACCGGGTGTGAGTGGTTACGTAAATCGTGACCCCATGCCCTGGATGCAGCCCGTCATCGACGCGGCGCGGTCAGGCGATGTGCTGAAAGCCGCGGACTTGTGGGCGGCCACACCGCTATTGCACATCGCGCATGATTCGCTGGCCGCCGCGCGCATTCTCACCATCAGTCGGGACAACCGGGCACTTTGGGGTTACCGCACCAATCCGGAGCGCATGCTCGAGCCCCCAGCCTGGGGTCGCCTGGCCGAGGTGCGCGTACCGGTGCTGGTGCTCACTGGCGAAAACGACGTACCCGAACTGCGCCGATTGGCGGACACGCTTGCACAGCGGATCCCCGGCGCGCAACTGCAGGTGATTCCCCGGGCCGGGCATATGCTGAACCTCGCCGCACCGGAGGAGTTCAATGCCGCGATGCGCAGATTCTTGAACAGATAACAACGGATAACAACGGAAAACGGACGAGCACGAGAACGACTACGACTACGGTCACGGTAACGATTCGAGTACGAGTCTCGTA
>JBOHRF010000629.1:0-2399 GCA_050732575.1 Longimicrobiales bacterium
TGAGCCATGGCTGCGCTATTGAGGCACTCCCACACGGAAACTGGGAGTCAACGGCTATGCGTAGCCTAAAGCTGCAGCGCCTCGGCTCGACTCTACGGACCTGCGCGGGTGACCGAGCCACCGTACCCGTTAAACGTGAACATTACCCCAGGAACAGACAAGCCAAGCGGAATCCTCACGGCGACACTCTTGAGTAGATGGCCAGCATGTCGGCTTCCTGCGGTGGTTGCAGCACGTAACGTTCCGCAAAATCGCGGGCCTGTGGGTAATTCGTGGCGCCAATGCGTTCCACTGCCTGTGTCAGATCAGACCGCGTAAAGCGCAGCTCGACCTCCGGTCCAAGCATCAGCCAGTACGCGCCCGGCTCACCAAACGGCATGCCCACACTGCCCGCATTTACCACCCGAACGCGTCCAATCTTGCGGTCAAACTGCATGTGCGTGTGACCACAAGTGACCAATGGCGCATGGAGTGCCTCGAACATCGATGTCAGGCCTTCCTCGGGCGTGAGGCGAGTGAATATTTCCGTATCGCTCCTCGGCGTACCATGACAAAACACCACGTCGCCCAGCCCGGCCACATCCACGCGCAGCGTCATGGGCCAACCGGCCAGAAGTTCCTCGTGCCCAGGATGAAGCTGCGCCGCCGTCCACCGAATGATGTTGCGAAACGACTCCGGTACTGTGAGCAGTTCCTCGCCTCGCATCTGGGCCAGCACCTCACGATCGCCATTGCCCCGGATGAACTGTGTGGGCTTATCGAGATTCAGCAGGCAGGTAAGCGTTTCCAGCGGCATAGGACCCGGAAAGACATCACCACCCACGACAATTTGGTCGACGCCTGCTTCATCGATGTCCTGTAGCACCGCTTCGAGCGCTGGCAGGTTGCCATGAATGTCGTAGAGAGCCGCAATGCACATCGGGTAGACCCTTTCGCCTGACACAACATGTGGGTAACGGATTCCGTTCCCTTCAGTAGAAGCGCGGGCGATCAGCCGATAGGCCGACCACGGCTCGAGACCAGCCCCTTGAAGTCGAGGCCCAGGTCCGTCGCGATCACCTGTGCCGCATTCCTTCCGGGCGCCATCGAAACACCCGGACCGGGATGACTGCCGGAACTGCACAGGTAGACATTGGAGACCGGCGTTCGGTATCGGCCCAATTAGGGGATTGGGCGTAGCGCGGCGTTCTGATAAGGCAGGAACGCGCCATGGCCGAGTGTGCCGCGCACGGCACTGCTGATGCGGCGCGCAATGTCGACCGGCGAATGCGCTACACGCTTTAGAATCCTGGCTTTCAAGTCTGGAATATAGATGGCACATATCAACTCAATGAGATGGTCCGCATACCGTTCCCGCGCTTGCTCCCACGTTCGCGCGGGAATTCTGCCCGTGGCATCACCGGTAATCGTATAGGGCACACTCATAACGACGAACTTCATCAGCGCTTTCCCGGCGGGTGCACGGCTGGGGTCGATGGCAGAATCATGCCAGCTCACGATCATGGGTGCGGAAGGCAGAAGGCCACTTCGACATTCGAGATAGACGCGCCCCCAGGAACTCGAGCGAGAGTTCCGTGAGATGCACGTGTGCGGATTGCGCGGCCGCCGGTCCTGCTTTGTAATGGACTGGCCCATCGAGTGCCACGTACAGGACAAACACGGAATCGCCCCACTCGTATCGTTGCATCTTGGCCATCACCTCCGGCCCTACCATGTCCACACCGAGCAGGTCGAGCACGAGGTGGGCTGGATCGACATTCGACACGACCAGCCTTCCCACCCGTATCTCCTCGCCATTTACGCGTACCGCCGTGGCGCCACGAGTATTGCCCAGGATGCGCTGCACGCGCGCGTTCGTGCGGATCACGCCTCCATGCGCACGCAGATCTTTCGCGAGGGCCAGCGTGACCCGATGCATACCGCCCTTGACCAGCTTGTTGCCCACGTTCTGCAGGACCGAGGCAAAAAGCCAGCTCAGCTGCGCGCCACCCGCGTCATCGGGCGATGCGCCCAGGAAGGTGGCGAACGAGCCAAACAGCGTCCTGATGGCCTCTGCTTCAAGGGTCTGGTTTGCCCAGGAGCGCACGCTCTTCATGCTGAATCGGTAGGCGTCCACGCCTTCAGAAGAGGCGGCAAAGCCTGCGGCTGCAGTCGGGAACGGAGCAGGTGGCGAGAACATGGTCGTCGTGATCGCCTCTTTCTCATCGAGGAAGCGCCGCATCAATGTGTGCCATGTATCGGCACCCTTGCGCGAGTACCGCGCAATCTGCGCGGCCGTCTTCTCCACATCGTGCTCCACACTGATGACGTCGCCGTTGGGAAAGGCATGAGAAAAAGGAAACTACGGTTGAATCAGCTCATAACGGCCGAGCAAATCGGAACGGGTGACAGGTTGGCCA
>JBOHRF010000630.1:0-2395 GCA_050732575.1 Longimicrobiales bacterium
GCCACTCAGTTTGCGCTGCTGTCCAGCCTGATGTCCGCCAGCCGCGACATCGTGGTAACGCCCGCGGGCGCCATCGCGGAAGCCGTGGGCTGGCCCATGTTCTTCATTATTACGTTGCTGGCCGGCATCCCGGGACTCGCCATGCTGCCCATCTTCGCGCCCTGGAATCAGGATCGCCCGAGTGTAGCCGCGGTGCATACGGGTGAGGCGGTATGAGGGCGACGGCGAGGAACACGCTTTCGCTTTCGTTTTTCGCTTTCGAAAACGATCGGAGCACCCAAAACGCAATCGAAGCGCAGGCATTGACATGAATAGATCCGCACGATCACTGATTGCATCGAGCGCATTGTTGCTTGGTGCGTGCGCGGGCAAACCGCCCATCGAAACAACGGTGCGGCCGGAGTCGGCAGTGACCGTATCACCGGGCTCGATGCGCAGCGGGTTGCCGCCCGTGGCCGCCGTCGATGGCCCGTTGAGACTGGATGTGGCGTACCCAGCCGAGGGCGGCAGCATCGCCGTGCGCGATTCCAATTTCATCTTCGGAACCACGGGCAGCGGACGCGCTTCCCTCACCATCAATGGTGCGCCCGTGGTAGTAAAACCGAACGGAGCGTGGCTGGCTTACTTGCCGGTGCCAGCTGACGGCATCTATCGGTTGCACGCAACGAAGGATGCGGAAAGCTCCAGCCTGGAGCGCGTGGTGCGCGTGCCTGTGCCAGGGCCCGAGCCGCCTGCGGGTGTACGCATTGTGGAGGGCACGGTAACGCCCACGGGCGCGCTCGCCGTATGGCGCGATGAGCTGGTCGAGGTTGCGTTCACGGGCACCGCGGGTGGACGCGCATGGCTGGTGCTGCCCTGGGGTCAACGTTTCCCGCTGATCGAGAGTCGTGCGCTGGCGGCCGCGGCCAACAACGCCGCCGATTTCCAGGTGAACACCACGCTGGCGGCGCCCGCGCCCACCAGTGTATCGCGCTA
Organism: Longimicrobiales bacterium; assembly: GCA_050732575.1. Classification (GTDB taxonomy): domain Bacteria; phylum Gemmatimonadota; class Gemmatimonadetes; order Longimicrobiales; family RSA9; genus JBBDWZ01. Next base: position 976 of record JBOHRF010000630.1, read on the forward strand.
CTCGGGTGTGTTTCCGGCCATCACGTTGCGTGCGCAGGACACGACTATTGCCGAACCACGAATGGGCAGCCTGCCCCTGGCAGAGACCACGGATACACTTAAGGAACGATGCGCGGCCGCGGCCGCAGCCGGCCGTCTCGAGCGCGCGCCGCGCTGCCGCTCACTGTCGCAAGAAGAACTCGCGCTATATCTGCGGGCGCGTGGTGGCGCAGCGTTGGTCGAGCTGGTGGTCGGCATGGACACCGTGCGCGCGCCCGTCGAGGTCAACCTCACCACACTCGATATGCCACGCGTAGGTATAGTCGCAGCGCCTGACAGTGGCGCAATGGCGCGGAGAAACTTCCGCACGCGCGCGCGCAATGGCATTGCCGGTCCGTTCCACTTCTTCTGGCCGCACGGTACGCTGCTTACCATCACCGGCCAGCGCGGCAATTCCTATCGCGTGCGCCTGGCGCCCGACCGCACAGCCTGGTTGCCCGTGGCCGATGTGCGCCTGCTGCCCGAGGGTACACCACCGCCGGGCGGTGGCATCAACAGCGCGCGCTTTGCGCCGCAATCCAGTTACATCGATCTGCGTATTCCGCTGCCCGCGCGTTTGCCGTACCAGGTGGAAGAAACGGGTCCCAACAGTTTGTCCGTCGATGTGTACGGTGGGACGAGCATGGTCAACTTCTTCCAGTTTGGTACGCTCGATCCACTCATCGAACGTGCGGGCTGGTCGCAGCCAGCGGACAGCGTCTTTCGTGTATCGATGCACCTGAGTCAGCCCATCTGGGGCTACCAGGCGTTTCACGATGGCAGCGGCGCCCTGGTTGTACGCGTGCGCCGGCCGCCGCCCATCGATCGTGAGCAACCGCTGCGCGGGCTATTGATTGCCGTGGATGCCGGACATGGTGGTACGGACAAGAACACGGTGGGTCCAACCCGACTGGCCGAGGCAGACGCCAACCTCAGCATCGCGCTCCAGCTGCAGCCGCTGCTGGAAGCGGCCGGCGCCCGCGTGTTGATGACGCGCAGCACCGATGTTTTCCTGGACCTGACCGTGCGCACGCAGATGGCCGAAGACGCCAATGCCGACATCCTGGTCTCTGTGCACAACAATGCGTTCCCCGAGGGCGTCAACCCGTTCGAGAACAACGGTACCAGCGTATACTTCTTTCAAGCGCACTCGATAGAACTGGCACAACAGCTCTTGCGCGAGTTGCTCGCCGAGCTGCGCCTGCGTGACATTGGCTATGGGCGCGCCGACCTGGCACTCGTGCGGCCCAGCTGGATGCCCGCCGTACTCAGCGAGACCGCGTTCATGATGGTGCCCGAGCAGGAAGCTGCACTGCGCGATCCGCTGGCCCTGCAGCGCATCGCCCGTGCCCACCTGAGAGCACTCGAGCTGTTCGTACGAGCGCGCGCGTTAGCGCGCGCT
>JBOHRF010000631.1:0-2389 GCA_050732575.1 Longimicrobiales bacterium
AGGCTGACCAGTCTACTCAATAGTTAGGCCGACTGGTCATGCAATCCATCAGCTGTTTTCGCTTATCGGTCGCGATCCATTTACTGGTCCCTCTGCTTGTTGCCTGAGGACCTGAGCATGAAGCCGATCACCAGATTTGCGCTGGAGAAGCACGACGGCCCATATGAGACATGGCCGCTACGCTCGCGCCTTTCCCTGGATGGCAGGCCCACCGACATTTCTTTGCCCGGCTGCACGTTGTTGCATCAGTTCGAGACATCGAACGGGTACATCCTCGTGACCGATTACGATTGCCCTTACGAAGAGATCACCAACTTTGCCCTCATCAGCAAGCAATTGCGTTTGCAATCATGTCGGTGGCTTGGGTGGATGTACGAAACATTCTTGCTCGAGCGCATCGAGTGGATCGACGATCGGACTTTCATGGCCTTCTTTTGTGGCAACCTGTGTTGCCGGCTCACGGTTCGATCCTGGGGGATCCCGTACATCCGGCCCCGTCTGAAGCTCCAGTTGGATAGGTCACTAGTACTTGGCGATGACGGTGTAAGGCCGCCCATGGTGACGCCCAGCATCCGAAAGTTGGCGAACGCATTCATCCCCGGGGCCACGCCTGCAGGCGTACTGCCAGTCGCAGCGCTTTCCGCCATTTATCGTTTCACGCGGACACACGGTGGGTTGTGGGTCGGCGGTACGGTTTTCGTTTCAAGCAGCGGCGTATCGTTCGTACCGAACCGCCCCAACCGACTCGTCCACAACGACCCAGAGCAAGTAAGCGTGCGTGCCGGAGACATCAGAGATGTGCGGCGCGAATTCGGTTGGGTTACGGGCATCGTAGTGGTGAGACACGTGCGCGGCGAGTTTCGATTCCGTTGTTATGGTGCAAAGCAACTTGCGGCAACCATGGCCGCGAACTTCAATGTCGGTCCGGAAGCGCCAGCGGCCTAACTTCTGCGTGCAGCGGACGCGCGTGAAGCAGCGTTGTGCTTTGCCAGCATCGTGCCCGCGCGCCGCTGACGCAGGTCGTTAGCAACTGTATTGAACGTGAGGCGCCGGAGTTATCCAGCGGCTGTTGTCCCTCACCATCGCGTTCAGAATCGTCAGGAGTTTCCGCGCGCAGGCGATCACCGCCACCTTCATCGGCATCCCGGCTGCTTTCAGGCGCTCGTAGAAGACCTTCAGCGCTGGATTCCACCGCCGGCCACACATCGCGGTCAGGAACAGCGCGGTCCGCACACTGGCCCTGCCACCCCAGATCATTCGCTTGCCGCGCAGCGTCCCGCTGTCGCGCGCCAGCGGCGCCACGCCCACCAAGGCCGCGATCTGCTCGTGGCTGAGTGTGCCGAGCTCGGGCAGCTCGCCCAAGAGCGTGGAGCTTACGATCGGGCCCACGCCCGGCACGCTCTGCAGCAGGCAGGTGCGCTCTCCTCTTCACTCCTCGCGGGCGCGTTGGGCTCGAGCTGACCGTCGGAGTATCCGACCCCACGCGGCAGGGCTTCAGCGGAGCGCGACCACGGAAACCGAGTAAATCACCGCGCCGAGCGCGTCGCGGATCAACGGATCGATGTACGCTTCGGAGACGTAGCGCGCAGCACATCTCCGCCGCCTCCTGCGCCACCCACGGCCACTGGCGCTCACGCCCCGGCGCGACCGCGACGAGTGTAAACGCCCGTGCGCACGGACGCGAACGCGAGCAGGAGCGAGGAGACGTTCATCGGCGCACATGCCGCGTGCGCATTCGCGCAGGAAGGGCCAGGGGTTTCATCCCGTCGGGCCTACGAGTCTTCAACGGGATTCCCCGCTGTCATACGCCTCACGGCCTTGAGCGACCAATCTGTTGACGCCAGTGACCCCCGGGAGCAAGTCACTCCGTATGGACAGTGCCGCGCTGCGTGACCAGCTCGAGTCGCACCACACCGCGAGCTTCGCCTGGGCGCTGCACTGCTGCGATCGCGATCGGCAGGAGGCCGAGGAGGTGCTCCAGACCGTGTACCTCAAGATCATCGAGGGCAAGGCGCGCTACGACGGCCGCTCGTCGCTCCGCACCTGGCTGTTCGCCGTCATCCGCCGCACCGCGGCTGACGCGCGGCGGCGCCACATCCTGCGGCGGCTTCGCTTTTTGCCGCTCGGCCACCACGACGCGGCCGCTGCGACGCCGCTTCCCGACAAGCTGGCGCACGAGGCGGAGCGCAACGCCGCCCTCGCCGCAGCCCTGGCCGAGCTGCCGCCGCGCCAGCGGCAGGTACTGCTGCTCGTCTTCTACCACGGCCACACCGTGGACGAGGCAGCCGCGATTCTCAGAATCGGCGCCGGCTCGGCCCGCACCCACTACGCCCGCGGCAAGCAGCGGCTGCGCGAACGGCTCTCCCGATCGGAGGTACTGGACGATGCG
>JBOHRF010000632.1:0-2388 GCA_050732575.1 Longimicrobiales bacterium
GCATCGAGCACAGTGCCGGAGTCGCGGTGCAGCACACCCATTGCTGCCGAAGGCGATAGGCCGGGGCGATAAGGACGGGCAGCGGTGAGTGCTTCGTAGACATCCGCTACGGCGATAATGCGCGCGGACTGGTCGAGCTTGTCCTTCTTGACCTTCCACGGATACCCGCTGCCGTCCAGGCGTTCGTGGTGCAGGGAAGCGGTCCAGGCGAACTCTTCGAACGCGCTCACCCGCTTGAGAATGTCCCAGGTGAATTCGGGGTGCCGCTGAATCTGCGCGCGTTCCGCACGGCTCAGCGAAGAGGGTTTGTCCAGGATCAGGTTGGAGATACCCAGCTTGCCGATGTCGTGCAACAGCGCCGCGCGATAGATGCGCCGGACCTCATGACTGGACATGCCGAACGCGCGGGCAATGGCGCGCGAGTGATAGGCCACAGTCGTGGAATGCCTGAACGTATAGGGGCTCTTGGCATCGATGATCTCGGCAAACGCTTCCGCGATCTGGTCGAGCGCGTGTTCGTTCAACGTGCGCACACGATCGGCCGGCTCGAGACTCTGGATCATCTGGTTCAGTTCCGGGCCGTACAGGCGCTTCCACCAGGGAACGTCGTTGCGCCACGAGCGCACGCGCCGGGCCAGCTCGGGATCGAACCAGCGCCCACTGCGCCGGCGCAACATCTCGAGGGCGGATTCCAGTCCGTGTACACCCACAAACACTTCCACGGTCTGGGCCAGGCCGGCAATGCGGCCCAGCAGTGGAATGCTCTGCGCAGTCAGGCCATTGGGCTGACCCGCGCCGTTCCAGTGCTCGTCCAGCGCGCGGATGGCATCGGCGGTTTCCTCGGGGAACCCCAGCCGCGCCGCGATGCCGGCGCCGCGCTCGCAGCGCACGCGGATCAGATCGTGTGTATTGAACTCCTTGCCGAACGCGATGCGCAGAAAGAGCGGCAGCCTCTGCAGCCAATCCTGGTCCTGTCCCACACTGCGCCATACGTAGTATGCGCCCTGCGCCGTACGCGTCCAGTCCGTAATCTTGTGATTCTTCTTGATGCGCTGGTCGTCACTTTCGAAGTGTTTGGATAGGGCCGACGAATTGGTCGAGCAGCCCGCGTCTTTCAGCAGCAGCGCGTAATACAACGCGCTCTTCTGCTCCACCGGCAAGCCCAGCTCCTCGCCCAGGCGCATACCAATGGCACAGCTGCGCAGCGTATGTCCGGGCGGCTGACCCTCGGTGAGATCCAGTGCATACGAGAGCGATGCAATGACATCGGATTGGCGGACGTATTGCACGCTGGAGCTGAACCGTGCATGCGCGCGCGCGGAAAGTGGCGATACGTCTCGCGCGCGCAACCCTTCGCCCGGTGGTCGTTGGCTGGACATGAGTGTTGGGGAAGGGTGCGTGCCTATTTGTACGCCTGGCCCGTGGCCGACCAGACCAGGATGCAGACCCAGCCGAGCCCGCTCCAGCCAATGAAGATGTTCAGGAACAGGATGGTGCCGCGCTTGAAGTGGCCGCGCCGGTACGCCACGATCGTGGGCAGAAAATACAACAAGCTGCCCAGCACGACAGCAAGCGCTATCAGAGCGATGAGCTGGCCCGGTTCCATTGGCATCCCGACTCTGAGGTGAGCGGAGAAAGCAGCTACGCCGTTGGGGCAATTCGTGCACCAGCGCCCGATGGGCGCGGGGACAACGGCCGGGCCGTGCGGCGGGCTCGCAGATGGCCAGTAGGGCGAGCATTTTGCGAGAGTCGTGAGTCAGTTCCTGGTACACCCACCGTTCAGCGGACACATGCCCGGCGGCAACAACCCATTGAACGTCTGCGCGCAACGCGCGTTGTTCACGAACACGTTGCTCGCGGTGAGGTCCGGCGCGTTGAACGTGCCCGCCTGCCACATGGCATTGATGCCATTGCCCGCGCTGTTCGTGATTCGACTGTTGGTGATCAGGTTACTCGGCGGCACGTACTGGGATGAGAAATCGCCGACCAGCAAAGCCGCGTTGTCGGGCGTGCCCGTCGGCCTGCAGTTGTTCGACTGAATGCCGCTCGGCGCGCCGGCGTAGCTGATCTCCACGTAGTCCAGCCGCGAGCCGTTCGCTGTGTTCAACCACAAACCTACCCAGTCGCCCGGCGCCGGGAACGCCTGACCGGATGTGAACACGATCGGCCTGGCGGCGGTCCCCATGGCATTGAGGACACCGACGAAGTTGTTGGGTGCGTTGCCGTTGGTGCCAAACGTCACGCGCGCGCCCGGGGCGGGTGGCAAACCAATCCAGGGGAACTTGAAGACAACGCCGGGGCGGAGCGTAAGCGTCACGGCCGCAGTGGCGCCGACCGCCGGACCGATGTACATCGTGCCGTACGGAATCCGCACCGGCACGCCACGGT
>JBOHRF010000633.1:0-2385 GCA_050732575.1 Longimicrobiales bacterium
GGGATCGGTTATGGGGGTCTGAGGGTACGGCCGGTCATCGGTTGAAGCAACCAACTCGCGGGTGGCGGGCGGCACCCCGTCCCGCGCCGCTGGCCGGATACCGTTTGGCCGGCCATTCTTATCGTCAGCCAACCTTCAGCAAGGAGACAGCTATGCGTCGTGCGAATCATTCCCTACTTGCGGTAACCGCTGCAATGCTGGTTTTCGGCGCAAACGCCGCTCAGGCGCAGGATGCATCACGGGTCGTGGCCGGCGGCGGCATTACCGTCCAGGGCTGGACGGGGAAGATCGACGCCTCAGAGGTGGCCAAGGGATTGGCGCTCAACAACGCGAAGCTCGCCAAACAGGGCAATGACCTGGTGGTCACGACCGGACCCGCCGTCAACTACTGGAATCCGGCCAATACAGCCAGCGGCAACTACACGGTCAAGGCAACGTTCAAGGAAGAGAAGTTCATGGCCCTGAACGAGCACCCCCATCCGTATGGAATCTTCATTGCCGGTAACGATATGGGCGGCGATCAGCAGAGCCTGCTTTATTGCACCGCCTACGGCAGCGGCACGTTCATCGTGCGCGGGTTCGGGCCTGCCCCGTTCCGCGTCAATGGCCAGCGTCCCGAAGCCAATGCCGCCATCAACAAGGCTGCGGGAACCGGTCAGTCGGTGACCCAGGAGATCGCCCTTTCCGTGAAGGGTGACAAAGTCGAATGCTCCGTCAACGGGACCGTGGTCGGCAGCTATCCCAAGGCTGACCTGGTGGCCGCCGGCAAGCTCAAGTCCACCGATGGCGTATGGGGCCTCCGCTTCGGACACAACACCGAAGCCGTGGTCACCGGCCTGACCATGACCAAGAACTAGACCACCGATTCCGTTCTCAAAACCGCAGGGGTTGGCCAGTGCCGACCCCTGCTTTTGTTGCGCAACCTTTTGCTGCCCGGTACCGTGAGATCTTCTAGGGTCATTTTGATCATAGATAGGGAGGCGTCGTGCGCTCGGGTAACGCGCGGAATGCGGACAGCTACCTGCCGCTCAAACCCATCGAGTTATTGATTCTCACTGCGCTGTCGGCGGGAGATCGGCACGGTTATGGCTTGCGTCAGGACATCCTGGAGCAGACCGGCGGGCGGGTCGCGGTGGAAGCCGGAAATCTGTATCGGCACATCCGCGGACTTGATGAGGAGCGGCTGATCGACGTGGCACCGGTGCCGCGTTGGGAAACCGATGAGCGGCGCATCTACTACCGGCTCTCGCCTCTGGGCAAGCGCGTGCTGGCGGCTGAAATGCAGCGCCTGCGCGCGCTGGTGCGGGTGGCGGAGGAACGCGGTATCATCGCACGGACACGCGCATGAAGCTGGGGCTCATTCGCGTTCTGATCTGGCTGTACCCCGACCGATTTTCGCGCACGGCCGAAAGCGAAAACGAAAACGAAAACGAAAGCGTAACGGAAAGGATTTGGGATTAGATGGGCTACCGGCGGTGGCTGAGTTCCGCGGCTATAGCGATCTCAGTGTATGGGTTGATGCCGACGTTTGTCGCTGCTCAGCGCGAGCCGCGTACCCACAACGTCGTCCTGGTCACGCTCGATGGACTGCGGTGGCAGGAGCTGTTCGGTGGGGCCGACTCCACGCTCCTGCGCGATCGTCGTTATGTGCGCGATACAACGGCGTTACGTACGTCCTTCTGGCGGGACAGGCCGGCCGAGCGCAGGGATCTACTCATGCCATTTTTCTGGAGCACGATCGCGCGTCAGGGTCAGCTCTACGGCAATCGCACCCTTGGTAGTCGCGTCGACGTAACCAACCGCCATCGCTTCTCGTACCCCGGCTACAATGAGATCCTGACCGGTTTTGCCGATCCGCGCATCGAGAGCAACGACAAGGTGCCCAACACCAACCGCACCATCCTCGAGATAGCACAGCAGGTGCCTCACTTTCGAGGTCGCGTGGCCGCGTTCGGATCGTGGGACGTGTTTCCGTTCATCATCAACGAGCAGCGCAGTGGCGTGCCGGTCAACGCGGGTTTCGAAGCGGCAGTTGGCCCGCGCCTGAGCGCCAAAGAGGTCGCGCTCAACCAGTTGCAGCCGCAGGTGCCCAGCCCCTGGACGGCCGTGCGGCTGGACGCATTCACGCACAACTACGCGCTCGAGTATCTGAAACGAGAGCGGCCGCGTCTCCTGTACATCGCATACGGCGAGACCGATGACTTTGCCCACGACGAGCGCTACGACTTTTACCTGCAGGCGGCGCGCCGCACGGATGGATTCATTCGCGAATTGTGGGAGTGGTTGCAATCCGACTCGGCCTACCGTGCGCGCACCACGCTGATCATCACCACCGACCACGGCCGTGGCACTGGCCGTCAATGGAACACGCACGGTGAGGATGTG
>JBOHRF010000634.1:0-2385 GCA_050732575.1 Longimicrobiales bacterium
TATCACTTCCCGGTGCCGACCGAGCCGAAACTCGATCCGTTCCTCGGTTTAGCCCTGGGTTACTTTCTGGTCAGCACGTCCAGTTCTGGCTTTAGCGGCGTTACCTACACGGGCAGCACCAGCCGGATCTTCCTGGGCGCGTTTGGCGGCGTGCGCTATGCTCTGAACCGCAGCACGAGCGGCGTTGTGCGCCTTGGCTTTGGCTCCACTTCCCTCACGCTCGGCCTCGATTTCAAGATGTAACTGCATGACGGTTGCTCTCGTGCGAAACGTCCGCATCAGAACACCAGTTCTCCGATGCGGACATTGTCGTTTGCGCTGGTCCGACTACGACCCTTGCGGCGGCGGCGCCGGGGTGGCAGTTTCAAGCCCACCTAAAGTTAGTCTTACCTAAAATTTCACTTTGGACTACCTCAAAGTCGTGGCCTATGAAAACCAGCACCGCCATCCGAGTCGCCGTAGCCCTGTGCGCGGCACTGCCTGCGCTACCCAGTCCGCTGGCGGCGATCCCGTACTTCGCGCGCAGGTACGGCGTGAGTTGTGCGCACTGCCACGCGTCGCCGCCGAAGCTCAACGCATTCGGCGAGGCCTTCATTGCGGCGGGTTACTGGTCGCCGGAGTTGGAGGCGCGCGCGACGTGGCCGGTGGCGGTGTGGCTAAGTGGTCGTGTGGAGTCGCTGCCGGCGGAGGATCCGCTGGCGGGCGAAATCGTGAGTTACCTGAATCGGCTGGAGCTGATCTCGGGTGGCCGGCTGGCGCGGTGGTTATCCTACTTCGTCGAATGGCGCACGGTCAGCCAGGAGTCGCGCACGGATGGTTCGACGCGGGACCGATCCGGTCGGTTCGAGGATTTGTTCCTGACTGGGCGAGCGGGCGACTTCGATGTGACGGTGGGGCAGTTCCGGATCCTGCAACAGGTGGATGTATCGCGCAGGATCGGGTTGAACGAGCCGCTGGTGCTGTCGGCATCATTGGCGGGTGAAGGCACGGGCACTGCGCGCGAGCGGGCGTTGCGCGCCTTCTCTCCGTCGGGCCGGTCGCCCGCCATGCGCGCTGCGTGGAATCGATCGGTGGAGGCAGGCACATGGACGACGTCGGTGACGCTACCGTTGTCTGGAGAGCTGACCATCCCACTGTCGAATGAAGCGAAAACGGAAGCGAGCAACGAGCTGGAAACGGAACTGAAAGGCGTTTTTCTCGAATCGTTCTACCGGCGCGGGCTGACCTCGGTGGGCCTGCATGGCTTTTACGATGATGCGGAACGTTACCTGGTCAGTGGCATGGTGACGGGCAATCGTAGTTCATTCTACTGGGCAGCGGCGTTGGGACTGGACCGGCTGTTGGAAACGACGCGCGGGCGCTGGTCGGTCGAGGGAGAGTACATTCCGCGCAGCTACTTCGCGCTGGGCACGCGGGTCGAGAATCGCGCGTTCGACGGCGCGCGCACAGCCGTACTGCCCTTCATCAACGTGCATTATCCGGGGACTCGCTTCACCATCCGTCTCACGGTCGAGCAGCGGTTTCAGCGGGATCGCGGCGCCACTCTGGTCGAGTTGAGCACCATCTTTTGAGACCGGCAATTTACGGTCGGAAACGTAGCCGGTTTTCCATATGGCCGGCCAACTCGAACTGCGGCTCAGAACGGGTCCGTTTCCGCAGCTTGCCGTTGGTGCGCCGTCGGTCACCATGAAGATGCGCGTGAACGAAGGCTCGTCATCACGTCCGCGCACCACCTCCCTATCGAGCTGGCAACCGTCTCTCCCATCGTTTGTCGATGGGTCTTGACACGCGCCGGCCCACAGCGCACCATTCCCATCGTCTATCGATGGGAAGCGACCCGTGCACACTCCGCCCGACCTGTTGCCCGGCACACTCGACCTGCTGGTCCTGCGCACACTGACGCGCGGGGCGCTGCACGGTTACGGCATCGCGCAGCGGGTGAAGGATTTGTCCGAGCAAGTGCTGCACGTGGGTGAGAGCTCGCTCTACCCGGCTCTGCAGCGTCTTCTGCTGGACGGCTACGTCACGGCGGAGTGGGGCGCATCGGAGAACAACCGGCGGGCTCGCTATTACACATTGACTGCTATCGGCCGCAAGCACCTGGCCGCCGAGCGGAAGAAGTTCGAGCGGATCGTCGGCGCCATTCAGTTGGTGCTGGCCAACGCGTGAGGGAATGGCCATGCGGATCTTGCGACGGCTCGAGCACTGGTGGCGGTTCCGCGCGCAGGGCGCGGAGCTCGAAGAAGAACTGGCGTTTCATCGCGAGGCGATCGAGCGGGAGCTGATCGCGCGCGGGCATTCGCCGGCAGATGCGCGCGCGGCAGCGCGGCGCGCCATGGGCAACGAGCCGCTGATGCGGGAAGAGGCGCGCGCGGTCTGGCTCTG
>JBOHRF010000635.1:0-2369 GCA_050732575.1 Longimicrobiales bacterium
AACTCTAACATAAGAAGGCAGCGTGGATGCCCGTGCGATTCGGCAGTTGTTGCTGGAGCGGAAGATCGCCACCATGCCGGATCTCAAAGCGGTCCTGGGTACCGATGTTGACGTAACGGTTTTTCGAAAGCTGCAGGAGTTGTCCTACCATTCCAGCTACTCGCATCGCGGAAAATTCTACACGCTCGACGAGGTCGCGCGCTTCGATGAGCTGGGGCTTTGGTCCTTTCGCGCGGTATGGTTCTCGGAGCACGGCACGCTGGTGCGGACCTGCGAGGTTCTGGTCAATGATGCGGAGGCCGGGTACGACAGTAATGAGCTCGATCATCTGCTCCAGGTGAGCGTGAAGGATGCGCTTCGCAAGCTTGCCCGGGAGAAAAGAGCGGTCCGGCAGAAGGTGGCCGGGCGCTTCGTGCACTTTGCCGCGGACCGGGCCACGAGAAGGGAGCAGCTGCGCGCCCGGCACGTTTGGGATGCGCAGCCACAGGAGCACGTTCTCGGCGCCGGCCTGCGCGTGATTCCCGACGAGTTGAAAGCCGCCATCATTCTCTTCTTCTCCCTACTCGACGAGCGGCAGCGCCGGCTGTACGCCGGACTGGAATCCCTGAAGCTCGGCCATGGCGGTGACCGGCGGATCGCAGATCTGCTCCAGCTCGATCCGAGCACCGTCGCCCTCGGACGCAAGCAGCTCCTTGCGCAGGACGTGGAGCGCGCAGGGGTGCGCCGGCGTGGAGGAGGGCGCAAGCCGGCGGAAAAAAAACGCCCGAAGTGATCGCGCGCATCGAGGAGTTGATGAAACACGATGTCGCCGGCGACCCCATCACGGGCGTCAAGTGGACGCGCCGCACGACAGAGAAGATCGCCGAAGAGCTGGCAGCGCTTGGTGTTCACGTCTGCGCCAACACGGTCGCCCGACTGCTCAAGCAGCTTGACTACGCCTTGCGGGTCAATCACAAGCGGGTGGCCCGGGGCTGCGGACCCGACCGCAACGAGCAATTCGAATACATTGCCGAACAGCGCAGGAGCTTCGCCCGCCGAAATCTGCCGATCGTAAGCATCGATACGAAGAAGAAGGAACTGATCGGCAACTTCAAGAACGCAGGCACAGCCTGGGATCAAACGCCCCAGCTGGTGCGCGACCACGACTTCCGGTCCGACGCCGAAGGTATCGCCATCCCCTACGGCATCTACGATGTGAGCGCCAACCGGGGCACGGTCTTCGTGGGCATCTCCCACGATACGGCGGAGTTCGCCGCCGACAACCTGGTCGATTGGTGGCAGTCCGAAGGACGAGAACGCTATCCCGGGGCCACCGAGATCCTGGTGCTTGCCGATGGCGGGGGTAGCAATGCCCCCCGCTGTAGCGCTTTCCACCTGGCTTTGCAGGAGCGTCTGGCTGATCTCTACGGTCTGCGCGTCACAGTCTGTCATTATCCTGCCGGTGCCGCGAAGTGGAATCCCATCGAGCACAGGCTTTTTAGCGAGATCAGTAAGAACTGGGCAGGTTGCCCTCTGCGGACCTACCAGATCATGCTCAACTACATTCGCACGACCCGTACTGCGACCGGCCTGCGCGTAAGCGCACACCTCATCGAATTGGAATACCCGACCGGTGTCAAGCTCTCGAAGGCCCGCAGGGCAACCATCAACATCACCCGACACGATGTACAACCTGTGCGAAACTACACCATCGTGCCGCACTCATGAGATGCCAACCTCAGAATCGGGGAGTTATTTCTGCGCGGGGCCTAAGTGCTTACAGTTCCATGTTCAACCCCATGTGCATCTGGCGCTCCAACTGGTCGTGCTTTGCCGCGGCCGCGGCATCGGGCACCAGCAGGGACCCCACAATACCGACGAAGAAGGCCAGCGGCATGGTCACGAGCGCGGGGTTCCTGAGCGGGAACCACGCGTCCGGGTGTTTCAGTACGTCGATCTGCACGGTGGGCGAGAACCAGATCAAGAGCAGCGTGCTGAACGTGCCGATCAGCATGGCCAGCACGATGCCTGTAGTGCTGGAGCGGCGCCAGAAGATGGAGAGCAGCAGGGCCGGGAAGTTGCCGCTGGCCGCAATGGCGAACGCAAGTGAAACCATGTAGGCCACGTTCTGGCCCTTGAACGTGATGCCCAGCATGACGGCCAGTGCGCCCAGCACGACAGTGGCCGCGCGCGCAACGCGCAACTCTTCACTCGTGTCGGCCATGCGCCCGCCGCGCACTACGTTGACCCAGAGGTCGTGGGACAGTGCGGCAGCACCGGAAAGCGTGAGCCCGGCCACCACAGCCAGGATGGTGGCAAAGGCAACGGCAGCGATGAAGCCGAGGAACGCGCGCCCGCCCAGGAACTCGGCCAGCAGCGGCGCGGCCATG
>JBOHRF010000636.1:0-2369 GCA_050732575.1 Longimicrobiales bacterium
GCGCAAACTTACGCAGCTGAACCGCGTTCGCATTCTCCGGGAGCTCCGTTTGCCGCCCGGCAACCACTTGGAACGCCTCCGCGGTGATCGGGCTGGCCAGCACAGTATTCGAATCAACGACCAGTACCGGATCTGTTTTCGGTGGGAGGACGGCAATGCCGACGAAGTCGAAGTCACGGACTACCACTAAGAGTACCAAGAGTATCCATCTGGTTCAGCGACGGCTACCCACTCACCGACCGCCCACTCATCCTGGCGAGATGCTGCTGGAGGAGTTTCTTGAGCCTTTGGGCTTGACCCAATCGGCCTTCGCCGTGCGGCTCGGCGTTTCTTTTCCCCGGCTGAACGAAATCATCAATAGGAAGCGCGGTGTCACACCGGATACCGCGCTGCGCTTGGCACGGGTAACTGGCATGAGCGCGGACTTCTGGCTGGGTTTGCAGCAGGATTGGGATCTGTGGCATGCGCTGCGCTCGAAGGAGGCGGCGAAAATCGCGCGGCTCGAGCCGCTCGATGAGGCCAGCTGAAGGCACGCACGCTAACCAGCGCGTGAAGCTGACGCGTGAGAGCGGCTGGGCTGACCTCGGCAGGTGGGCCGCGCAGCTTACGCGCAACGCGTTATACAGCGCGAGTCCCGACAGCCCTGCAGTCGTTCGAGATTTAGGATTGTTCGCTCAAATGGTACGTCGCGGTTTTTGTGCCCGTGGTCCCGTGGATGGGGTGCTATCGCTACAAGGCGCATCTGGATTCGTCTTGGTCGAGGAACGTTGATCACGCAGGCGGGTGCTAGCGCTACACGGCTGCATCTGGGACTCATTTCGGGGCGGCGATTGCAGGTCACACATGGGCGGGCGCTATCGCTGCACGGCTGCATCTCGGTTCGTTTGGTCGTGGAAGAGGATCGGTGGCAGCTAGGCGCTGTCGCAGCGCGCTGCTGCCCGCATTGATACAGCGATCTGAGGAACAGAAATGAGTCGCCGGAAGGTGTGGGTGGCGTCTCCGCATACCGGAGGGAGCGCAATTCCGCCCCGTTTACAAGAGGAAACGAGGCGTCGAATCCTGGCCCATGCGCAAGCTCATTACGCCGGGAAGTACAACCGGATCGAGGTCCGTTTTCGAGGAGCGTTTTGCTACATCGACGCGTATTGCGAGCCGGCGCCCTCGTCGCGGGGCTTGCTGCGCACGCTTGGGGAAACGAAGGAGGAGTACTATGAACGCCGTCGTGCGGTCCCCACGCATCTGTGTCGGCTCCGGTATTTCGCTTTGCGCGGGTGGACCCTGGCATTCTATACGTACAGTCACGAGCGATACGAGCCGACGTTCTTTCCGAGCGGCGAACTGCATGGTACGCCGGAAGAGGCACTGGATGTAGGAGCAGTATACCTCCAAGTAGGGACCTAAAGTCAGATCTGGTAAGCGGCGTAGCCCGTGCGCAGTATAACGAGAGCGTGAACCTGTCAGGCGGGTTGTGTGAGCGTAGTGGGTGCTGGTGAGAACTCGTGTAGTGGTCCCGAGCATCTGGCCGCTGGCGGGGCCTGCAGGTTACGCTCAGGGCGTTCTATGAGAGCGAGTGTCAAGGATAATATTTTTCCTTGCTGATTGCGCGCGGTTTCTCGCCTTGGCAATCAGCCCCGATGATTGATTGGACGAGGCTGTTGTACGCTTCCGGGTTCGCGTAGCAGTCTTCTTCTTCCGCATCATTCTCCTCGTTTCTGCTTCGGATCCAGCTGACGAATGTGTAAGCGCGGCGGTCGCACGGTTTGCGAACCATGGTTCTATCTGAGACTCGGCACGGAGCCGGCCTGACGCTTATTCGGGTTCTGCGGAGGGGCCTAAAGTTAGACGAGTGCCTCGGCCTGACTGTCGGCCGGGCGGACGCACTAAGCTGAGACTGCCCTCCGCACCGTTCGTCCTGGATCCGGAGCCGCAGCGGGGGAATGTCCCCGTACCGCGCCTCGTCATCCGGGACGCTAGTGCGCCTGCGGTCAGTTTTGCTGGATCGAAGCGTTCTCCTCTCTTCCACACAGGGAGCGTCACGGCTGCCACCTTGCGCGCGAGCGTAACGCGGGCCAGCTCTTCGCGCACCCCGCGCGCGATCATCCCCTGATAGAAGTCTCGCAGCGGACCCGCTCGCACGATGGCAGCCGTGGCCGCACTCTTGAACACGTTCTTGAGCCCGCGATTGTGATTCTGGTTGAGCCCGCGCGTCTGCACAGCCCGCGGCTGTCGCACCGGCCGCCCGTTGACCATGCGGAACTCCGCAGTCGCATGTGTCACGACCGCGAGCCCGGCATAGGCCCACAGGTTTCGCTTGGTGCGAAAGCGCCAGGGCGTCTGCATGGTTGCCAGCAGGAGTGCCGCCCGTACCG
>JBOHRF010000637.1:0-2362 GCA_050732575.1 Longimicrobiales bacterium
TGATGATTTCCCCGGGTCCGAGCGTGAATTCCCGGGTAACCGGGGCCTTGATGGGCCCGTTGAGCGTCGCGACCAGAATAATGGCGAGGATTGGGTTCACACGGCCATTCAGGGCAAGAGGCGCACTGCGCGGCGAGTCGTCCCGGAATGGCGCCCCAGCGCGCGAACGGGAAATATTCCCCCGCGCCTGCCTGCGGGCAACGCAAAAAAAAGTACCCGGCGGTCGTACGCCGTTTGGCGAAGGGCGCGCGCGAGTCTAGAATCCCGTTATGGCTGTCGTTCCGACCATCCTCTGCCTGACCAGCTTCGAGAAGGGGCAGGACCTGATGCGCGAGTGCAAGGCACTGGGCGCGCGTGTTCTGCTGCTTACCGTAGAATCGTTGCGGGACGCGGCCTGGCCGCGCGACATCCTGGCCGAAGTTTACCTGATGCCCAGCCTGTACGAGCGCGAGCCGGTGCTGCGCGCGGTCAGCTATCTGGCCCGCGCGGAGCGCATCGATCGCATCATTGCGCTTGATGAATTGAACGTGGACATGGCCGCGGCCCTGCGCGAGCATCTGCAGGTTCCGGGACTCGAGGAAAGCACCGCCAACCACTTCCGCGACAAGCTGGCCATGCGCGTGCAGGCGCGCGGTCAGGGCGTGTTGATGCCGCGTTTCACGGCGCTGTTTCCCTACAATGAGGTGCGTCGATTCCTGAGCGATGTACCCTCACCATGGGTGCTCAAGCCGCGCACGGAAGCATCCGCCGTCGGCATTCGCATGCTTCGCCATGCCGACGAGTTGTGGCGCGTGCTCGAAGAACTGGGTGACCGACAGTCCCACCATCTGCTGGAGGAATTCATTGCCGGTGAGGTCTACCACGCCGATGCGATCGTGGTGAATGAGCGGGTGGTCATTTGCGAAGCACACCGCTATTTCCGGCCGCCCTTCGACGTGTATCACGGCGGTGGGCTGTTCCGTACCAGCACACTGCCGCGCCACGACGTGGAGACCTACCAGCTTCAACTGATCACGCAGCAAATCGCCTCCGCTCTGGGTCTGGATCATGGCATCATGCACGCCGAGTTCATTCGTGGCGCGGACGGCCGGTTTTACTTCCTGGAAACGGCGGCCCGTGTGGGTGGCGCCTATATCAACGAGCTGGTAGAAGCCGCAACCGGACTGAATCTGTGGCGCGAGTGGGCGCGCCTCGAGGTCGGTGTGGCGCGCGGCGAGGCCTATTCGTTGCCGCCGCTGCGCGAGGAGTATGGCGGCGTCATCATGTCACTGGCGCGCCAGGAATGGCCGGACACGAGCGCATATGCGGACGCTGAAATCGTGTATCGCATTGTGAAGAGCCATCACGCGGGCTTCGTCCTGGCATCGACGCGCCACCAGCGCATCAGCGAGCTTCTGGATGATTACAGCCAGCGGTTCATGCGCGATTTCCACGCCACCCTGCCGCCGCAACAGAGCCTTCGTTGAGTGGAACGCATGAGTGAACATCATCCGTTTCTAATACGATGACCTGGGAAGAACATACTGCGCACCCGCCCGTGGCGGGCAAAACGCGGGGCAGTCTGAGATTGTTGCGCGGCCTGCACAGTCCGCAACTCGATAACACGCGTGACATCATCGTTTATCTGCCGCCTTCGTATGAGCGGACCGTTCGACGTTATCCGGTCATCTACATGCACGACGGCCAGAATCTGTTCGATCCGCGCACCAGCTTTGCCGGCGAGTGGAATGTCGATGACACCCTGGATCGGGAGAGCGCGCTGGGGTTGGAAGCCATCGTGGTTGGCATTCCCAACATGGGCGAGGAGCGCTGCAGCGAGTACAGCCCGTTCGACGATGTCAAACACGGTCGTGGGCGCGGCGATGACTACCTGGCCTTCATCAGCGAAACGGTCAAGCCGCTGGTCGATGCCGAATTCCGCACTACGCGCGAGCGCACGCTAACCGGCATTGCCGGATCCTCGATGGGCGGGCTCATCAGCCTGTACGGCTTTTTCGCCCGTTCCCACGTTTTTGGTTTTGCCGGAGTCATGAGCCCATCGCTCTGGTATGGCGAACGGAAGGTCTTCTCATACCTGGATTCACAACGGCATCTGCCCGGTCGTATCTACCTCGACGTGGGCACCAAAGAAGGCAGTCGCGCGCTGCAGGATGTGATCGATCTGCGCGACCGGCTGGTCAGGATGGGCTATCGCTCCGGTCGGGATCTGCTGTACGTGGTGGATCAGGGCGGCGCGCACAACGAAGCCGCCTGGGCGCGCCGCCTGTCCAGGGAGCTGCGTTTCCTGCTGGGCGCCTCACCCAGCGCTAGCAAGCGCCCGGCCGTGGACCAAAACGGAAGCGCCCCCTAAATCCGTTACGTT
>JBOHRF010000638.1:0-2360 GCA_050732575.1 Longimicrobiales bacterium
CTGGACCTGCTGCTCGGTACCTGGAACCAGGGTGTGCTCTTCTTCAGAAACGATGGCAACGCGCGCGCGCCGCGCTTCGTGGCGGACACTACACTCACCATCCACCCCGCGCGCGCCAGCAACACCATGCCCGCGCTGGGCGACCTGGATGGTGATGGCGATCTCGACTTGTTGATCGGAGAAGCATCGGGCGAAGTGAACTACTACAGGAACGAAGGGTCGGCGCGGCAGCCGCGTTTCACGCTGGTCACGGAGAAGCTGAGTGACATCGATGTGGGTCGCCGCGCGGCGCCCACGCTGCTGGACCTCGATGGCGATGCGCTGCTCGATCTGATCGTCGGTCGTGAAGATGCCGGCATGTCCGCCTTCCGCAATGCGGGCACGCGTGCGGCACCGCGCTTCCAGCCCCTCGATGGCTGGGCGTTGCCGCTACCCCCATTCGCCGCGCCCATACTCGCCGACCTCACCGGCGACGGTCGTATCGATTTGCTGAGTGGCGGCACCGGTGGGGGTCTGGTCTTCTACCGCAATGGCAACGACGCACGTGCCAATCGCGGCCAATAGTGGTCTATCGATAGGAGCACCTCATAACCAGCCAGCGCGTTCAACGGTTACTGCTGTGGATCCCGGTCCTGTGTGTTGCCTGTTCCGAGAAGCCAGAGCCTCGAGTCCCCGCTACTTCGCAGATCATCAGTCAGGCGCCCACCCAGATTTCTCCCACCGAAGGGTCCGTGTTCGATCACTATCCGCGCCACACCGTTCTGACCTGGACTCCGGTCCACCCTCCGGTTGGGCCGGATTCAGGTACACCCGTTAAAGACGTGTTTCATGTCTGTGCCTCGTACGGGGTTCGCACATCGGCTCCTTTTCGTGTGCGCAGGGCGCGGCAGGTGCGCTTCACGCTGGTCACCGAGAAGCTGGGCGACATCGATGTGGGCAGGCGCGCTGCACCCGCGCTGATCGATCTCGATGGGGACGGCCTGCTCGGCCTGGTGATCGGACGCGAAGACGCAGGCGTGTCCGTCTTCCGTAATGCGGGCACGCGGGCGAAACCGGGCTTTCAGCCGCTCGAGGGCTGAGCCTGCCACAGCCACCATTCGGCGCGCCCGCGTTCGCCGAACTCACGGGCGACAGTCGTATCGACATGTTGAGCGGAGGCACGGTGGCGGGCTGGTCTTCTATCGCAACACGCGCGGCGTGCAGTAGCATTCAATATCCCGACCAGTGTAGGGATGCAGCCAAACGTTCCGATGACCTGGCCGGTATGCCCCGCAGTCAGATTGCAAGCTCTTCCTCCGGAGTGTGCCATGCAGAACGATGACATCCAGATCGGACGAGTACTCACACGCAGAGAGATCCTGGCACTGGCCGGCGCCGCCGGCGTTTCCGTGCTCGGCGGCGCTGCCATGTTGGGCCGTTCACGACCGGCATCCGCGCTGGCGCTGCCGGCCTGCGTCGTACGGCCCCAACAAATGGAAGGACCCTACTTCGTGGACGAGAAGTTGAACCGCCAGGACATCCGGTCCGATCCGACCAACGGCCAGGTCAAGGACGGGGCGCGCCTGGACCTCGCCTTCCAGGTTTCACGTGTCGATGGCAGCGGCTGCCGGCCGCTGAGCGGCGCCATGGTCGATGTCTGGCAGTGTGATGCGCTGGGCGTGTATTCGGACGTGCGCGACACGACCGTGGGCTTCAATACCGTCGGCCAGAAATTCCTGCGCGGCTATCAATTGACCGATGCCAACGGCGCGGCTCGTTTCACCACGATCTACCCGGGCTGGTATCAGGGCCGCACCGTGCACGTGCACTTCAAGATCCGCACGGCGCCGGCGGCGGGCGGCATGGCCCATGAATTTACATCACAGCTCTATTTCGATGACGACGTCACGGATGCCGTGCTCGGCCGCGCGCCCTACGCGAGCAAGGGGCGCCGTTCGGTGCGCAACCAGCAGGATGGCATCTTCCGGCGCGGCGGCGATCAACTCATGCTGACGCTGGTGCCCAACGGCGCCAACTACCGTGCCACCTTCGACATTGGCTTACAGCTGGCATGAAGATACGCGCACTCTGCGCAACGCTCGCCAGCATTCTGGTCAGCGCAATCCGAATTAATCGCCTCACGAGCGGCTCTCTGTTGAGACGCATGCAGCCATGGCTGTGCCCCGGGTCAGCGCCTTCATTTGACATCATGGACCACACGTTACTTCTCCAGCGCTCGATGAGGAGCTGCGCCTGCGCCGCTACAGCCCGCGCACCCGCACTGCTTATCGCGGTCACATCCGCCGGTTCCTGGCCAGCTCACGTATCCCGGCATCGTGATCGCCGAAGATGTGCGCCGTCGCCTGCTCAGCGGCGTGGAC
>JBOHRF010000639.1:0-2356 GCA_050732575.1 Longimicrobiales bacterium
GCTCTATACAGACCGGCATGCACTGCTGTTCACGCGTGAAGGCATGAACATCATCCGTCCACTCATGCTGGGAGGCGCGACCAGCATGTATTGCGGCTGTGCCGCGCGTCCGCATGACTGGTGGAAAGATCGGCACGCCATCGATCTGACGGGTTACGCTGATGAAACCGTGAGCGAGCTGAAGATTGCGCCGCTACCCGCCGAGCTGCGCGGTGAAGCCTCGACCCGCATTGCAGAAGCGGGTGATGCGCTGGGCATGACCTGGGTGGCGCAGGACAAGTTTGTACGCCCCGAACGCGGGGATCCTTTCGATTGCGGTGCGCACTGCATGGTCGGCTGCCGCTGTTGGGCAAAATGGAACGCCGCGGAGTATGTGGATGACGCCGTGGCGGCAGGTGCGGAACTGTGGACGCGCGCGCGCGTCCATCGCATCCTGACTGAGGGTGGACAGGTGCGCGGCGTGCGCGGAACGGTGGCAGGCGCATCGTTCCAGGTGGAAGCTGACACAGTGATCGTGGCCGCAGGCGGCATTGGCTCGGCCGTATTGCTGCAGAACAGCGGACTGTCGGCGGCCGGGCGCGGCATTGCCATGGATACCACAGTGATGGTCTACGGCCACGCGCCTTTTGGCGGTATGGGCACGGATCCTCCCATGACCTGGAGCTGTGCGGACGACGAGCTGAGCGTGCTGTATTCCACGCTCATCGATCCCTGGCTCATGTATCCCCTCATCATGGCCACCAAAGCGCCGCATTACGCGCTCACCTGGAATCGCTGGCGGCGCTCGCTTGGTGTCATGATCAAATTGAAGGATGAGATCAGCGGCGAAGTGGATGCACGGGGCCGCATAAGCAAGGGATTGACACCGGCCGATCGCGGGCGGCTCACGCGCGCCGAAGCGGTGGCGGGTCGGATTCTGCGCCAGGCCGGTTGTGAGCCTGATACCATCTTCACATCACCACTGCGTGGCACGCACCCTTCCGCCACGGTACGCATTGGCACCATGCTGTCCACGGATTTGCAGACCGAAATTGCCGGCCTGTATGTGTGCGATGCGAGTGTCTTTCCGGAGGCGCTGGGACGGCCGACCGTGTTGACCATCATCAGTCTGGCCCGTCGGCTTGCCGATCATCTTTGCGCGCGGCGCTGATTACTTGAAACTCGCCTCAGAGGAGACGGCGGGCTTCCGGGAAGTGTCGTGTCTGCATCCGTCCCATCGTTGCCAGCGCAGCTACGAGCTCGTGCTCCCGTCGTGGTGAGTCTGATGGCGACGGGTAAGAACTGAGGCCGGAAGCGGACGGTCCGTCCCGAAAACGAACGGACGGGGCCGGCAGAAGATCCGGGGCGTGACGGTCAACCCATTGTTTGATAGCGACTTGCGCCCCGACGGCCGGGTGGGCACGAGGCTTCCTTACACGCATGGTTCGTGTGGTTGGGAAGTAGGGGAGAGCTGAATTGTGAACATGGACCGCTTGATGCGCGACTTCGCTACGCCTTGCGTACACTGCGCGCGGCGCCCGCTTTCACCGCGGTTGCGCTCCTGTCCATTGCCATTGGCATTGGCGCGAACACAACGGTCTTCAGCTTCGTCAATGCAGTTTTCTTCGCACCGCTGCCCTTCCGGGATGCGGATCGACTGTACGACATCTACGAACACAATGCGCGTGAAGTTTGCCCCGGTTGTGGTGTGGGCACTTCGTACGCGCTTTACCAGGATCTGCAGTCGAATGTGCGTACGCTGAGTGGCGTGGGCGCCTATACCGATCGGCAGTTCGTGTTGAACGATGCGAGCGCACCCGTGCGCGTGCGCGGCGCAGCCGTGAGCGCCGGGCTGTTGGAGCTGCTCGGCCTCGTGCCACGCGAGGGCCGATTCATCCAATCTGAGGACGATCGTACGGGCGCGCCGCGCGTGGCGCTCATCTCGGAATCGATCTGGCGCACGTTATGAGGCGAACGCGACCGTGATCGGCCGCACGATTCGGCTCAATGGTGACCCGCACACGGTGGTGGGCATTGTGCCCGCGTCGGTCCGCTTTCCCAATCGCGCGCAGTTCTGGGTGCCGCTGGCACCCTTGTTTCCTGCGCAGGAGCGCGGCGAACGCAACATTGGCGTGATCGGCAGATTGGCAGACCACGTGAGTGACGATGGCGTGCGCGCGGAGCTGGCTGCATTCGGCCAATCATTGGAGCGTCAGTTCCCGCAAACCAATACGGGCTGGACGTTGAACGCGCTGCCTTTGCGCTCCGATCTGGCGGGCGAGCTGCCCAGCTTCTGGGCGCTGCTCGGCATCGTCGTGTTTGTCTTGCTGGTTGCCTGCGCCAACCTGGCCGGGTTGCTGCTCGCGCGCGGCGCCGC
>JBOHRF010000640.1:0-2347 GCA_050732575.1 Longimicrobiales bacterium
GTGGTGTGTCTTTACCGCCGCCAGCGCGCGTGTACTGCACGAGGGTCATGGCGCTCTGGCTGCCCAGGCTGCTGCGGCCATTCTGAGGGTTGGTGTTGACGATGCGCTTGGCCAGCTCGGGGTGCAGTGCGCGTTCCATGCGCGCGGCATCGCCGGTATACCAGCCTTCCACGTAATCGAGCGCGGTGGCACGGATAGCGGCCGAATCGGCGCTGGTTTGAGCGTGAGCTGCGCCGGCCAATAGTGCGCAGCCAAGCAAAGCGCAAGGTATGGTACGAAACATAGTAGCCCTCCAGGGTGAGCCCGAACGAACGGAATCTGCATGCCCGCGCGCGGCGCAAGGACAATTGCATGATGCACAAGGTGTTGCACCGACAGGCGCGAACGGGCACGGGCAGAAGACTGTTCGCATCCGGGACGATGGTTTCCCGAAACCAAAACTGTGAGCGGGCAGACGTTGTAGGGGCCGATTGTTACGAGACGCGACACTTGCGTGACGGGCGGTGCGTCGGCCACTAGCTTGGCGCGCGTGATCAGAGTCGAGCGGAAACACTGGGCGGGTGTCGTGTCGCGTGATGGCAGCCCGCCGGAGGCGTTGCTCGAGCGAATTCATGGTGCTCGTGCGGGCGATGCGTTGAGTTGGCACACGGAGCGCGGAGCCGCGATCATCGGCCCGCAGGTGCGTCGACCCGACCTGGTGATGGCGCGCGTGAATGGGCTGCTGGTCGGTTTCGACGGGCGGCTGGACAACCGGGCCGGGCTGGCGGATGTGTTGCGATTGCAGGGTGACACACCGCTAGCGCGGCTGCTGATTGCGGCTTACGGGCGGTGGGGTTTCGAGCTGCCCGAGCAACTGGATGGCGATTTTGCGCTGGTCATCTGTGATGCGAGCCGGGCCGCCCTGCTGCTGGCTCGTGATGCCGTAGGTGCGCGGCCGCTCTACTATGCAGAAGCGAGCGGCAGCATCGCCTTTGCGCCCGCACTGGCGCCCCTGCGGCATGCGCTGGCGCGCACGCCGACTCCCCGCTTCAACGCGCTGGCCCAACTGTTGTGCGCACCGCAAGCCTTGCCCCGCGACGAAACGTTTCTATCCGGCATTCACGCGTTGCCGCCGGCCCATGCGCTCATCAGTACGAGCACGGGCACGCAGGTACGGCAGTACTGGCAGGCGGATGGTCATGGTTACACGCACCTGAGCTTTGAACAGTGCGTGGAGGAGTTCCGCACACTCTTTCGTGCGTCGGTGCGCAAGCGCATGGCGACCGTAGGCCGCACCGCGGTGCTGGTGAGCGGCGGCCTGGACTCAGCTTCGATTCTTTGCACGGCGCGCGAGCTGGGCGGTGATGTCATTGGCATTTATCACGGTGCGCGCGATGGCAGTGGGGCAGACGAGACTGCGTACGTGGCGCAGCTCGAGCAGTCCGGTCTGCTGGTCGAGCACATCGAACTCGAGCCTCTGGGTTATCCCGAGCGGGTGGACGCGGGCGTGCGCGAGAGCGAAACGCCGCTGGCCGACTATCAACCGGCGTTGCACCTGCGTGCAACACAGGCCGCACGTGCGGCTGGCGCCACGGTCATTCTGAACGGCACGTGGGCCGACCAGGTGCTGTTTCCGTTTCCGCCCGGTTACTACCTCGATGTGCTGCGTGGTCTGCAATGGGGCACGCTGGTGCGGCATCTGCGCAGCCTGCCCGACTGGTTCACGGACGTACCTCGCCACGAGCTCTGGTCTGCCATAGGCCGGCACCTGGTGCGCGCACACGTGCCGGAACTGGCGCCCCGCACGTTGCGCCGTTTCCGTCCCATGCGCGCAATGGTGCGCATGCTGAATCCCGAGCTGCGCCAGGCATTGGTGGCCGCAACGGCAGCTGACATACCCTGGTCGAATCGAGGCAGCGCGCATGCGCGTGCGGTCGAGCGGAATGTACGGTCGCGTGTGAACACGCTGACGCTCGAGTGGTACGCAAAGTCCGCGGTATGGCAAGGTGTGCAGAGTGCACTGCCCTTCCTGGATCGCGCGCTGCTCACCCTGCTGATCACAACACCGGGCAGCGCGCAATACAATGGCGGCACGCCCAAGGCGCTGTTGCGGGAGGGGATGCGCGGCATCGTTCCAGCGCCTATCCTGCAACGGCGCGACAAAGGTGACTATACGGCGATCACCGCGAACACATTGCAGCGCGGTGCACAGTACGTGTTTGCTGAACTACGCGATGGCCGCGCGCGGGCGAGTGGTTTCCTGGACGGCCGCTTCTTCAACAGCGATCTGGCGAGGTTTTGTGAGCAGACCCATATTGGCGAGGCCGATGCCGCCCGTGCTCTGGCATCGCTTTATGCTGTGGAATGC
>JBOHRF010000641.1:0-2336 GCA_050732575.1 Longimicrobiales bacterium
CTTGCTATCTCACGAGCACGACAACCCAGTTATTGAGAGGGATGGTTGAGCACGACTATTCCCAGCAGAATGCCGGGAATGCGCTGACCACTCGGGAGACCGAAATAATGCTCCTGGCCGCGAGAGGCATGACTGACAAACGAATTGCGCAGTTGCTTCAGCTGAGGGTCTCAACCGTCAAGAATCATCTACACAGTGTATTCCTCAAACTTCGATTGTCGCGGAGAGCGGAGCCGGCGGCGTTCGTGTGGGCGGGCAATGGCCAGACTGACGATCAAGGCAGGTCGATCTAGAGCGGAAGCTCTAGTGTTACGTCCCGGAAGTTCCTTGTGCAACGAGAGGGCGGATGCGCCCGCAGGGCAAGGCGCGACGACGAAGGCATAGCAGCGCTATTTCGAGGAGGAGCAACGCAGCCATGCGGGATGCAGCCGCCCTCGAATGCCAAGGAACTTCCGGGACGTAACACTAGATCCAAACGCGCGCTGTGTTGGGCTAAATGATGGATCGCCTGGGAGAGTGCAATGGTAAAGATTGGCGCACTTGAACGGACCCGTGTTAGCAGGCTGTTGAATTACGATAATCGCAGGGGGGCGTGAACCGCGTAGCCAGCGATATCGCGCGATTGGTCCGGGAAGTGAAGAAAGCGTTCAAAACATCGCTCGATCGATGCGGGCGCGATCTTGATGCGGCGCAGGCGCTGCGTAAATCGCTGTAGACACGTAATGAGCCGCTGAAGTTGCTCTGCTGCCGCGAGCGCTTGTTTCGGGGTACCGATGCCGGTCAGGGTCCGCAGAAGCAACGACAGGTTGGCCGCCATGGCCTGCAGCAGATACCGCTTTCGGATGTTCTCGCGGCCACGCAAAGTCGTGCGTCGCGCGCCGCCTGCGTCCAGGACATGCTGGAAGGAACGTTCGAGCAATTCTCCCCGGCGTGCCAGGAGCGCTTTGCCACTCCTCGAGCGGACCGTACGCCGAGCGGCACGCACGGCGGCTCGAGGTTTCTCCGCCAGCCTGTCCAGACGCCGGTTGTCGAGAGGATCGCTGATCACCGTACGGATTCCCAGTTCCTGCAATCGCGTGAGTTCCTCTACCTTGTAGTAGCCCTTATCGGCCGCGACGCTCTCAACGCGAGGCAGTCCCGGCGAATCCCCCAGCGCCGTGTTCATCTGCTCTTCCGCCGCCAGCACCCGCTGCTTCAAGTCTGCGGTGTCGTGCTCATCGCCCGGCCGCACATCCACGGCCACGATCGCACCTGTATCCAGATCCACAACGTGTTCCGGTTTGTAAATCATCCGCGTGTTCCCGCGTTTGGTCGGTCCGATCCTGGCGTCAGGATCGTGCGGATTGTGCCACTCCTTGTTGCTCGTCTTGCGCCCCGGGCGCTTCCTGTCAAAGCGCGCCACTGCGGCGCGATCCTGGCCATCGACTCCTGCGGCTTCGGCCAGCTTCTGCACATACGCAGCGTAGGCTTCGCCGGTCAGCCGATGCTCCAGCGAGCGCAACGAGGCATTCGCTTCCAGCACCGAGGCGTCAATCGCCAGGCGTTTGCCCCGCAGCAACTTGTTCTTCTTGAGTGCCGCCAGCACCAGACCAAATATTTCCTCGAAGACAGTCGCGGGCAGCCGCTGCCGGATCACTGTCAGCGTGGAATGATCCGGCGTGCGCTCCGTCAGTGTGTAGTGCAGGAAGGCTCGAATCGAAAACGAATCCGCGCAGCGCGCCGCAATCGCCCGCTCGCTCGCCAGGTTCTCGAAGAACCCGATCAGCTGCATCTTGACGTAGACTTCCGGATCGATCCCGGGCCGCCCACCCACCTGCGCATCCTGCTCGTAGTACGGTGCACACAACGCTCGTACCGCATCCCCGAATCCCACCTTCACCAGAGCCCGGTCGACTCGTTCATAAAACGAATTCACCGGCGTGCGCGGCAGATCGCCCGTCGCGATCCACAGGCTCCGCTGCGGTTCTGCTCTTTTCTCTCGAAACATGCGCACCAGGCAAGCGGGGGAATCGAATGTGCCAATCTACCCATCTGTGCGCCGATAATCCATCTTGTTTTTCAACAGTCTGCTAAGGCATTCGGCAACAATCAGGGCGTCGTTAATCCTGGTGATGCCCCCTCACTGCTGCATCAGTTCTCGAATCCCAGGTCCGATGCCATCTGGGCGGCTGACTGGGTTCGCTACCGCGCAACACGTTGGAGCGATCAGGGAGTGATGTTGCAGTCGGTTGTGCGTCGGCCAGACTGGTTCGCTACAGAAACGAGTTGGTTTAGTATTGGAAGCAGAACCCGACCGCCGCCGCCTAGAATCGCGGCAATTAGCGAGGACGCTAACG
>JBOHRF010000642.1:0-2305 GCA_050732575.1 Longimicrobiales bacterium
GTACCGCAGCGGCAGTGACAACGAACAGGATGCAACGTACGGCATCCTGGATGAGGCGCGCCTGCTGCGTGAGCGCTTCGACCGCAACACGACCGGTGGTGGCATCATGGGCAGCGGCGATGTCACAGTGGGTTTCAAGCACGTGTTTCAGCCTCAACGGCATGAGCTTACGGTCGACTTCCGCCTCGCCTCGGGCAATCTCGATACGGACAGTGAATGGCTGCGGCGCTATGTGATGTCGAACGGGCAATCCGTGGAATGGCCCACGGAATTCACGATCAATGATATCGACGGCGACAACGGCAACCTCTCTTTGCAGGCCGACTATTTCCGGTCGCTCGGTGCCCGTGGCCGTCTGGATCTCGGCTATCGCGCCTGGCAACGCGAGGAGAGCAACGACAACCGCATCGACATCTTTGCCTCGCCGGTTGCGAGTTTTGCCCAGGAAAGCATGCGCGCCGCCTACGATTACGATGAGATCTTTCATTCGGTCTACACAACCGTTAGTCAGACGCAGGGCAAATTCAATCTGCAGCTGGGTGTGCGCGCCGAGCTGGCCGGTACCAACTTCAGGGTGCCCACCACCAACGAAGACTTTGGGCACGACTACAACAGCATTTTCCCCAGTGCCAACCTGGCCTACACGTTCGGTCAGGGCCGCACGGCGCGCTTGTCATACTCGAAGCGCATCACACGGCCCGTACCGTTCATCCTGAATCCGCATAACCCAACGGCCGATCCGCTCAATCTGCATCGTGGCAATCCCTACATCGATCCGATGTACACGCATTCACTCAGCCTCGATCTGAGTTGGATCGGGCAGAAAGGCACGTTGCGCGCGGCGCCTTACTACCGGAAAACTGTCGACAACTGGGACCAGATTCGCGTGGTCGATGAACAGGGCGTGTCGACCATGACCTGGGAAAACGTCGCGTCGCTCGAGGTCTATGGTACGTCGTTCACCGCCTCGCTCCGTCCGTCGACGCGCTGGAACGGCTCAGCCAATCTGTCGATCCTGCATGAACAGCGGGATGCCAGCAACCTGTCCTCCGATTTCGCGCAAAACGCCTGGCGCTGGTCGGCCAGCTTCAACGGCGGCTACTCGATCGGCCGCACGCTGGCCGCTACCACCAATTTGCGCTACACACCGTCCTTTACTCTGCTCCAGGGCCGTTCCTCCGGCTCGTTCTATAGCTCGCTCGGTTTGCGCCAGCAATTGTGGGGCACAAAAGGATCGCTCAGCCTGTTGGTCAACGACCCCTTCGATCTCTACCGCTTCAATTTTACGACCAGCGATCACACGCACGTGCAGACCAGTCGCACCACCGTGAAGCAGCGCATGGCAACCCTCAGCTTCACCTACAACTTCGGCAAACCACCCCAGCAGAACAGCCGGCGTCAGGCCGAAGAAAGCGCTGCACCGGCCACCATCATCCGCTAAAGCCGACGAAAGGTGACGGCGACCGTCACCGTCGCCGTCACCTTTCGTTGTTCGTTAGAAAAGGAAGAGGGGAAGAGCAGTTTCTCTGGCTGTCTTCCCCTGTTCAGGTTTGATGATACTGCCCTTCCCCCTTCCCGATGCGGATCGCCTCCTCTCTGCTCTGTTGCGTCCGTTGTGTTCAGCTGGTCACCAGCGGACCCATGCGTACCACCTGGAACGCGGTGCTCGGCACGCGTTTGATGGCGGCCAGATTGTCATCGCTCCAGCGTGGATCGGGAGCACCACTGATGAACCAGGAACTGCCGTTGTCGGCCAGGAACATGCCATATCGCTTGAGCGCAGTCAGGATGACCTGGACCTCCTGCGGAAAACCTGAGATGTCGTAGTCCGCGCGCAGGCGTACGCGCATGCCCATGGGCGGGTAGCTGGCATCGGTTCGGCTGCTCGCGTAGTGGCGCGCAGGCGCCGTGTAGGCACGACGGGTCGTCGAGCACGTGAAGCGCAGGGCATGACGGATCTCCTTTCGCTCGACGACCTCGTCGTACCGCACCAGTCCGGCCAGAACGGGCAGGCCCGCGGCATCCGCTGAGGTCCAACCCGCCGGGCGCAGTGCATTCGAGTTCAGATCGAATACAGCGCCCGAGCCCGCGTGCCAGCTCTGTCCACCATTCTGCGGATACGCGGCAAATAGTTCGTACAGTCTCCAGTTGTCTCGATCGATGATCAGCACGTGCCGATCTCCACGCGACTGCACACCACCTTCGATAGGCGCGTTCGCCGGAACCGGATACGGACCCACGTCACTCTCATCATCGTAATCGAACGTCACCGGAACTCGTGCTTGGGTACGGGACACCACCATAT
>JBOHRF010000643.1:0-2298 GCA_050732575.1 Longimicrobiales bacterium
GGTTGCGATGCCAGTGGTTTTTCGAGAAACTCGAATGCGGTTACCGGCTGGACCTTTTGGTTGAAAGCCGAGTGGTTGTCGAGTTGAAGGCGGTGACGAAGCTGGATCCCGTGCACTTTGCCCAGATGATGACCTAGCTCCAGCATTCAGGCTGCGATGTCGGATTGCTCATCAATTTCAATGTCACTCGCCTGATCGACGGTGTTGGCCGCGTCGTTAGAGGTTACAAAGCGCCTTTCTCCGCGTCCTCTTGATGTTCTCTGCAGTTCCTCTGCGACTGAAAGCTGTTGCTGGTGGCGGAGCCGCCAAGCCAGACTAGAAGACACCCCACGGCGCCGACACAGTGATATCGTCCACGGTTTCGCGCTTGAGATCCGGGCCTGGTGAACCCACAGTCATCTGTGTGCGGATCTGCTTGTAATAGTAGCGCGAGCCCCAGGGATCGATGCCGGCGTCTGGTACGCGCAACACGAACTGCGCCCAGGCCGTGAAGCCTTTGGGCTCGGGAATAGGGCGACCAGACGTATTGGTGGCGCGCAGCTCGCGCAGCAGATCTTCGCAGCGGGTCTTGGCCTTCCACTTCTTCACGGGCGTCATCATGCGCTCTCCGGTAGGACCCAGCGCGGCCGCGAGCGGCGGCATGACGCGGTTGCGAATCTGTGGGATGGACGTTGCGGCGCCCACCAACAGTACCAGGATGATGATGTACTTGACCATCGTTGTGTCTCCCTAGGATCAGCGCTTGCCCATCCGATGAGCCCAGCGCAAGTACACTTCTGCTTGTTCGGCGTTCGGCGTCATTGCCTCATCACCGAAAGCAGTTTGCAAACGCCACGCGATGTAAGGCGTGGGCGGCAGGGGGAGGAACGGCCAACGTCGATACCAGTCTCGTCTGCGGAAGCGCCAACCCACGAGGGGCAGCAACACGAGCAGACGCGGACGCACCAGTGCGCGCGCCAGCATACGCAAGACGAAGCGCGCGGTCGTAGCGCGTGCAGCCAAATTGTTCACAGTGAGATCGCTCCCACGATGGGGCGCAGCCTCCTGTACATGGATCGGTGGCAGCGGGGGGCACCACCCGCTCGCGGGGTGGCCGGGGAGTTGTGCCTATAATTATAATATGCGGGGCCACTTAGCGCCCCTGTTTCGGGCGACTGCGGTCCCCGCCCCTTAGCCAGAGCGTCATGGCAACGAAAGCAAAATCGGTGACCCAGCGGGATTCGTACGCCGGTCTCGGGCGGGAACAGCTGCTGCGTTTTTACCGAATCATGGTCACGGCCCGCCGTACCGATGACCAGGAAATCCTGCTCAAGCGGCAAAACAAGATCTTCTTCCAGATTTCCGGCGCCGGCCACGAGGCCGTGCAGGTGGCCATTGCCGAGCACCTGCGCCCCGGATCCGACTGGTTCTATCTCTATTACCGCGACCGCGCGTTGAGCCAGGCGCTGGGCATGACGCCCTACGAGCATCTGCTGCAAGCGGTTGGGGCAGAGAGCGATCCGGCCAGTGGCGGCCGCCAGATGCCGGCCCACTGGGGCCACCGCGACCTGCGCATCGTCAGCGTCTCCTCGCCCACCGGGACGCAGTTCCTCCAATCGGTTGGCTGCGCGGAAACCAGCTATCGCGCCACCTTGAACGAGGCGCTGCGCAGCTCCCTTGGGCCCCTGCAGGACGATGAAATCGTGCTGTGCACTACGGGCGAGGGGCAGACCTCGGAGGGCGAGTTCTGGGAGGCGCTCAATACCGCTTGCAACCTGAAGCTGCCCGTGGTCTTCCTGGTGGAAGACAACGGCTACGCCATCTCGGTGCCGGTCGAAGTCGGCCTTGCCGGCGGCAAGATCAGCCGGCTGGTCAGCGGTTTCCCGGGCCTCTACATCGAAGAAGTGGATGGCTGCGATGTGATCGCCAGCTATGAGGCGACCGGCCGCGCCGTGCAATACGCGCGCACGCGGCGCGGACCCGCATTGGTTCACGCGCAGGTGGTGCGACCGTATTCGCACTCCATGTCCGATGACGAGCGATCGTATCGCTCGGAGTCGGAGCGTCAGCTCGAGGCGCGGCGCGATCCGATCGTCAACTTCCGCCAGCTCCTGATCGAAGAAAACCTGGCCAGCGAAGAAGAACTCGGCGCGTTGGACGCGGAGATCGCGAAAGAAGTGCAGGAAGCTTCGGATCGCGCGTTGGAGCAGCCGCAGCCTGCACCCGAGACCGCCATGCTGCACCTGTTCTCTCCTGATGTCGATCCCACATCGAAAACATTCGACACGGAAGACCAGGTACAGTCCAGTGGTGGTGACC
>JBOHRF010000644.1:0-2295 GCA_050732575.1 Longimicrobiales bacterium
CCGGTCCATCAGGTGAGCCGATTCTGTTATACGATCAGGACCGCGCGCGTTGGGATCAGCTTCTGATTCGTCGCGGCCTGGCCGCACTGGAGCGAGCCGAGCGGCTGGGCAATGAGCTCGGCCCGTACGGCTTGCAGGCCGCCATCGCCGCTTGCCACGCGCGAGCGCGCACGCCCGAAGAGACGGACTGGCCGCGCATCGTGACGCTCTACGATGCGCTCTTGCAGGTCATGCCATCACCGGTGGTCGAGTTGAATCGCGCGGTCGCGGTATCCATGGCATTTGGCCCGGCTGCCGGGCTGGAGCTGGTCGATGCGCTGATGGGCGATACGGCCCTCGCCGACTATTACCTGCTGCCCAGCGTGCGCGGCGATCTGTTGGCCAAGCTCGGTCGCTTCGCTGAGGCAGCCATCGAGTTCGAGCGGGCGGCCGCGCTCACGCGCAACACGCGCGAGCGCACGCTCCTGCTCGAGCGCGCCGCAGCTTGCGCCCATCGAACATAGCAGCCTTCCATCTGCCTGAGGACCGGGTGGTCGCGCACGGCGGCCAGATCGTGCAGCCCATGGGCGCTGATGCGCCCGAGATTACGGCTCGCTTTCGCGATCCGGCGGGAAACGTAATTGGGCTGTACCAGCAACCTGCTCGTTGAATCGAGCTCGACCTGTTGTAGAATTCCGTCGGAGAACTGCACTCACGTTCGCAGGAGGTTCGCATGGCCCGCTATGTGGACGGCTTTGTCATTCCCGTCCCCAGGAAAAACGTGGAGGCGTATCGCCGCCTGTCGCAGAAGGCGGGTAAAGTTTGGAAGGAATACGGCGCGCTCGAGTACATCGAGTGTGTGGGCGACGACTTGAAGATCAAGGGGACGGTGAGTTTCACGAGCAGGGTGCGCACCCGGCCCGACGAGACGGTCATCTTTTCGTGGATCGTCTACAAGTCACGAGCACATCGCGACCGAGTCAATGCGAAGGTGGTGAAAGATCCGCGCCTTGCCGCCCTGATGACGGACAGGAACGCCATGCCGTTCGACGTCAAGCGCATGACCTACGGCGGATTCAAGGTGATCGTCGACCTTTAGGCTGAATGGTCAAGCGGCCAGTGTCCGGGCCGGATCCACACGCGCGGCACGCCACGCGGGCACAGCGCACGCCAGCAATGCCACGGCGGCCAGCAATGCTATCCCGCTGATGTAGGTGATCGAGTCCAGTGGCGATACATCGAATAGCATGGTCTCCAGCACGCGACTGAGCGGCAGCGCGCCCGCAACGCCGGCGAGCATGCCCAGGCCGGTGAGTGTCATGCCCTGACCAAGCACCAGGGCAAGGATGCGAGTGCGCGACGCGCCCAGCGCGGCACGCACACCCATCTCACGGGTGCGCTCCGCTACGCTGCCCGCCAGCAGGCCGTAGATGCCAGCCGCGGCCAGCATCAGCGCGGCCAATGCAAACGCCTGGAACAGGATCAGTGCAAATCTCCGCTCGGCCGCAGTTGCAGCCACCAGCTCGTCCATGGTGGCTACTCGGACGATAGGCTGATCCTTGTCCACAGACCAGATGGCCTGACGTATTGCGTCCGTGAGCGCTACCGCAGAGCCGCGCGTGCGCACGATCAGCGACATCACGTTATCCGCGAAGCGCCACTGCGCGGGCGTGACGTAGACCGCTTCGGTTTCGTTGAGCGTCAGTGACATCTGCTTCACGTCACCAACTACGCCGACTACCGTATACAATGGACCGGAGCCCACGCGCAGACGCTGGCCGATGGGATCGAGGCCGGGCAGCCTGCGTCGGGCCAGCGATTGGCTGACCAGCGCCACGCGCGGTGCATCGGCATGATCCAGCTCATTCAGCAAACGGCCTCGCCGAAGCGGGATGCCCATGGTCTCGAGGTAACCCGGACTCACGGCATACCGAAACGTTCCGCGGATTTCGCCGGGATCAAGTGCGAGGCTCGGCTCGAAATGAACGCCGTACATTTCGGAATCACCGCTGAGCGGCAACTGACTCGTGAGTGCAGCCGCCGTGACACCGGGCACACGGCGCGCGGCCTCCAATGCCTCCGTAAAGAATTGGTAAGCGGCGCCGCTCGCACTGTAGCGTTGATTGGAAGTCTGTACCTGCACGGTGAGCAGGTGCGAAGTATTGAATCCCGCGTCAATGGAGAACAGGCGCTGCAGACTGCGCAAAAGCAGTCCGGAGCCGACCAGCAGCAAAAGTGCAAGCGCGACCTCGGCCACCACCAGCACGCTGCGCGTCCGCTGGTTTCCGCTCACCGTGCGCCGCGTTCCCTGCTGTA
>JBOHRF010000645.1:0-2291 GCA_050732575.1 Longimicrobiales bacterium
CTGCACCAGGAAGAGGTTGTGGGCCTCCAGGATCGACTCCAGGATGCCACCCAGATCCTCGGGACGAACCGGTACCGTGGTCTGGAACGTGATCCGTTTGTCGGGCACGTTGGTGAGCAGCACGTTAACGCCCAGCGTGGTGGCCAGCGAACGAATCACATCGGATAGCCGGGCATCCACGAAGTTGAGATTGATGGGTTGCTGCGCCGGCAACTCACGCGTGAGACCATGCGCTCCAGCCGAAAGCAGTATCGTGACAATGAATGCGGTCATCCGGCTCGACCGCTGCGGCGCTTCGTCGATTCGCATCACGGCGTGGGTCCTTTTGATTGAATGAGTCGCAACTCAACACGTCCCCGTGGACTGCTGAGGACGACGGATCGCTCGTTGATTTTCTCTACCAGATAGTTCCCGGCCCGATCCCCTTCACGATACAATTGCGCGTCCGGTATGGCCGGATCCAGACGCATGAGTGCCGTAGCGCCGGCCGGCCCCAGCAAGGTACCAAACAACTGCGGCACGCCTTCACCCTGGGGGCGCGAACGCGGTTCCGGTGACGGCACCGACGGACCAAACTGTGGTGACTCGTTCTGGTGCAGACGGTAGCGTTGACGGGGCGCGCTGCGCGAGCTGGAAAAAATATTGGCGGCCACCACGCGCTGGGCCAGTGCTGGATCAATGGATACCATAGGCGAGCGTTTGCCCGGCAACGTGTCGAGTCCGGCGGGCGCAATTTCCGATGACGGCACGGCCGGCCGCCAAACTGCGGCCAGCGCGGCGGCAGTCAGGAAAAGCGCACACAGCGCGCGCAGTGTCGACTCGACTCGCGTCAGCGGACTCATGCGCGTCAAGTTCCCAGGTAGGCACCGCGCAGGGTAACCGTTACCTGCAACAGGTCACCGCGCAGTGCCGGATTCGGGCGTACGTTCAGCGCTGCGATTTCCAGCAACAGCGCTCCATTCTGAATGAGAGACAGTAGCTCCGTAATTCCATAAATGTCGCCCACTCCGGACAGGGTAGCCGGAATCATGGGCAAGGCTGCGGCACTGGTATCGGGCGCGCCTGCCACATCGAGGCGAGACACGGTGACCTGGCTCTGATCGGCAAATTGCTGCAGAAGTGATTGCAGTGCCGAGGCGGCCAGTGCAGGCGTGCGTCCGGCCAGCAGTCGCTGTGGTCCGGATTCCAGCGCTGCGGCGCGCGCGCGTACTACCTGACGCAACTGTGCCTCGTGGCTCACCAGTCCGCGCAAGCGGGCCAACCGATCGACTTCGGTGGCAATGAGGTCCTCGCGCATGCGCCAGTAACGAAGGAACGGCAGCACTGCATACGCCGTGGTGAGGGCGAATGCGGTCACGGCCAGGCCGGTGACGATGGTGCGGCGCTCGCGCGCCTTAAGGTTGCGCGCTAACACGGAAGGCTATGGAAAAGGTTTCCGCCGTTCGATTGCCATCTTGAAAGCGTGAGCTGGCCGACAGGAATCGAACATCCTGGAAGCGGTTATCGCGATCCAGTAGTGGAACCAGGGCGGCGGCATCCGATGCCGTGCCGTCGATTTGCCAGTCGGCGCCGTCGGCTTTGATGCTCAGCACGATGGCGCCGGCGGGCAGCCGTTCGCTCAGTGCGGCCAGAACGGGCAACGGGTCGGGCCGGCGTGCAGCCAGTTCGCCGATTGCTCGAGCCTCCCGCTCGATAGCCGCCAGACGTTCGCGCAGTTGCATGGCCTCCTGCGCGCGCGGCGAGATCTGCAAGACTTCACTGCGAATTCGTTCCAGGGTCCGGTCACGCGAGCGATCGACGGTCCAGAGCGCCAATCCGAATGCCAGGGAGCACACGGCCGCCGTCCACGATAGTCGTACCCCGCGCCGCCGCTTTACACGCGCAGCCCCATCATCGGACAGGAGCATGGCATCGAGCGCACTGTTGACGCCGCGGGCTGCACCGAGCGCGGCCAGGAAATCGCCTTTCAGACCACTCACGTTGGGCAGGGCCCTGGCATCCGCAGATGCCGCAGCGGGCAGCGTCCGACGCGCGGCCTCGACGCGCCCAGCGTGCACTTCAATCAAACCCAATTCGGCGCCCGCCGGCACGACGAACGTAGCGCGCACGGTTTTACCCAATGCGCGCGCCAGTGAGAGGGGCGCCGGCTCCACGTTCTCCACGGGGCCCCACCGTTCAAACGCGGCGATCCATTGCTGGATTTGCTCGGCGTCAGCGGCAAAAGCGACGTTGGTCTCCGGCGCCAGTGCCACGACCAGCGCCTGATCCTGAACGGGGAAAAAGCGATCCGG
>JBOHRF010000646.1:0-2283 GCA_050732575.1 Longimicrobiales bacterium
ATGTGACGGTGGATCGTCCTGGCGGCATCGATCACCGGCTGTAGGCGCGAGTGCGTCGCCCAGAAGTACCAGTCTTTCCAGTGTCGGGTCGCCCAGCCGCGCCGGAGGTAGTCCCAGAGCAGGCGCAGGTTCTCTTTGATCGCCCAGGCTCGTGCCGTCTTGAGATCGGCGTCGCGCAGGGCCTCGAAGCGCTCCCGGTGGCGCTCGGGCAGGTTCTCCTCGGCATACACCCACAGGTACTTGGTCTTCGTCAGGGTGTCATCGCCGGCCGCGCGCAGCGCCTTGTGCTCACGCTTGCGCACCGTATCCACCGCCTTGCCCATGTAGCCCATGATGTGGAAGCGGTCGAAGACGATCTTGTCGCCGGCACCCGGCAGGTGCGCGTGGGTGGAGTTGATATACGGCTGCCACATGTCCATCGCCACCGCTTGAATCCCGGCGCGCTGCTCGACGGGAATCGCCTCGAAATAGCCGTCCAGGCTCTCGGTCGTGCGATCATCGGCGACGTATTCCACGGTGCCGGCGTCGATGTCGGTGACCAGCGTCAGGTAGGTGTGCCCCACGAGTTGTGACAAGTTTCACGCTGCCTACCGGCTGATGCGTGTGGCTGCGATGCGGTCGGCGACGGCTTGGTTGATGGTTGTGAAGGCGCGTCGGAGTTCGATAGGTGCGGGTGGATGGTGGGGATTCACGACGTTGGACCACCGAACACCAGGAACGACTCTCATGAGAAGTGGACCACTCAACGGGGACCCGTCAATCCCGACGTTGTCGGTAACGAGGGACCACCGAGGAACCGCAAGAGGACGTGGAAGGAGAGGACCTGTGAGCCATACCACCAGCGGCCGGGCAGACATCCGGTTGATGGTGAGGGAGTCGAGCTACATCCCGGGGGCTCCATCCCTCATGTCGATAAGAAACCTGCGGCTCGCGAGAACCCTACGGAGCGGATGGCGGTGCGGCGGGCGGCGGTGGTAGCGAACTCCTAAAAGCGTGAAGCACGGGGCGTCATGGTTGAGCACATTCGGGTTGGCAATTGTGAATTATCGATCCGGTTGCTGAGAGGGCTTGCGCGCTTGAAACGGTGGCACTTCCGTCCCAGAGCGCGGCCCACACGCCCGCAGCCGATGGCGTACTGGAAAGAGTGCTGCCGTCGGAAAGGAAAATGCGAACCAATGCAGTCCCCACGGGAACGCGACTCCCGAACGCGGTTTGATGTCTGATGCTTCTTCCTTGATCAAAGACAGACCCCATCACAATCGGAAGCGGCACGGACGCGTCCGGGACCCCGCATCCGCCCACCATCCCCAATTCTGTGGCGTCTGGCACTGACACGAAGAGCATGTCGTAGCAAGGGAATTCGGTGGTTTGGTAGTGGACAAACTCCCATGAGACAAACCTCACTGGATCGCTGCCCGCCATCAACACGACAGAACTCCCAGGAACATATGTGCCACCGCCCTCTGCCGCGAGGATGTCCGGGGTTGGGACGCGCTGAGTCGACCCTGCAAAACGAGGCACTATGAATGCAGACAAGAGGACCCCAGTGCTGACAATACCCACGCGAAGCCATCTGCGGCTCACGGCGACCTTCCTTCCAGAAGATTTCAACGATCAGTGACGCAAGGCGTTGTCATCACCTTCACCAGACTCCATAATGGGCACAAATGCCGTGTCCATCCGGGAATGATCTGGCGCCTAGGTCGTTGTCGTAACCACAGTCGGCCGGGTCCCAAGGCGATGTCCAATTCTGGACGTAATGCCCTCCACTTCTAGCAAAGTTGTCACAGTGGGCATGGTAGTACCCATACTCGGATGAGTTGCACGAAACTATGTCGTTACCCGACCCGGACACTTGGTAGTACACCCGCACGCTCTTCGATCCGGCATGACCGCGGTGATCTGTCCACCCACCTAACGAGGCTTCGCCTCAGACCGACGAGTTGTAGATTTCACGATCTGGCCTCCTCGCGTTGAATGCGTAGGCTCCGGCCGCGGGATCTAGTGGAGGAGGCAAGCCTTCTCCGTATGGGACCGCCAAGCGGTCAGTTGGCCCATAGGGCCCCCGATAGCCGGAGCCTACGAGATGAGCATACGCCCCAGTGTTGCCCAGATCCTTTCCGAGCACGTGACCTTGGAGATCGAGGGCATCGACCGGATGTACCTCAACGTCTACGTTCCGCAGTTGCAGCGCGAAGGGGGCGTGGCGAGTTTCTTTCGGTTCCATCGTGGATATCCCTTCGCGTCCAGTGCGTTGATGGATCCATCAGTAAGGGGTTCGTG
>JBOHRF010000647.1:0-2281 GCA_050732575.1 Longimicrobiales bacterium
TCCGGCCAACACGTGCGCATCACTGCGCAGTTGATCAATGTTGCGGACGGCTTTCACCGGTTTTCGCGCACGTTCGAGCGGCCGCTGGGCGACATCTTCCCTCTGCAGGACGAGATCTCGCGCGCCATCGTGGATCAGCTCAAGGTAACCCTTAACGAAGAGGCGAGACACGGTCCGCCCACGCGCAACATTGAAGCACATGACCTTTACCTTCGAGGCATCTACCACTTCCGGCTGGCGCCCTTTACGAGCGATTCCGGCATTCACTACCTGGAGCGCGCGACCCAGCTGGATGCGCGCTTTGCGCTGGCCTATGGAGCGCTGGCTCGAGCTCACCAGACGCGCAACTTCCAAGTGGGCCATCGCACCAGCGAATACCGGGAAAAGGGGTTCGTCGCCGTGGAGAAGGCGCTCGCCCTCGATCCACTCCTGGCCGAGGCATACGTAGCACGCGGGAACATGGCGTGGACCATCGAACGTGGCTTCGATCACGAGGCAGCAACCCGCGACTTTCGCCGCGCCATCGAATTGAATCCACGGCTGGCGGCCGCTCACGAAACACTTGGGGCCGTGTATCACCACGTGGGGCTGAACGAGCGAGCACTGCAGGAATTCCGTACCGGAATCGAGCTCGATCCGCACAGTAACTTCGGCAAGATTCGCATTCCTCGCGTGCTCATGTATCAGGGCAAATTTGCGGAAGCACTGGGGCAGCTGGAGCGCGCACCTGACCGGGATACCAACTGGCACTGGCCACTCGCACTCTGGTACAATGGCCGGACTGACGAGGCGCTGTCGACTTTGCGCGCACAGTTGAATCGCTACCTGAATCCGGGAGACGGTCACAGCGTGTACGCGCTCATCCTGGCGGGCACGGGCCGGGCCAAAGAAGCCGAGGCCGAAATCGCGGAAGCGATCCGACTGGACAGTGGCGGCTCCCATTTTCATCACGCTGCCTACAACATTGCCTCTGCGTATGCGCTCATGGGGCGCAGCGATCTGGCATTACAGTGGCTGAAACGTGTGGCGCGCGAGGGCTTTCCCAATTACGAGCTGTTCGTGCGCGATCCAAATCTCAACAACCTGCGCCGCGACGCTGAGTTCCGTCGATTCCTGGATGAGCAGCGCAAATTGTGGGAGCATCATGCCGCCGTGCTTTAGCTGCACCCGCGGCGCTGCAAACACGGCGGGGCAGGTATGACCGAACTTTCCCGTGTGAGCAAAGCGCTGGCTGGCCGCTACACGATCGAACGTGAGCTGGGCAGTGGCGCCACGGCCACGGTCTACCTGGCGCGCGACGAGCGGCACAATCGGTCAGTCGCGATCAAGGTGCTGAATCCCGAGGTGGGCTCGGTATTGGGCGCCGATCGTTTCCTGCGCGAGATCGAAACGGTGGCACGTCTGCACCATCCGCACATCCTGCCACTCTTCGATTCCGGCAGCTCCGATGACCTGCTCTGGTTCGTCATGCCGCACGTTGCGGGCGAGACCTTGCGCCAGCGCCTGGAACGCGAGCGCCAGCTGTCCATCGAAGACGCGACGACACTGGCCTGCGAAATCGCTGACGCACTGGCGTACGCGCATCAGAACGGCGTGATGCATCGTGACATCAAGCCCGAGAACATCCTGCTCAGCTCCGGCCACGCGCTGGTTGCCGATTTTGGCCTGACGCGCGCGCTGCACGAATCGGAAGACGAATCCAGGATTACCAGGACCGGTGTATCACTGGGTACGCCGCAGTATATGAGTCCCGAGCAGGCCGCAGGTCAGCGCGACATTGATGGGCGCAGCGACATCTATGCGCTGGGCTGCGTGCTGTTCGAGATGCTGACCGGTCGTGCTCCCTTTGTAGGGCCCACCATCCAGAGCATCGTGGCCCAACACCTGACTGCGCCGCCACCGGCCCTGCAGTCGCTGCGCTCGACGGTGCCGCATCACCTCAGCGACACGCTGCAGCGCGCACTGGCCAAGACTCCGGCCGATCGTTTTGCCGACGCGGCGAAGTTTGCCGAAGCCCTGCGCAGCGGCGCAGCCCGCGGCACGGTCGCAAAACAACCTCGCCGGGCACGCGTAGTAGCGGTGGTCCTGGCGGCGGCATTGGCCCTCGGCATAGTGGCAGTCGCACTGGTGCGCCGGGGTGGGCCGGTGAGCCGAGCCGCGCAGAGTATTCTGGTGGTTCCGTTCGCGCCTGCAGTGGCTGACAGTGCGTTGACGCGACTCGGTCGGGAGCTAGCGCTCACGCTGAGCACCAATCTGGACGGTGTGGGTGGCATCCCTACCG
>JBOHRF010000648.1:0-2272 GCA_050732575.1 Longimicrobiales bacterium
ACCGCACGTTCGACCGGCTTGCCGGTTACGTCACAGTGCCCCTCAACCTGTTGGGTGACGATGGTGAGCCGGTGCGTGTATCGGCCACCCTGGTCACGCACGCGCTGCCGAATGTTCTGGGCATAAAAACGGCACTGGGCAGATTCCCAACTGAAATGGAGGACCGGCCAGGAGGCGCGCGGGTCGCGCTTTTGTCCGATCGCCTGTGGCACACGCACTTTGCCGCAGCGCCCACAGTCCTGAACCAGAGTGTGCGCATCGACGGGCTGGTCTACCAGATCATTGGCGTGTTGCCGCCCGCCGTCGAGTTCCCCGATGCCACGAACGACTTGTGGTTGTCACTGCAACACGATGCCACGACCTCGCCGCGCAGCCGGCATCAGCTGAATGTCGTGGGTCGTTTGAAGCCGGGCGTCACGGTCGAGCAGGCGCAGGCCGACATGACGCGCGTTGCCGCCGCACTCGAGCAAGAGTATCCGAATGACAACAACGACCGCGGTTCGTTTGTCGAGCCGCTGGCCGACGTGATCCTGGGTCCTGTTCGGCGCGCATTGACCGTGCTGTTCGCGGCGGTGGGTGCCGTACTGCTGATCGGCTGCGCCAATCTGGCCAACCTGATGTTGGCGCGGTCCGCCAGTCGGCGCGGCGAGGTGACCGTACGTGCGGTACTCGGCGCCACACGCGCTCGACTGACCCGTCAGTTCCTGGTTGAGACTGCCATCCTGGTGGGCAGCGGACTGGCGCTCAGCCTGCTGGTGGCGCGCAATCTGTTATCCGCTCTGCTGGCCATGGCGCCCAGTTCCCTACCACGGCTTTCCAGCGTACAACTCGATGGTGTTGCGTTGGGCTTTGCCGGTCTTGCCGCCGTGCTCATTACCGCAGTCTTCAGTGCGCTGCCTGCG
The DNA here is from genome assembly GCA_050732575.1 of Longimicrobiales bacterium. GTDB lineage: Bacteria > Gemmatimonadota > Gemmatimonadetes > Longimicrobiales > RSA9 > JBBDWZ01. Next base: position 903 of record JBOHRF010000648.1, read on the forward strand.
CTGGCCGCGCAGCGCGTACGGCTGCAGGAATCGCTGACCAGCGCAGGAACCCGTGTCATTGGCGGTCGCCTGCAGCTGCGCCTTCGCTCGAGCCTGGTAGTCGCGCAAATTGCCCTGTCCGTCCTCCTGGTCACGAGTGCGGGTCTGCTGATCCGCAGCTTCTGGTTGATCCAGCAGGTCGATCCGGGGTTTGTGACCGACCAGGTGTTGCGCGCCTCGTTTCGACTGCCGGCCGGGCGCTACCCGCAGTCTTATAACGTGTATCCCAACTGGCCCGAAGTGCAGAACTTCTTTACGGAAGTGCAACAACGTGCCGGTGCCTTGCCCGGTGTGCGTGCTGTGGGTCTGGCCGCGAATCATCCGCTCAGTCGCGGCTTCACCAACAGCTTCGTGATCGTGGGTCGCGAGACAGAGTCCGTGACTCAGGCGGAGATCTCGACGCGCATGGTGTCAGCCGGCTATTTCGCGGCCGTAGGTCTGCCGCTGCGACAGGGTCGCTTACTACAGGAAAGCGATCGCGCCGACGCGCCACCGGTTCTGGTCATCAATGAAGCCGCGGTCCGGCGCTATTTTCCCAACGTAAACCCGATCGGCAACCGCATTCGTTTCTGGGGTGCCGCGCGCGAGATCGTGGGAGTGGTGGGCGACGAGCATATCTTTGGTGTGACCGAAGCCGCGCCGCCCGCCGTTTATTCGCCACTCACGCAGACGCCCATTGCCAGCACGGACATCCTGCTGCGCACGGCGGGCGACCCCACTACGCAGATCCGCGCGCTGCGTGCAGTCGTGGCTGCCATCGATGGCGAGCTCGCGCTGTTTCAGATCGAGTCCATGCGCACCACGCTCGATGATTCGATTGCGCCCCAGCGTTTCACCGCGGCGCTGCTCGGTCTGTTCGCCGCAACCGCGCTGTTGCTTGCCCTGGTTGGCATCCACGGCCTCATCAGTTACGCCGTCGCCCAGCGCGGCCGTGAAGCGGGAATTCGCGCCGCCCTGGGCGCTTCACCCGGTGAGATCGTGCGCTTGATGGTCAATGAAGGGTTCAGGCTTGCTCTGGTCGGTGGCGTGCTGGGTGTGGTGGCCGCGTTGTTGTCCGGCCGCGCACTGCAATCCCTGCTTTACGACATCCAGCCGACCGACGGCCTGACCCTGGTTGCTGTGATCGGCCTCATCGCGCTCACCACCGGCACCGCCATCTATTTGCCTGCCCGGCGGCTGGCGCGTGTGAGCCCTTCAAGTGCACTGCGCTCCGAATAGAAATCCTTTCACGTGCGCTGCCCAATGTTCAGATCCACTGTCTACGTACGCGGAACGTTCAAGTCAACGAGCAACGGTCCCGTTGCCATCCCGAGCAGCGCGCTGCTGAGTGG
>JBOHRF010000649.1:0-2260 GCA_050732575.1 Longimicrobiales bacterium
TGCCGCCCTGAGCGGCGTTCCCAGCTCCGCGCGTGCGCGCCAGAACGCGGTGCCGCTGGCCTCACCCACATCGTAGCCACGAATCAGGTTGGTGCCACCCAGATACCACAGACTTTGCACCGGGATGGGACCCGTGGATGTGCCGAAGGCGCCTTCCAGCGCGCCCGCAAACCGGTAGGGAAGCGGAATCCCGATTTGCAGGCGTGCCGACTCACGCGTGAAATCGAATGTGCCCACCGAACCCAACGCACTCAGTTCCACGTTCCAGCGAAAGCGCGCCGGGTTCTGCCCGCCCAAGGCGCGCAGCGTGAGCTGCGCTCCCGCCTGATCGGCACGCTCAGCCACCAGGTTGGGAGCAAACACGTTCCGTGCATTGATGGCATGGGCAACGCTGAAATGGGTCTCGAGTGGAACCGCACGCTGTTGCTCTGCGAACAAACTGAGATCATACCATTGCGTTCCGGTTTCCGACGGGCGCCGGCTCAGCTCGATACCGGTGGCACGGTAGTAGTCGCGGTCATCACTTCCGAACAACAGGGCATTCAGGCTGGCACTGAAACCGCCCAGGCCCGTCGTCTGATCCATGACTTCCAGGCGCCGGTATAGGCCAAGTCGTGTTTGTGACTGCAGTGCCTGGCGCGTCAATCCGAGTTCGAGCTTCGGTTCCCAGTCGGCGCTGCCCAGGTGGGCAGTTACATCGGCGCGCAAACGCCCGAAGTCCAACTCGCCGCGCGCGCCTACCGATAGACCTTCCACTTTGTTGTAGCGCAGCAAACCATTGCCGCCCGGACCCCACGAGAAGTTGGCGCGTGGTAGCTGCCAGGGTGCCAGCGGAAGTTTTTTCAGGCGTTCTGCGAGTCTGGCCAACTCCGCGGCACTGGTCAGCTCTTGCGGGTCACCGTAGATCGATGCGGGCAGATCCGATGATGTGAGGAGTGCAGCACTGTCCGGCAGTGTAACCTGGTACATGCGGCTACAGTCGATGGTCTCCTGGATGCGGCGCGCGCGCGCCGTGTCACCCGCCGCAATCAACGAGTCGTTGCGCGCGCGTATGCGCTGGTATCGTTCCTCCTGCTGTTTGCGGTAACGCGCGGCCCAGCCGCTGTCCCCCTCGACCACTACGTTTACGCCCCGCGCCGCGCGCGGGCGGCAGGGTCTCGATATGCCCGGTGTCGCCGTGTCCGACGCGATGTCGGCACGGGCAATCAACGCGCCCATGGTATCACCCGCCACGCGCTCGTAACTGTACGATCGCTCGTAGTGCAGCGGCACGCGGACACCACCCAGCTGGAACATGCCTTCAGCCGCAATCAACCGCGGCAGCCACCAGCGCAGATGCATCAGTCCATACTCGATGGTGACGTGCTGGAGCTCGGCCCGAATTGGCTTCATGAAGCCTGGTAGCGGCATTTTGCGTGGCGGTCGTCCCGGCCGGCTGCTGTCGCTGCGCGCAGAGATGATCTGATCGCGGTCGGCCATGTTCATTTGGTCGCCATCTCTGAAGAACTCGAACTCGAAGTCCTTGGCCAGCCGGAAGACGATCTGCACTACGGAGTGCGTCTCATCATCGATCAGAAACGAGCCGCTGATCAATCGCACATCGCGCCGGCGCGGTTCTATGCGCAGCTCGATCAGCTTGATGGTCCGCTCATTCAGTTGGATGGTAGTAGTATCGCCCGTGCGATGGCGGTAGTGTGCTTCGCCACCCGGGGCCAGCGGATGGCGCAGGGCGGTGGTATCGATGCGGAACAAGCTCTCCGCGTCCATCGGATCGAACGCGAGATTGGGCAAGAAATCGAGATCGCCCGGTACCACGGCGTTGGGCATGACCACAGGGACCACCTCGCGCGCGCCCAGCGCCGTAATGTTGATGGGTCCGCCGCGCTGCCAGTCGATGCGACTAGCAGTTTCGCGCCGATACACCAGGCGGTCGATCATGCGCAACCGCAATTGAGCGGTGGCGCGCTCTTTGACCGTGGCCTGATAGTTCGTGATGGACCGATCGACCAGGTTGCGCCGCGCGCGCGCCAGCCGCACCAGCTCACGGGCGCGCGCATCGCGGTAGGTATCACTGGTATCGACCTGCTGTGCCGCCAGCGGCTGCGCTGCCAGTGCAAAGGCGAGAACTACGAAATGCATGGCCTCAGCCGCGGACGACAGTTGCTTTTCGAACATTTCGGCGCATCCAGCTATCAAAACAAACGCGTTGGGAGGTGTTTTTGTAGCTCCGGCGGTAAGATTGATAGAAAAGCAACTGTCG
>JBOHRF010000650.1:0-2253 GCA_050732575.1 Longimicrobiales bacterium
CGTCGACCGCCGTTGCCGGCGCGCAAACGAGACGGCCCTTCCACGCCGTCTTTTTTGTTACAACACAAACGCCATCCCGAAAACGTGGAACAATCGGGTTGCGCACGAGTCTATAGCAGGTTGTACTCGCTACGCTCTGGAGAAACGAGAATGAGATTCGCGTTGAAATGCCTCTGTTTCACGATCGCGCTGGTAGCCGCGAGTTCGGTCCGCCCGCTGCAGGCGCAAGAAACCAAACCCACGTTCACCGTGGATGCTGCCAAAGCCAAAACCGGCATGTCGGTGTTTGCGGCCAAGGGTTGTGCGGCCTGCCACACCATTGGCAAAGGCCGCACGATTGGGCCTGACCTGAAGGGCGTGCTGGAGCGACGGGAATTGGCCTGGGTGCAGAAATGGCTGGCCAACACCACGGATATGTTAAAGACCGACTCGATTGCCAAGGTCATGCTGAAGGAGGCGAACGGCATCCCAATGCCACAGTTGCCGCTCACTCCGGCCGAAATCGACGCCCTGGTGCACTACGTGGTTCAGGAAGGCAACAAGGCCAAGTGAGGCGCGCGTGTGCGCATGCCTCTTGCATTTCTGAAACCGTGGGCAGACCTGCGGACAGGAGGTTCCAAATGATCGGCAAGATGCTCAAGATGTATGCATACACGAAGGCTCCCAAGGCCACGTTTGCCGTGCTGCACCCGCGCACCTCAGCGCGCGTGGCGCACATGCGTCACGATTTCAAACATTCCTGGGCGTTGCGCGCCAGTGCAGTGGGCGCGGCTTTGATTGCGCTGCCGGTTGGGTATCTGGTTGGCCGGCTGGCCGCGCGCTCCCGGCCGGCCTGGGTGGAGGACGAAGTCTCGCGCACGGAGCTGGGCACGGGATTGTAAGGGGCGGCCGAGCATTCCGTCAGAGCACCAACCAACTGTACTTTCCTGACCTGTTCACTTGCCGCGGTGTGACGAGCACCGCGGTTCATCACACTAAATGCCGCAAGGTCTACCATGCTCATCATGCGTCGCGTGTTATGCCCGATTCTGATCGTTGTAGCGGCGTGTGCGCCATCTGCAAACGCGCAATCGGCCAGCTCAACGGCCACCACAAACTCGTCCGTCTATCCAGAGCAGGACTGGGCGTCGATCACAAGGCCCGAGGCGGCTGGTTGGTCCAGTGCGGGACTGGAGCGCCTGAACCAGAAGCTGGCCACGCTTTCCACCACGGGCATGATGGCGGTGGTGGGCGGGCGAGTGCTGTTCCAGTATGGCGACGTGCAGCGCGTCAGTTATCTGGCTTCCGTTCGGAAGAGCGTGCTTTCCATGTTGTACGGCATATACCAGGAGCGCGGTAAGGTGAACCTGAGCGCCACGCTCGAGCAACTGAGTATCGATGACATTGGTGGTCTGACCCGGGAAGAGAAGCAGGCCACGGTGCGTGACCTGTTGCGCGCGCGCTCCGGCATCTATCACGAGGCCTCGAATCCGGGCGATGACCTGCTCAGTGCGCCAGCGCGCGGATCGCAGAAGCCGGGTGCGTACTACCTGTATAGCAACTGGGATTTCAATGCGCTGGGTACCATCTTCGTGCGCCAAACGGGTGTCGAGATCTACGATGCCCTGGAGCAGATGCTGGCGCGGCCGCTTGGTTTCCAGGATTTCGATCGTGCCACCCATCGCCTGTCGGGTGACACCACGCGCTCCATCCACAAGGCGTATCACATGAATTTCTCCACGCGTGACATGGCGCGCATCGGCTACGCGATGCTGCGCGATGGCAACTGGAAGGGACGGCAGATCGTGCCGCGGGCCTGGGTCAAAGAAAGCACGAGCCTGCACACGCCGCGCGCGGAGATGAATCCCGATCGCCATCGGCGCGGCGAGTTTGGCTACGGGTATCTCTGGTGGGTGTTCGACAACCCGGACCTGCCCGCGGCCTACCGCGGCGCCTACACCGGACTGGGTGCCGTCGGCCAGCAGATCCTGGTCATGCCCGCCCTGGACCTGGTGGTTGCGCACAAAACGGAGCCCGGCAACGGACGCAATGTATCACACACGCAGTTCATGGAACTGGTGGCATTGTTGGTGGCGGCGCATTGTGGACGGGAATGTGCGCGATGACGGACGTATCGGGCGTGACGGGCGTAGCGGGCGTAACGGGTTTCGGGAATGGGCCAGAACGCTGACATGACTACGAAAGACAGGGAGGCGGGCCACGATTTCATCCGGGCCATGGTGGCTGCCGATCAGGAGAGTGGCAAATTTGGTG
>JBOHRF010000651.1:0-2251 GCA_050732575.1 Longimicrobiales bacterium
GGGAACAATTGATGGGGTGGAAACGGCACGCTCACGGCGGGCTTGACGGGGGCCACCGCTTCACAGAAAGCTGCGGGCGACTCGCCCGCCGGCGCAAGGCCGTTGAACGTCAGTCCGTGCCCACCAGGGCACAACTCTCAGAGTTCCTTTAGAGCGATAGCCGCCCGCCAGCTTTAAGCGCTTGTTAGGCGGCGCACGACCCCGGCCTGGTGTAGAACTACAGGACCTCAAAGGATGGCGATGTCACGGTCGTAAGCGAGGGGCCGGTACTCGTCCAGTAGAGGAGCGTGACGCGGTACGTTCCAGGGCTCGTTCCCGGGATCTTGAGCACGGCAACTAGGGAACCCTGGTCAGGCAAGGTCTGAGGCTGGCTGTTCACTGTCGATCCGCAAACGAACGCGTAACTCGACCAGTTTGCTCCCTGCAGGTAATCGAAACCAGCGCTCGGCTGAGCGTCGCACGTGGCGAAGGAAACTCCTGTGCGAAGATAGTTTGTGATCGTGTACGTGACGCGGATGTGCGGCGGATCAGAAGCAATGACGTCAGCGGAGCGCACGGAGAGAACTACGATTGGTGGCGGCGATGCGACGTCGCTGCACGCAAGCGGTGCAAGCAGAACCGTGACAGTTGCGACAAGGAAGCGGAATGCCGGCATCGCGTTCATGAGTCAATAGCGCCGCCTAACGGCCAGCATCAGCGGCGGCCGAAGGCCGTCCGCTGCATGCTATTGTTGGGCGGCACCTGCGGCTTGGCAGGTCGCACAGCGGCCAAGCGCAGATTACCGCCACGCCCTCACGATATGCGCGTGGAACTGGATCACCACATGATCGTCGTGCGTCACCTCTTTGAGAGACGATTCCATGTCTGCGCTGATGGCTGCCACGATCGCTTGCCGGGCCTGGGCGTCGAGGTGCTGCATCGAAGGAATCGCAGCAGTATCTACGTCGATTTCTCCAGCAAGAAACCCATCGGGGTTCGGAAAGCGCGCGGTCATGGAAATCGGCTCCACCTCTACTTGCCGAAAGCCAGCCCCCATCGCCAGTGCGCGCAGCTCGTCTGCGCCACCGAGCGCAAAGATGTCCTGTAGAGCCGACATTCCGAGGCGCTGTTGAATGACGTTGTGCAAGGTCTGGTAGAACGGGTGGCGGTCAAGACCCTGCCACACGCTCACCAAGACACGGCCCTTTCCTGTTGCGACCCGGCGCATTTCGCCGAGAGCAGTGGCCTTGTCGGCAAAGAACATCAACGCGAACTGGCACAGCACAAGGTCGAAGCTGCTCTCGGGAAAGGGAAGCTGTTCAGCACTTCCTTCGCGCCATTCGATGGCCACGCCTTCCCGGGCCGCGGCTGCCCGGGCAACCGTCAGCATGTTCGGACTGAGATCAAGGCCGGTGACTGCGCCCCTTGCTCCGAGCCGCGAAGCGACCTGTCGAGCGACGATCCCCGTTCCGCAGCCCACATCCAGAACGCGCTCGCCCGGTCTTGGGTCCGCTGCTTGAATGAGATTCGTGGCCCACGGACCAAAGAGGGTGGGCACCATGTAGCCTTCATACCCTTCTGCTGGATTGGTCATTTGGATCCTCCGGTTCCTGGTCGTGCCGCCCAACGCCTGCGAATGAGCCGCGCGCCATCGCGTATCAGAGGCGCGTCGGCTCCATTCGCGGGTTAGACCGCGCGCACTCTTCAATGAACTCCGTCACGACCCGAACATACTCCGCCGGATGGCTCAGATGGGGAACGTGGCCTGCACCGGCGTATGTCCGTGTCTTGGCCTTGGGCATCGCCGCGGCGACCCGATTCACCACGGGTGGAAAGAACGGCGCACTCTCATCGCCAATCGTCAGGAGAGCGGGCGGGGCAAACCGTCGCAGTCCGGTGAGATCGATCTCCAGCGCCTCCGGGTCATGAACTTCGTCCAGCCAGGTCGGAGCATTGAAGACGAATGTCTCCCTGACTTGTTGAGGAAGCTCCGCCCATGCGCCAGGTCCGAACGCAATCGTTTCCACGAACTGTCGAGCGCCTTCCGTCGACTCACCCGCCGTGAGCAGCGAGACGACCGTGGAAATACGCTTCTGAACCGCTGCCAGCGCAGGTGTTGCGGTCGGATCGTCCTTCAACAATCCGATGTAGCGGTCCCGGTTTCTTAGACAAGTCGGTGGCCTAATCACGCTACCTGCCGCGTGAGGCTCGTGCGGACCTCGGCCGGGGTCCGATAGCCGTGCCGCTCGAGCAACCACGCCCGATTGTACCG
>JBOHRF010000652.1:0-2242 GCA_050732575.1 Longimicrobiales bacterium
TGAGCGCGCAGGTGACCGTATATGCCATTCTGCCGGGCCGAGGATACGAACAGTCCGTGGAGATTCTGGGTTCCGAGTATGATGGGTTTCTGATTCACGACGGCTGGGCGCCTTATTACCGGTTCCCGTTCGCTTTTCATCAGAGTTGTCTGGCCCATCTGCTGAAGCGCTGCCGGGAGATGGCGCAAATCGCCTCGCCGTCAGCGCTGGCCTTCCCGCGAGCCGTAGAGCATTTGCTGCAGACGGGCTTGGAGTTGCGCGACCGTTATGAGCAGGGCGAGGTCTCCGACCGCGGAATGCGCATCGCCACTGGAAAGCTGGAAGCCAAATTGGACCGGATGCTGGAAACGCGCCGCCGAAACCCGGCGAACCATCGGCTGGCGCGTCATCTCGAACATGAACTGCTCTGGCTGTTCACCTTCCTGCATTGTCCTGGGCTGGACGCCACTAACAATGCGGCCGAACGAGCCATTCGCGGCATGGTGATCGCGCGCAAGGTGTGGGGCGGAAACCGCACCTGGGAAGGCGCGCACACGCAACAGGTCCTGGCCAGCGTGCTGCGCACCTGCTGGCAGCAGGGCAAGGACGCCTTCACGCGCTGCGTGAGGCTGTTGCGCGCGCCGCGTGCCGTGATCCTGGACATTGTGCCCGGCGCGGGCTGAGCCGCGCCATTCTCGACTGCATGCCTGAATCCTTGACCTTTTGCGGGCGCACGTTCCGCCGCGACGAACTGGAGTTGATGCGCCAGACCGCGCGGGAGTTTTCCGCTCTCGGCGTGACGGAGATCGCACGGACCGTCTGCGAGTTGTTGGAGTGGACACGGCCCAATGGAGGCTTGAAGAACCACGAGTGCCGGCAACTGCTGGAGCGGCTCCAGGCCGAAGAATTCCTGAAGCTTCCCGAGGTGCGAAAACTGGGCGGGAGGGGTTCGCGTCGGGTGGACGCATCTGAGCCCCGCTACGAACTTACGCCCATCGAATGTAGCGCCAGCGAGTGCGAGCCTCTGGAACTGGTCCTGGTAGAAGGCCAACCCGAGAGCCGCCGGTGGCGTGAGCAGGTCGAACGGTATCACTATCTCGGATGCCGCGTGCCGTTCGGCGCGCACCTGCGCTACTGGGTGCGCCATCGCCAGCGGGAGTTGGCATGCCTGCTCTGGACCTCACCGGCCTGGAAGATGCAGGCTCGGGACGCTTGGATCGGATGGAACGACGAGCAGCGGCGACGCAACCTGCAAGCCATCGTCAATAATGGTCGCTTCCTGATCCTACCGTGGGTGCATGTCAAAGGACTGGCCAGCAAGATCCTGGCGTTGAGTGCACGGCAACTGCCGCAGGATTGGGCAAGCCACTACGGTCATCGCCCGCTTCTGCTGGAAACACTTGTGGATGGGGCCCGCTTTCGCGGAACCTGCTATCAGGCGGCCAACTGGATCCATGTGGGGCAAACCGCTGGACGCGGTCGCATGGACCGGGAGCACAAAGCTCACGGCCAGGCGGTCAAAGAGATCTACATTTATCCGCTGGTGCGCGACGCGCGCCAGCGACTATGCGGGGATTAACATCGAGGTGAAACATTATGCCAACGAAAAAGAGCGCGGCCCGGGAAATCTATCAGCTTAAGGTCACTTTGCTCGGCACGAGCCCACCGATCTGGCGCCGTCTGCTGGTGCCCGCGGACGTGACTCTGGCGCAGTTGCACGACGTGCTGCAAGCCGCGATGGGGTGGGAGGACGGCCACATGCACGAATTTTCCATCGGCCAGCGGCGCTTCGGGCGACCCGATCCTGAAGATCGGCTCATGGGGATGCCTTCTGTGGAAAACGAACGCACGGTGCGTCTCTCCGGCATACTGGGGAGGGTCGGCTCCAAGGCTATTTACACGTACGATTTTGGCGATAGCTGGGAGCACAGCATCGTCCTGGAGAAGCGCCTTCCAGTTGATCCGAATGCGACGTATCCAGCCTGCACGGATGGTGAGCTCGCGTGTCCACCGGAAGATTGTGGAGGCATTCCCGGATTCTATGACCTGGTGGAGGCCCTCAACGATCCCAACCACGAACGGCACGAAGAAATGCTCGACTGGATCGGCGACGATTTCGATCCCCAAGCTTTTTCGGTTGACCAGGTCAATCACATGCTCGCGCCCTTGAGTAGGCAGCGACGCAAAATGTCACAGAGTTAGTTGTTGCCACTCGCGCACGGGCTTACCGCGAGCGGTAAACAAATACCATTCCAACTCGGAC
>JBOHRF010000653.1:0-2241 GCA_050732575.1 Longimicrobiales bacterium
GCCGCACGGCAAGCCGCGCACGGTCGGACGTGTGCCACCCGGTCACTTTCCGCCGCCTGGCCAATGCCGCATCTGGTATGCCGGTCGACCAGCCGGCCATCAGCCACGCGCTGTTCGTTGTAATACATTAATGGGACGGGTTCCCCGCGGCGCATTCATTCTGTACAACGCGTCGGCGTGGGATGCGGACTACGATTGGCGCGGCCATGCCAAGCAGCACCCGGGTTCGGTGCCGGATATTGTGATTCGCCTCACGGTCTCGAGCGATCGAGACTAACAGAAAGAATCGAACGGACGTTCACGTTCAGAGCTTGTCCGAAAGGTCGAGCCATGCGTTCGGTTCACAACGTTTGGCCGCGGGAGCGCATAACGGGAGCAGGCGCGGTGGGGCGCGGGTGCCGGCCTACCGATTGATCGGTGCGCAACAGGCCCGCTCCCGCCCGCGCCGCTCCTCTCCCGCTCCAGGCTCCCGAACATCGTAGCCAGTCCTCAGACCACTCAGCAGCGCGCTGCTCGGGATGGCAATGGGGCCGTTGCTCGTTCAACGTGAATGTCTGCTTAATTCGTTACTCAGTTTATCCCCACCCGTCCCTTGACCGATGCCAGGAGCTTTCCAGCATCGTAGCCAATACCGTCCTTGAACACAGTGACGGTCTGACGGATGGCAGACGGATCGGCGACCAGGTCGCCACGCATGACCACCAGGTCCGCGACTTTGCCTTTGACGATCGATCCCAAATCGGCATCGACGCCCAGGATCTTGGCGCCATTCAATGACATGATCTGGGCGACCTGCTCGGCGGTGAAGCCGGCTTCGCGCAGCAGCTCCACGTTGCGCTGGTCGCCGTAGCCGGGCAGCGCGCCGCCGTTGCCGGTCGGATCGACACCCGCACCCAGTAGTCCGCCCGCCTCAACGAACGCTTTTTCGTAAGCCATGGCATTGCGGAAGACTTCGACTGTGAAGCGCGCCTGCCCGCTGTTATCGATCTGTTCGCGCGCACGCAGATAGTCTTCACGAACTTCGGGCGCCATGGCTTCCAGGGAGCGCGCATCTTTGGTCGGGCGATTGGGCACGAACAGCTCGTACACGGCCAGCGTGGAGGTCATGGGCACGCGCTTCTCGATCAGCGCGCGGAACGTGCGCTGCACCGCGGGATCGTTCGGCTTTACCGCCGCGCCGGACGAAACCAGCGTGGCGTTTGGGCACACGTCCGGCTGCTTGTCCTTGACATAGTCGGAGTTGGTGAACAAGCCGTGCTCGAGATTATCGATGCCCAGTTCGACCGCTTCCGTGAAGCTGATAGAGCAGAGATGGCCGGTCACCTTGATGCCGCGTTTGTGTGCTTCGTCGATGGCGGCCTTCAGCTCCGAACGCCGGATGTCCGTGTAGGCCTTGAGCCAGGTTGCACCTTCCTGCGCCCAGTAGGCCACGAAGCGCGTTGCCGCCTCGGGCGAGTTCAGCAGCGTCATCTGCGATGCGCCCTCGCCGCCCGTGATGTACGGCGCCGTGATGTGGATGCGTGGACCCGGTGAGCCACCCTTCTCGATGTCGACTTTGAGATTGATCTCCGCGTAGGGTGCGCGGCTGCCCGTGGTGCGTACTGTGGTCACTCCCGAGCCCAGGTAGAGCCGCGGCCCGGAGTACATGAGCTGCGCCGAACGGCCACCCGCAGCCGTGTAGAACAGATGGTCGTGCAGACCAATGATCCCGGGAATCACGGTGTGACCGGTGAGATCCAGCACCTGCGCACCCGCGGGCGCATTGACCTGACCGGCCTTGCCCACAGCCGTGATGCGGCCATTCTCGATCACGATCGTCTGGTCGTCACGCGCGGGCGCGCCCGTGCCATCGATCAGCTTCACGTGCGTGAGCGCGATCACGGGCGCGTCCACACTGACATAATTGCGCACGCCATCCGACATCGATGCGGCGCGCTGGGCGCCCGCCGGCGACGCTACCAGCGCAATTGTGACCAGCACGCCCAAGATCAGGCGCGCGCAATGTTGTACGGAATCATCGGTACGCATGAGTGCCTCCCACAAGAATGTCCATCGTACTTTCGACTTTTAGTTGACCTTCACAACAGGGATGAGGCCTGAGGATCAGGATTAAGGTGAGGATTAGGATCAGGGACTGTACGCAGCCCCCTGCCAGAGCCCAGCGCGCACATCACCATGCCAATGTCAAGCACGTACGCCGCGCTGCAGCAATCCCTACCACCCTCCCCCTCCCCCTAATCC
>JBOHRF010000654.1:0-2241 GCA_050732575.1 Longimicrobiales bacterium
CGAGCGGATTCGCCTCGAGTAACACGAGGTCAGCAAGTTTTCCCACCTCGACTGTTCCCAGAGAGTCCAGTTTGCCCAGAAAGCGCGCCGGCTCGACCGCTGCGGCACGCAGTGCATCGAAAGGCGAGAGTCCAGCCCGCACCAGCATGCGCAGTTCTTCATGGAGGCCAAAGCCGGGCGGACTGTTGCGCAGCGGCGCGTCCGTGCCCGCCATGATGTGGACACCGGCGCGGTGCAGCGCACCCACGACTTCGACGCGCTTTTGGAACAGGGCGAGGCCGACCGAGTCGGCACCGGGAGGCACATCGGCGGGCATGGGGAAGATCTGCGCCACGTAGCTGCGCAGGGAGTCGGGCAGGTAGCGCGCCAGGGAATCGCCGGGCAGGTCACGTTTGGGCCAGCGCGCCACCTCGACCTGGGCAACCAGTGTGGGCACCATCCAGGTGTCGTTGCGGACGAAGCGCGCAAACAACGGCCCTAGATCCTCCGTGACACAGCGGCCCAGTGCTCCCTGAATCGCGAACCGCGGCGCCAGCGCGGTGACCTCCGCAGTCGTGCACTGATTTGGGATGGTGAGCAAGTGCTCGATGCTGCGTTGGCACGAGTCCGATGCTTCAGCGGTCTGGACCGTGCGCGGCACGTGGCCCACAAACGGGATGGCGCGCAGACGAGCCGCGCGCGCAATCGCGAAATACGTCTCGCGCGTGAGCTGGCCGTGCACCTTCACGAAATCCACACCCAACCGCACGAGTGAATCCACGGCCGGCTGCGCATCGGCAGCGGTGCGCACGAGTAGATGGGGGATCGGCACGTCGCCACCCTCCAGGTACGGTCCCGACAGCACCAATCGAGGACCGATGCGCGCGCCGCTGGCAATCTCCTGTCGCCATTGCCTGAGCTGATCCCATTCGCCTGCCATGTCACGCACGCCCGTGACGCCATTCGCAACATACAGGTACAGCACGTCCGCGCCGCCCGGCATCACCGTATGCACGTGCATGTCCCACCGGCCGGGAATCAGATACCGGGCGCGTCCATCGATGACGCGCGCATCAGCGGGCACCCGCGTGCTGGTTGCCGGGCCTTCAGCCGCGATGCGGTTCCCTTGCACCAACACGGTTCGATCGTGCGCGGCTCGCTGCTTCGTCCGTCGATCACGCTCACATGCGTGATGGCAACTACGGGCGCGGCGGGCGCGGCGGGAGAGGCGCCAGCGGTACAGGCGGTCAGCAGCGCAGTCAGCGCGGGCCAACGTAGTGAGTGCACGTAAGAGCCAGTCATCAATCCGAGGACCCGTTCCAGTGTTTGCGCCAAGCTGCAGGCTCTGCCTGGCCGCGTCAAATGCGCTGCCGACTGATGGCTCATGGCCCGTGTTCACTGACCGCGCGACCGTGGCGTTTTGACAGCAGAATTCGCCGTCTGGAACAACGCACTTGCCGGTTTGTGCGGCGCACATTTCTTTGGGATCATGCGTTCCCCAGGATCGTCCTCGATTATGCTGCTCGTGCTGGCCGTTCTGCCAGCCAGCTCGCAAGCGCAAGGTGCGCGTCCGGCCGGCCATGCGGCCAACGCGCTGAATACGTTCCTCGATCATCCGGTCGGCATTGCCTTCGACAAGTCAGGACGATTGCTGATCTCCGAGGAGCGCGGCCACCGCGTGTTGCGTGTGGATCTGCGCACGGGCCAGGTCACGATCGTAGCGGGCACGGGTGAGATCGGCAGCAGTGGCGATGGCGGCCCGGCCACCAGCGCGCGCATCAACTATCCTGACCTGGCCGTGGCCCCCAATGGCGATCTCATCATTGGTGAAATTGATGGCTACCGCATTCGGCGCGTGAACGCGGAAGGCCTGATCACGACCATCGCGGGCACGGGGCAGGAGGGGTACAGCGGAGATGGCGGACCCGCGCGCCAGGCGCAAATCACTCGACCGTTCGACATCGAAGTGGATACGGCCGGCAACATCTTCTTCACCGATACGGAAGTGCACCGGGTGCGCAGGATCGATGCGCGCACCGGTGTGATAACGACGGTGGCGGGCAATGGCCACTGGGGCTTCACCGGCGATGGCGGCGCGGCCACAGCCGCCGCTCTGGCCCGGCCACACGTGTTGCAGCTGGCGCCCGACGGCGATCTCATCATTGGCGATTCCTTCAATCAGCGCATCCGCCGAGTCGATGCCAGCACCGGAACGATTGTCACCATTGCCGGCAACGGCACGTTCGGCAGCGCGGGCGATGG
>JBOHRF010000655.1:0-2225 GCA_050732575.1 Longimicrobiales bacterium
CATGGCATCAGCGCGCAACACGCTCGTGATCTCGGTCTCCAGGCTGACCTGGGCCCCGCCTGCCTGCAACGCCTTCGCCAGCGAGTGCAGGTTCCCGATACCGTAATCGAAAAGGGCAACCTTCATGAGGCGGCAAGTCCTTCCAGAAACCGCTCCATGAGGGGCCAGGGTCCAATGGTGACTCTCACACAGTCCCCCAAGTGCGCCAGCGCCGGGAACGGACGTACGGCCACTCCTCGTTTGCGCAAACCCGCGGCCAGTGTAGCGGCGGTGTGCGGTGCCGGTACCGCAAGCAGCAGGAAGTTGCCGCCCGATGTAAAGCACTGGACGCCTCGTTCCAACAATGCAGTGCGCAGACGCTCGCGGTTGTGCCTGACCTGGGCCACCCTGGACCGTATCCAATCGGCGTCCTCCTGCAGTGCCGCCACGGCCGCCATTTCGGCCACATTGCTGACCTTGTACGGTCCGCGCGACTTCTCGATCTCGTGCACCAGGACTTCAGGCCCAATCGCGAAACCAATGCGCAGACCTGCCAGACCAAACGCCTTGGAGAAAGTACGCAGCGAAACGACGCGTTCGGAGGCGGCCGCATACTGCGTAAAATCAGCCTCATCAGCAAAATCGGCGTACGCTTCGTCCACCAGCAATATGCCCGGCACCTGCTCCGCTACTTGCCCTATATCTTCCTCGCGAAAGACCGTGCCCGTTGGGTTGTTGGGCCGGCAAATGTAGGTCACACGGCCGCGGCATTCGATCAACTCGGGTACAGCCAGTTCCAGTTGCGACGTTAGCGGTACTGCCATGGGCAGAGCTGCATTCATTCGTGCAAACGTGGCCACCATGCCAAAGGTTGGTTCCGGGAAAACCACGCGCTCACCGGGTTCGCAGAAGGCGCGTAGTGCTGAATCGATAACATCATCAGAGCCGCAACCCGTTACCACATTTTGCGGCTTTACACCGAACCACCTGGCCAACTCTTCTTTGAGCTGGTGGGCAAACACCGCGGGATATCGAGTCAGACGTTCGGTTGGCAGGTTGGCCAACGCGCGCGCCGTGGCCGGCGGCATACCAAACAGATTGGTGTTGTCGCTCAGGTCGACCTCACAGGGCGCGCGTTGCGGATCGTACAGCGCAACGTGGTCGTAGGCGCGCCGCAATACCGCAGGCGCAGCGGCACCCCTCATGTTCGCGCGCTGGCGCGCCGCACGCGCGTGCGCCGGCAATCCTTCCGCATCGGCCAGGATGCCGGTTGGCTCCGCCAGTGCCGCCGCAGCACTGCCACAAATCTCCTGGAACGTGTAGGACCGCTGAAAATCAGCCACGCCCAGGCCGGCGTAGGCGCGCGCAAGCCCACCCGTGGGCAAGACGTGATTGGCACCGCTGGAGTAGTCGCCAAACACGACCGAGCTGCCCGCGCCCAGGAACACCGAACCGGCGGCGCGCACGCCCTCCAGCGTTTGCCGGGGATGGCGCGTGAGCAGAACCATGTGCTCGGGTGCGTACTGCTCGGCAAAGTTCAGCGACTCGGCTTCGTCTGCGGCGTGCAGCAACGCGCCATTGCGAGACAGTGCAGCCGCGGCAATCTCGTGACGCGGTGCATCCGTGAGTCGCCGTTCCAGCGCCTGAGCAGCAGCCTCGATCACGCGCATACTGCTGCATACCAGGACGCCGGCCGCATCGGGATCATGCTCGGCCTGCGCCAACAGCTCGAGCGCAATCAGCTCCGGGTCGGCCGCATCATCGGCCAGGACCAGAATTTCGGACGGACCAGCAAGACCATCGATGGCCACGTAACCGTTCAGCTGGCGCTTGGCTTCCGTGACATAAGCGTTGCCCGGGCCAACCAGTTTGTCCACGCGCGGTACACTCGACGTACCCAGGGCTAGCGCCGCCACGGCGCCTGCACCGCCCAGGGCGAACAAGCGGTCTGCACCGGCCAGAGCACAGGCTGCCATCACACCGGGATGGGGCCGTCCCGTGGGGCCCGGCGGTGACGCAACGATGACCGAGTGTACGGCCGCAATGCGTGCGGGCACGACACCCATGAGCACGCTGCTGGGATACGCGGCTCGACCACCAGGCGCATAGACGCCCACGGAACGCAACGGCTCCGTACGGCGGCCCAGTTTTACACCGCGACGTACTTCCATTTCAAAGGGCACCGGGAGCTGAGCCCGGTGAAAGGTTGCGATAGCACGTGCAGCATCGTCCAATGCGCTGCGCAC
>JBOHRF010000656.1:0-2213 GCA_050732575.1 Longimicrobiales bacterium
GGCCTGGTCACGCGCGTGAACGTGGAAGGCATGTTGAATGTGCTGGTTGCGGCGCGCGAACGCGGTGTAAAGCGAGTAGTGTACGCCTCGTCCAGTGCCGTATTCGGCAATAGCGCAATCATGCCAACGGCCGAAGATGCCCTGGGCGTCATGCTCTCGCCCTACGCGGTATCGAAGTTTGCCAATGAAAAATATGCCGAGGTATTCAGCCGCATCTTCGGTGTGGAGACCGTGGGTCTGCGCTATTTCAACGTATTCGGTCCGCGCCAGGATCCGTTGGGCAGCTATGCCGCTGTGATCCCTCAATGGATTCACGCACTGCTCACCGGCGAGCCCTGTTACATCCACGGCGATGGCAAGACCACACGTGACTTTGTGAATGTAGCCGCCGTGGTACAGGCTAATCTGCTGGCGGCCGTGGTGCCGCTCGCCTACGGGGCAGCACGCATTTACAACGTGGGTGCCGGGCGCAGCACATCACTGCGCGAACTGCATGACATGTTGAGCGCGGGCGTAGCGCGTCTACGACCTGATCTGGTACGCCCGGCTCCGGTTTACGACGAGTTCCGCGAGGGGGATATCCGGCACAGCCAGGCCGACATCACGCGTATTCAGTCGGAATTGGAGTATCGGCCGGACGCACATCTGGCGCCTGCGCTGGAGCAAACGGTGGCCTGGTATCTCCACCGCCTGCACGCACTGGGCGCTGTGGTCAGAAGCGCCTGACCGGGGCACGCGTTTACTACCTCACGCACGCCGGCCGGCCAGAGCCTCTCGCTGACGGCCCGGCTTTTCTGCACCTGTATCTGACAACCAGTGCTGCAACGCCAGGACGTCGCGATCGTTGAGCAAATCGTGCGTGGGTAAGGTGAAGAGCCGCTCGGCCAGCAATTCGGCGCCCGGGAACCGTTCATTACCGTTGATGCAGCGGTGTGCAAAACCGGGCAGCTTCACGATAGGCATGGGGTAGCCCTGCATGATGCCGAGTTTGGCCGCACTGCGGCTGAGCACGACTGCGCGCGCGTCGCCATTGGCCAGCAACGGTAAACGCAGGTAGCTGGCAACACCTTCTGACGTCAGCGGCAACGTCCGCCATGCACTGTTGGTGCGGGCAGCCGCAATCAGACGCGTGGCCGTGGCCCGCCGGCGCGCCGCCGCCTCCAGCGCAGATTTCCAATTGCGAAAGATCATGCCCGCAGCTGCGCGCGAGAGGACGCGTGGGGACTGCGGCGGATGATAGACGGTCTGGCCCAGACGTAGAAAAGGCAGGGCCGCGGGCAGGCTGTAGAGAGCAGGGCGGCCCACCGTCCATTGCGCAGCCGCGCGGGCCAGGTCCGACCAGCCCGCACGCGTGCCAGCCAGCGACAATCGTGCGTGTTCGAGGATGCGGCTTCCCGTGTCATCATTGGCCAGCAAGGCGCCGCCCGATCCGCCCGTCAGCCCTTTGCCCCGTCCAAAGCTCAAAATGGACACCGAACCAAACGAACCTGCGGGCCGACCGCCCAATAACGCGCCGATTGCCTGCGCGGCATCTTCGATGATCACAACACCCTGGCCGGCCGCGCGTGCGGCCAGTGACATGATGTCTACAGGCAAGCCGAACAAATGCACCAGGACCAGTGCACGCGGGCCCAGTTTGAGCGCCCGCTCGAGCGACTCCGGATCGGGCGCCAGCGAGTGCGGTTCGAGGTCGTACAACACCACGCGCGCGCCTGCGCCTTCTGCCGCCGTCGCAAGGTCGTAACACCCATACGCAGGCAATGCGATCAGCGCATCATCACCGCGCAGCGCGGCGCGCATGGCGAGCGACAATGCAGCCGTTCCGCCACTGGTGAAGGCGACATCGCGAGCGCCCCAATAGTTGCGGATCCGCCAGGTGAGCGCTCGCTGCGCATTGACGCCCATCGCTCCAACTGCGCCGCTCATGAGCGCGCGCAGCGTGAGTGTCGAATGGACCGGGAGCTGACGGCGCGCGATCACGCTGAAATCCGTGGCCAAAATGGGCAGCTCAGCGGCAACACGACCGATCCGTGATGTGAGGATTCCATAGCGCGCTGGTCTGCAGGTTCCGCGCTCGGCTGATTGCGATACAAACTACACTGGAAAGGCGGTGCGGTGTGCAGGCAATTGCCCGCGTGCAACAGAACTGCGGTATCTCGACCACACCCGGGCCGCAGCGCACTTGGGGCGGCCTCCGGACCGCTCAGCTAAGC
>JBOHRF010000657.1:0-2195 GCA_050732575.1 Longimicrobiales bacterium
AAGGCAAACCCATGGTCGACGACTTCAACCTCGTGAGTACGATGGCGATCGAGGCTGTCGAGATCTACGTCGGCAATACGCCCATCGAATTTCGCGGCGAGGGTTGTGGCGCCATTCTGATATGGACGCGCCGCGGCTAGCAGCAGGGAACCACGGAGGAAATAGAATTAGGGGGAGTGTGGTAAGGACCGATTCTGACCGTACAACGTTGTTCTCTATTCGGCGGAGCCGTTGGTTGAAACAATCCCTACCACCCTCCCCCTAATCCTATTTCTTCAATCTGTACACGCATTTCACGGCCGCAATAGAAACGTCCGCATTTGCACGTCCGGTCCAATTGCCGTTACGCCGCGACTCTCGAATTGAAAACGATCGCGTAGCCGCAGAAACGCCGCGGTGGATGCGTGCACAATGTCGGGAGGCGCGTGCGCGGCCAGCTGGCGCGCCACCTCAACCGCCTCACCGCCCAGAACATGGTCGATGCGCCGCAGTGTTTGCGTGCTGGTTTCCCGAATGTCGGTGAGCTCCGTGCGCATGGCTTCATGACCGGCCCATGCGCCTTCTTCCAGTCGAACGCGAGCAAACTCGGCCACGATCTCCGGAGATTCCCGCGCCAACACGGCATGCATGGACAAGATGCGTTCTTCGGTGGGGCCATCGGCCGCCAGGATCCTGTCCGCCTACAGGTTGTCGCCCAGTTGCAGACCCAGAACCGCAGGCGGCCGTACCATGAGCCCTACCGTCCGTGCCGTGCTGGCATTGCTGTCTCCAATGTCACCGGCGCGCGCCAGATTGTTGGACTGCCGGCCGTTGCCCAAATCCCATGGTGTACGCCAGACCCAGCGGGCCCGAGGGCAACATGCCTTCGGCCTGGACACCCACGAAATGAACGGGTATGAAGCGGCTGCCGAATCGGATCATGCGTGGGCGTGCTACCGAAGTCTGTGAGTGGTACCGACCCGCGGAGAGCTTGAGCAGGTCGCCAAAATCGCAGCGCAGGATGATGCGCTCGATCTCCAGCGTATAACCCTCAGCCCGGCCCGAAAGGCTCACTTCGCCGAACAGGCCAGCCGCTCGGTCATGGCCGCACTGTGGAAAGTCATTGCCCCTGAAGGTATTGCGTAACGGCCAGGGTCCAGCGGACAAGGGGGCCCGTTTGGGTCGCTGTTCCGAAGTCAAAAAAACGGGCAAAACTACCGCAGCTCCACGCGCCCACGAGGCCCTTCGATGATGGCGATGATTGCGGGACGTGGTCCCGTGTCGACCCGAAGGTTGAGACCCAATTGTTGTAGTTGCCGCTGAAAAACAGGAGCCTGCGGGTGCTCGGCCCGCAACTCGACCAACCGGGCGCCCGGCGCAGCGGTGCGTGCCGGATGTGCAGAACTGCCCCAGTCGATGAAGAACGGGATCACGCCATCCGTTCCCGCAACCGCCGGATCCGTATAGCGCCAGCTGAGCAGCACGCCGTCGGGGCGTTGTCGAGATCCCGATCCAACGGCGCCGACTGGTATGCCGTTGCCGCTGGCCGTTTGGTACAGCGCATCCAGATCAGATCCGTTGGCCGCCCATGAAACCAGGCGCGAGCTTTCCAGGCTGCCTATACCAAACACCTGCGGTTCCACGGACTGCTGAGGATCCCGGGCAATGATCTCGAGATAGACGGTCGGCCCGAGAGCAATCAGTGCGTTGTGCGTGCCTCGGCCAGGGTGCTGCCCCCCGAAAGAAGCCCGGACACCGATGAGTTTTTCGATTTCCGCAATGCCACGCTCGAGATTGGGCGCACCATAGACCAGATGATCGACTCTGGCCAGAATATCGGATGGCGGTGTCTGTGCCTGGCCCGTGTTCACGGCGATGAGCACCAGCAAAGCCACACCGAGCAATATGATTTGCATGAAGATGTCCGTTTAGTTCGTTCACGTCGATGTATAGTGGCGCTCAAACGTGCGCGGCTCCCAAGCTGCACGCAACAGGAGCGTCGCCCCGGATTGCTGGTGTCAGATCTCCACGCGCGTAGATTGACGTACGCAGCAGGTCATGCCATTACCCGGCCAACCATTCCGAGACGATAGCCATGGGTATCGCTCATGCCGTCAATTCGCTGCAGCCCAAAAGCACTGCACGAAGGCAAAATAGCCGCGCCTTTCCGCGGAGCAACTTCGATTCGATTCAGCATTCCCCAGGCGCAGAAGAAT
>JBOHRF010000658.1:0-2189 GCA_050732575.1 Longimicrobiales bacterium
TTGCAGTCCCGACGTTGCAGTCCCGACGTTGCAGTCCGCGTAGTTTCCCCCCCGGGCAGTTCACCTGTTTAAGGTTGATGTCCCCCCGACGCCCGCCCGGGGGGGGATTTCTGCGAGTGTGCGAGCGGGTGGGGCGGACTGGCTTATGATGTTCGCATCGTCTCCAAAGGATCGACATGTGTGCTGCGTATTGCTGGTACCAGGCTCGCGATCCAGGCTGTCGCGGCCAGGACGGCGAGAACGGCGCCAAAAGTGAGCGGATCGGTCGCCTTGACTTCGTAGAGCATGGTGGCGAGAACGCGAGTGAAGGCGAAGGCCAGGATCACGCCGACGAGTGCGCCCGCGGCGGCCGCGGTCATGTATTCGCGCTGCAGCATATTGCGCACGCTGCTGGGCTGAGCGCCGACGGCCAGACGAATGCCGATTTCTTTGCGTCGTCGTTCGACCGCGTAGGCCACGACCCCGTACACGCCGACACTGGCCAGGATGAGAGCGACGCAGGCGAACGCCAGGATGACGGTAAGCACGAAGCGACGTGGTGCCAGCGCATTGGAGACGCGCTGTTCGATGGTCGCAAAGCGCACGGGCACATCGGCGTCGATGGCGCGGATGGCGTTGCGAATTTGCGGGATGAGAGTTTGGGGCTGGCCGGCGCGAGGTCGCACGATGGCGGTCATGCTCCAGGAACGGAAGGGCCGCTGGCGATATGAGAAATAGAGTGTGGGCCGAGGCCGCACCGTGAGATCGCGCTGGCGCAGGTCACCCACCAGACCGACCACGGTCGCCCATTTGGTTTGGTTCCAGTAGTCGTCCATGCCACCGCCTGTGATGCGTTTGCCAATGGGATCCTGGCCAGGCCACGCCTGTTCGGCAAACGTGCGGTTCACCAGGACGACATGTTCTGCGGTTTCCTGATCGCCCGGCTCAAAGAACCGACCACGCAATAGCGGAATCTCGAGCGCGCGAAAATAGCCTGGACTGGCCAGCTGATAGTCTCCGCTCAACGTGGGCTGCGGGCCGCCGGCAATCTCGACCATGCCGTTGGAAATCCAGTTCATGGGTGCAGCCACGGTGAGGCCGGCCATCTGTACGCCGGGCAGGCTCTCCAAACGCGCGAGCAGCGCATCGTAATAAAGGCGCCTGCTCTGATTGTTGCCGTATTTTGCGGAAGGCGGATTCACCGTAGCGGTCAGCAAACCGGTAGTGGCAAAGCCAGGCTGCACGTCGAGCACGGTCCAGAAGCTGCGCAACAACAATCCCGATCCAACGAGCAGCAGGAGCGCGAGCGCCACTTCACAGGCGATCAGCGACTTCCACACGTTGACGCGACCGGGGGCAACCGCGCGCGCGCCGCTGCGCAGCGTACGGATTGCGTGAGCGGAAACCCTCAGGCCCGGCAGCAGTCCGGACAACAGTGCAGCGATGACGGAGAGCAGAATCGTAAAACCGGCCACGCGTGCGTTGAGCTGAACTTCGTCGAGGCGCGGCACGCCTGCGGGCGCCAACACAGGCACCAGCTTCAACACGAAGAACGCCAGTAGCAGTCCCAGCCCAGCGCCCACCGATGTCAGCGCGATTGTCTCGCTGAACAGCGCACGTATCATGCGGCCGCGCCCTGCGCCCAGGGCATGACGAATGGCGTATTCGTGTTCGCGCGCCGTACCCCGGGCCAGCGTGGTACTGGCCAGATTGGTGCACGCCACCAGCAACACGAGCAGTGCAGCGCCCAACAGGATCCAGAGCGGACGTTGCGTGTTACCGACCATCGCCTGACGCAGTGTGAGCACGGCAGCGCTGCGCGGGAAATAGTCTTCGAAGCCCTGTTCCTGCGCGGCCAGCGGCTCACGCTCCAGGATGCGCCGCGTGATGGCATCGAGCTCGGCCTTGGCCTGCGCAACGCTCACACCCGGCTTCAAGCGGCCCAACACCTGGTAGTTATGCGATGTGCGCGAATCGTTGGGCTCGTCCAACTCCATGGGATACCAGATATCGACCGCGCCCGGATACCCAAATCCGGGCGGCATGACACCGATGACGCGCGCGTTGAAGCCGTCCACTATGAGCCGGCGCGCAGTGATGTTTGGATCCGCGCCCAACTGTGTGCGCCAGAATGTGTGGCTGACCACGGCGACCGGCTCGCTGCCCACCCGGTGTTCACTTGTGGCGAAGGCGCGGCCCAGTGCCGGCGC
>JBOHRF010000659.1:0-2173 GCA_050732575.1 Longimicrobiales bacterium
CGCTCGTGCGCCGGGTTGGCGTAGCTGTGCAACAAACAAACGGCAATCGCGTCGCTGGCGGCCAGTTGATCGGGCAGCCGCGCCAGCTCTTCCGGGTTCAGTCCCTCCAGCTCTTCCCCAAGAGGGCCCAAACGGCCCGAAACGCCCAACCGGTGTTCTGACAAAACCAGCGGCGCGCGCCGCCAGCCGGAGAGCGAATACAGCTGCGGACGCGTCTGGCGGCCGATCTCCAGCACATCCTCAAACCCGCGGTTGCTAACCAACGCAACCCGGCAGCCTCGCCGTTCCAACAACGCATTGGTCGCTACCGTAGAACCATGAATCAGAACGAACGGCGACCGCGTTGACGAGGGCGCGGGCGAGGATGCGGGCGCGGCTGCAAACGCGGACAGCATCTGCTGGATGCCGAGCAACACCGCCGCTGCGGGGTCGCTCGGTGTGCTCGGCACTTTCAGGATGTGCAGCTGGTCGTTGCGCAAACAAACCACGTCAGTGAACGTGCCGCCTGTGTCCACCGCAATGACGATCGGCCGTTCATCCCTCGCCCTCGCCGTCGCCCTTGACTTCATTGTCTTTCCGCCATTCGAGCGATCTCCGAGATTGCCCCATGATTCAGCCCACGCGTACCGAATTCGTGGCCCGCTACGCAGAGCGCATACCGGCGCCGGGACCGCGTCTGCTGGTGCCCGTGTGGCGCGAGATTCTATTCGACACCGACACTGCCGTCACGGCCTACGCCCGAATTTTCGAGCCGCCCTTCGGATTTCTGCTGGAGTCCGTGGTGGGAGGCGAAACGTGGGCACGCTACACCTTTCTGGGCACGCAGCCGCGCGCCGCCTGGCGCGTCACGGCCCGGGGATCGATTGCACATTGGACGCCCGAGCACGGGTGGGGCGCCGAAGAAGCGGGCACCAATCCGCTGGATGCGCTCACTGTCGAGCTGACCAACTACGAGCTGGAGGCACCCTCAGGGTTCCCTCGATTCCTGGGTGGCGCAGTGGGATACCTCGGCTACGACGTGGTGCGCTACATCGAACGGCTGCCGGACCCGCCGAGCGATGACCTGGGCCTGCCCGATGCCATCGTATTGTTCACTGAGACCCTCATCGCCATAGACAATCTCTTCGGTCGCGCTCGCATCATCACTCTGGTTGAGATTCCCGAACAGGTCGATGAGCTGGAAGCCGCCTACGATCGGGGCGAGGCCCGTATCAACGCCATCATCACGCGGCTCAGGGAACGGAGCGCGCCCGCGCCGCTGTCACTCGTCCGGACCGATGCCGATGCGCCGTTCACGAGCAGCTACTCACGGGAAGCGTTCGAGGCGAATGTCGAGCGTATTCGCGCATACATCGCCGCGGGTGATGCATTTCAGGTGGTCCTGAGCCAGCGGCTGTGCACGCCCCTGGAGTCAGACCCGTTCGATCTTTATCGCGCACTCCGCTCACTCAACCCATCGCCGTATCTCTACTACTTGCAGTTGGACGACCTGGCGCTGGTGGGCTCATCACCAGAAGTACTGGTTCGCGTTGAGGATGGTCGCGTCGTGGTACGGCCAATCGCGGGCACCAGACCGCGCGGGAAATCCGAGGCCGATGATGATCGGATGGCCCAGGACCTCATCGATGACCCCAAGGAACGCGCCGAACACCTCATGCTGGTCGACCTGGGTCGCAACGATGTGGGACGCGTGGCCCGCTTCGGCACCGTGCAGGTGCCTGACTATTTCACCATCGAGCGCTACAGCCACGTTCTACACCTGGTCAGTCAGGTGGAAGGGCTGCTACGCCCAGGGCTCAATGCCATCGACGTGTTGCGCGCATGTTTCCCCGCCGGCACTGTGAGCGGCGCCCCGAAAGTGCGCGCCATGCAGATCATCGATGAACTCGAGCCCGTGCGTCGCGGCCCGTATGCCGGTGCAGTCGGCTACATCGGGTACGGCGCAACTGCCATGGATACCGCCATCGCCATTCGCACGCTCATCGCGCGCGACGGTCAGGCCTACATCCAGGCCGGCGCCGGCATTGTCGCCGACTCGGTTCCCGCCCACGAATACGAGGAGACTCTGGCCAAAGCCCGGGCACTCCTCCGGGTTCTGGCCAGCGTGCAGGGCGGAACGGAACGGGCGTGACGGGCGTGACGGGCGTGTCGGGCGTGTCGGGCGTGTCGGGGT
>JBOHRF010000660.1:0-2172 GCA_050732575.1 Longimicrobiales bacterium
CTAGCCCCCGCGGATGAGTGATGCGCGCTTAGGATAGCATCACGTGCAGGACAACGGAAACGGGCCCCGACGACCGACCGGGGCCCGCGTGGACGATTTCAATCATGGTCGCAACCCATCATACGCGCTTATTGAACGGAGACCGGGCGAGGCCAACGCAGCGCCAGGCCGACGCCAATGGCCGAGCGCTCGAAGAGCGAGCCGCCCACGCGCAAGACCAGGCGTTCGCCCAGGCTGAGGTCAGCACCAATGTCCACCGAAAGAACGCCATCGGTATCGGTCCGTTCCTCACCATTGATGTCAAAGGCCACGATGTCGAGCGAAATGCGCGGATACACATACGGCAAGACCTGCACACCACCCGATCCCAAGCGCATGCCGATGCTGGCGCCCAATGGCATGCTGAACACGGTATAGCTGTCACCGAACACCGCGCCCGCAGCCAGAATCCACGAGACATCGATCGAGCCAACGGGCACCAGTGAGTTCAGCGGGCCATACAGTTCCGCAGCCACCAACACGGTCTCACCCGCGTTGTTCAAATCGCCAACACCGGCCCGAACACCCAGATTCAGATTGCCGCTTTGCCGCCAGATGGCGGACATGCCCGTGGGATCGCCCGCGCTGCGATTGACGCGGGTGATGTACAGTCCAATGTCATCCATGGGCCGGGGCGAGAAGAAACTCGGCTCATCCCAGGCGATCCGTTGTGCCGACGCTGATGCACTCAACCCCGCCAGCATCAGCAAACCCATCATGATTCTCATAGACCCTTCCGTTGGTTGCGTTCTTGAGGGGGCACGCAGCGGGTAGGCAAGAAAACGGCCACCCGTGCAAAACGTGTGGCCGTTTCCCAGGCAAAGCAATGTATTAGTGGGCGGCAGCGTGCTCGCTCAGAATGGTGACGTGATCATCGGCAACCTGAAGGAATCCGCCTGCGATGTGGAACCGCTGATCCCGGCCTGAGCTGCGAATGCGCACCTCGCCCTCGCCCAGCAACACCAGCATGGGCGCATGGCCGCGCAGAATGCCAACTTCACCATCCCATGCGGACGCTACCACCTGATCGGCTGCGCCCTCAAAAACTGTGCGCTCCGGACTGATCACGGAAACCTGCAGCGCATCCGCCATGGTTACACCGAGATCCCCAGCGCCTTGCCCGCTTCAATCACATCTTCAATGCCGCCCTTCATGTAGAACGCCTGCTCCGGGAAGTGATCGAACTCGCCCTTCACCACGCGCTCGAACGATTCGATCGTGGCCTGCAGCTTGACATATTTGCCTTTGTGCCCGGTGAACTGTTCGGCCACGTTGAACGGCTGCGAAAGGAAGCGCTGAATACGACGCGCGCGGCCCACCACGACCTTGTCATCTTCGGAAAGCTCGTCCATGCCCAGGATCGCGATGATGTCCTGAAGTTCCTTGTAACGCTGCAGAATGCGCTGCACGTCTGTGGTCACTTTGTAGTGCCGCTCACCAATGAACTGCGGGTCCAGAATGCGCGAGCTCGAGTCGAGCGGGTCCACGGCCGGATAAATGCCGATTTCCGTGAGTGCGCGGGTCAACACAGTGGTCGCATCGAGGTGTGCGAATGCGGCTGCGGGCGCGGGGTCGGTCAGGTCGTCGGCCGGCACGTAGATGGCCTGCACGGACGTGATCGAGCCATCGCGTGTCGAGGTAATGCGTTCCTGCAGCTCACCCATCTCAGTGCCGAGCGTAGGCTGGTAACCCACGGCTGAAGGCATGCGGCCCAGCAGCGCGGACACTTCCGAGCCGGCCTGCGTGAAGCGGAAAATGTTGTCGATGAAGAGCAGCACGTCCTGCTTCTCGACATCGCGGAAGTACTCGGCAATGGTGAGGCCGGACAGGCCCACGCGCTGGCGTGCGCCGGGTGGCTCGTTCATCTGACCGTATACGAGTGCGGTCGAGTTAATGACACCCGACTCATTCATCTCGATATACAGGTCGTTGCCCTCGCGCGTGCGTTCGCCCACACCGCAGAACACCGACTTGCCGCCGTGCTCCTGCGCAATGTTGTTGATCAGTTCCATGATCACGACCGTCTTGCCCACGCCCGCGCCGCCGAACAGGCCGGTCTTGCCACCCTTTACGTATGGTGCGATCAGATCGATAACCTTAATGCCGGTCTCGAAGATTTCGGTCTTGGGCTCG
>JBOHRF010000661.1:0-2168 GCA_050732575.1 Longimicrobiales bacterium
CCTGCGCACGCCCGCGCTGCCCTGGCCACTGCTCTGGCCGAAATCACACGGGGCCGCGTGCGTGATGTGCTGCTCGAAATCGCACGCGTGGGCGAGGCGACCTATGCATCACTGCCGGAATCGTTGCGCAGGGCGGAGTTAGGACAAGCCGTAGTCGACCTGGTTGCCGAAACCGGCCCACTGGCGCTGGAGACGGAACGGCTGAGCACGATCGCCGGTCAGTTGGCTTACGCACTCGATGAGAATCGCGCGCAAAGCTCGGCTCAGCTCAACGTGGCGCGCGGTGTACGCATCGCCTTGTTGGAACAGACGGCTGCTGTGCTGGCCCGCATTGCGCGTGAGGGCGCACGCGCCGATGACTCCGCCGCGAATGAAGCCGGACTGCTGCTACAGCGGGTGCGCGCGGAATCGACGCGCGCCATTGAGGCGCAGTCGACGGTAAACCAGATTGCGAATTAACGGGCTTAACGAATCGAAAGACGAGCACGAGCACGCTAAAAGCGTTGCCATTGTGACAAAACGTTCCTATCTTTCGCTCCTCCCCCAAAAAACAATCGACGGAAGTATGTGCGCAGAGCGCCGGGGCACACGCGTGTAACGGCCATGCTGCTGCAGTATTCTGTCGAGTTTTCAAAACAATCTTACCAGCTGGGGAGCGCGGAGATGCGACGTACGTGGATAGCAGCGGCCCTCGCCGCCGGACTGTGTGTGGCTGCCTGTGGGGACAACGCCTTTGTGAGCGGAGTAACATCGGAGTCGAGCAACGTGTCGGGCAGCTGGTCGTACAGCGCTTCCGATGTGGCCGGTGGTGGACTCTCGTGCAATATCACGGGCGTGACCATCAACCTGACGCAGACCCAATCCACGTTCTCGGGAACCGTCATTGGTGGCCACTTGCGGTGCCTGCAAAGCACCACGGTGGTGATCGACAATCCGTTGGCCAACGATGTGATTGCCAATGGGCGCGTGACCGGGTCATCCGTGAGCTTCGACATCGGCACACCCGATGTGCACCACTCGGGCACGATGAACGGCAACTCGATCACGGGCCAGCTCACGATTCGCGCGGACACTACGGGCGTGCCGCTGACGGGCCGGTACACCATGGCGCGCTAGGCCCGGGGAGGATTGGGAAAGATGGTGTAATGCGTTGAGCTAGCGGCGGTTCCGTGTTAGTTTCACGCGGGCCGGTAGCTCAGCGGTAGAGCAGGGGCCTTTTAAGCCCAAGGTCGCGGGTTCGACCCCCGCCCGGCCTATTGAGAGAACGGGTGAAGCTCGGCAGTCACGCGCAGTGGCTGCGGAGCTTTTCTTTAGGGCGGGTTGACATCTTGTGTGTACCAGGTCACATAGTACACCATGCTGTCATTCTCCGTGGAGCTGCGCTCGGGTGAGTCGGCCTACCGGCAAGTAGTGTACGCGGCCACGCGCGCGGTGGTGGCGGGTGAGCTGGTGCCGGGCGCGGCGTTTCCATCCGTACGTGAGCTGAGTCAGGCGCTCAAGATCAATCAGAACACAGCCCACAAGATCGTAGCGGAGCTGGTGCGCACCGGGCTGCTGGAGGTGCTGCCGGGGATTGGGACGGTAGTGAGTCGAGCGCGGCGGGCCACGGCGCGTGAGCGGCGTGATCTGCTTTCGCGCGAGGTGGAACAGCTGGTGGTGGAAGCGAAGCGGCTGGGGCTGAATCGGGAGGACGTGTTGAAGGCAGTAGCAGCGCAATGGACCGAATTGTTTGGCAGCGCTGCGCCTGGAGGCAGGAGCATGAAGAGGGCGAGCGGTTGATGATGAGGAAAGAAAACGTGCCGGTGATTGAAGTCAGCGGCCTCACGTACAGGTGTAGACGTGCGTCGTGGGCATGTGCGGCGTTCAGTACAGCGATATCTTTCAGGCCGAGACCCGAGGGCACAAGGAGGGAAGGCTCGCCGGGTAGTGGCACGATGCGCACCTCGAGGCGAGGACCCCAGCGCCGGCCGAACTGCCGTTCAACAGCGGCCATGGGGCACGACATGATGCTCGTAGACACCGCCGTATCCGATGCCAGCACCAACGGCGAAGCCAGTGGTTTCCCTTGCGCGCGCCGCTTGGCGATGAGACTGAAGCCTTCCGTCCAGCATTTTCCTGAGTGACAAAACCAGATCGCGAGTTCGTCTATGGATAGTCCCATTCTGTGC
>JBOHRF010000662.1:0-2165 GCA_050732575.1 Longimicrobiales bacterium
GGAGGATCGTTACGCGCAGCGGCTCCTGAAACTGGTGCGCAAGAAGGAACGCCAGGAGGAAGATGTGGTTGCGGCGCCGGCCGAAGATTCAGAAGAGCCAGCGCCCGAAATGATCGACCTCATGGAAGTGCTGAAGCAGTCACTCCGCCCTGCGCGCAAAAGCACGCGCAAACGGAAAACGGCATAACGAATCCAACGGACGTTTGCGTTCACGTACTCGTGAACATAAACGTCCGTTATTCCGCTACAGTATTCCGCCGCTGCGCCGGTTGCGCAGCAGATCAAGTCTGGATCGATCCCAGTTGAGTGCGCGATTCCAGTCCCAGTCCCAGTTCCAGTTCCAGTTCGACCCATCAAATGGGAACGTGCGATCATTGATCATGGTCCGGAAGCCGCAACATGCCTCCATGGGGAATCGCAATAGAGGCAGCTGATCGCGTTGTTCATCGGTCAGGATCTGTTCCAGCCGATTGCGCACGTTGCGCGCACCGGCGCGCTGCGCATCTTCGACCTTTTCCATCTCGTCACGGAAGGTGGTACGCTCGATCAAGCCGGCCGCGGCACGAGATTGCAGATCGATGAGATCGCGCGCTTCATTCTGCCTGCGCGCAACTTCATCGCGACGCAGCGCTTCCATCTGCGTGGCCTGTTGATCGGTCAGCTTCAAGTCCTCTTTGCGACGCAGGATGTTTTCGATCGAGCCCACGCCCATGGGCATGACGATACGGCCGCCTGTGCGCACCCACGCTTCGGTAGGATTTATGGTGGGGCGGGGTGTGCGCACGCGTACGTCCTGTGCCTGTACCATGGCGGTGCCGGCAACCATCAGCAGCAGCGCGTGACCGATACTCCGTTTCATACGGTGTTCTCCAGATGACTGACAGGGTTCTGCTAGATGGGTTGCCGTTTGCGCGTGGAGGGTTGCCTCTGGTGAGGCAGATGGGCTAACGCGGAGGCATGCGGGGTGCGTGACGCGGCCAGGGCATCAGCCGCTCGAGCGTACGCGCCAGTCCGAGCAAGGTGCTTTCCCGACCCGGCAATCCGACCAGCTGCACGCCCATTGGTGTGCCCATGCTGTGCAAACCGGCGGGTACGCTGGCCGCAGCATAGCCGGCCAGGTTCCACGGTGCGCTGAAGGGAGCGAACCGAATGTTCGTGACCAGATTCGACATCCAGGAGCGCTGCGCCCAGGCCCTCGCCGCGGGTGGCGGTGTGGCCAACGTGGGCGTTAGCAAGACATCGAATCGCTTGAACAAGGGTGCTACTTCCTTGCGCCATTCTTCGCGCCAGCGCGGACCCGTGTAGTCCATCCGTTCGGCCAGCGGTCCCCAGCGTGCATGCGTGCGTGTCCGGGATTCCAATCTGGATGGATCTAGCGATGCGATCTCGAGTGCTGTGGCCTGGAACCAGTGGCCGAGCACCGCCATGGCGATGCGCGTCGAATAAGGCGGATCCGCGATCTCCACCGTGTGGCCCGCGCCTCGCAGCAACTGCGCGCACGCATACGTGGCCCGCTCATGCTCTGGATCGACCGTAATGCCGGGACCCGGTGAGATGGTTGAAAGCGCGATGCGCAGCGGCGCCGGCTCGTGTACTTCCGCCAGGTCTGGTCGCTCCGCGATCACGGACAACAAGAGCGCAGCGTCCTCAACGGTAGTGGCGAGCGGGCCGTTCTCGGTGAAGCCCCACCAATCGTTTGAGCTCACGTTCGCAGGCACGAGACCGCTCCCGGGCTTCAGGCCGAACAGACCACAACAAGCCGCGGGAATCCGGATCGAACCAAGACCGTCGTTACCCAGCGCCACGGGCACCATACCGGCGGCCACCGCAGCCGCGCTGCCACCCGATGATCCGCCCGGCGAACGCCACTCGCTCCACGGATTGCGCGTTATGCCCCACGCGCCATCGGTGGTGCCCCAGAGTCCGAGCTCCGGCATGCGCGTTTTACCGATCAGAACTGCACCGGCCGCCACCACACGTCGCACAATCTCATGATCGGCAGCAGCAGGCGCTGTGGACACAGCCGATGAACCACAACGCGTGGGTGTGCCCTTGATGGCGAGGTTGTCCTTGATGGCAATGGGAAGGCCGGCCAGCGGAAGCGTCTTGAGGTCGCTGCGCTGCTCGAGTCCCTGCGCCGCTTGCAGCGATGCGTGGCCCAACAC
>JBOHRF010000663.1:0-2139 GCA_050732575.1 Longimicrobiales bacterium
GGTGCTGCCGAACCGGCCAACGCGGTTGCCCTTCGAGGCGTAGATGGAGATCGACGTTTCTATCACCAGATCCGAAAGGGCAGCGCGCCACAGGCATTCGGCAGCGGCGGTGGCGAAGAGCTGCTCACGCGTTTGGTGGTCGGCAGCCGCATCGATACGCTGGCTACACTGGTCGTCCCCGCGGGCCGGGAAGAAGGCTCCATGACCGTCGGTCAGGGGTTGGTGCGCCGACTCACGAATCGGCCGCTCGCGGCAGAAGATGTGGTAGCCGTTGCGCACGACGGGTGGGTCGCCATCGTGCGCGGGCAGCCGTTTCGCGTTGAATGGATTCAGCCGGGCGGCCAACACACGGTTGGACCACTGATAGTACACGAGCCCATCCGTGTAACCGCTGCCGAGCGGCGGGCGTTCCTGGACGCGCAGGTTGTGCCCGGGCAAATCATTGTGCGCGGCGCGCCCGGTGCTCGAGCTGCTCCGCTGCCACCCTCACGCGGCAATGTTCGCCCGGGCGAGCGGCCGCCACCAGCAGGCTTTGATGACGCCTCGTTGAAATGGCCCACGCACAAGCCGCCATTCTTGAGTAATGCCGCCCTGATGGGTGCGGATAGTCGCCTGTGGGTGCTGCGCACGGCGCCGCACACGGACGCCATACCGCACTACGATGTATTCGATCGGCGCGGCCAGCTCGTGTTGCGCGTCGACCTGCCGCCACACACGCGATTGGTTGGGCTGGGAGCAGGCATTGTGTTCGTGGCGCGCACCGATGATCAGGATTTGCAATACCTGCAGCGCTACCGGCTATGACGCTCACGCAACGTCAGCTCGACCGCGCCCCGCCGACGCGCGCCAACGTTGTCCCTTTACGTTGTCCCTTACGGTTTTCCTAGTCATCGAGACGGACCAGGGTCACGTGCGCCTGGCCCCCTTCGTCATACCGGAGCAACACGCGCCAGGGTCGGCAACACACTTCGCAATCCTCCACGTACTCCTGGTCCGCACCGCCACCGGGATCAAGCAGGATTTCTACCCACTCACCACAATAGGGGCAGTTCGCGCCGGCGTCCGTGTCCGCCGTGCCATCACCCAGCGGAAAGTCTTCGTCGAGCCAATCCATGACTGTAATACCGGCAGCGGCCGCGCGCGTGCCGCGCTCGGGCGCGGCGGATGCCCGGGCGCGCTTAGCGGGCGCGCACTGCTGCGCAGCGCGGTGTACCAACCAGCCTATT
Source organism: Longimicrobiales bacterium (assembly GCA_050732575.1). Classification (GTDB taxonomy): domain Bacteria; phylum Gemmatimonadota; class Gemmatimonadetes; order Longimicrobiales; family RSA9; genus JBBDWZ01. Next base: position 1,227 of record JBOHRF010000663.1, read on the forward strand.
GGGGCATGGGGAGTGCATGCAGCATGGTCTGGAACCAAGGAAGGATGTCGATATGGAGGCAACGCGAACTCGGCTGCTGATCATGAGTGCGGCCCTATGTCATCAAGGACGGTCATCTGTTTCTGAGCCTGATGGCTGACGGCGCCATTCTGGAGTTCAAACCGATGACGATGTAGTGCGCAACCGACCCCATCGGCTCGTCGCGGCCCGCCCATCACCCATGCTAAATTCGGAGCTGGAAGATCGTGTGAGGATGAAACATGGCGCCCCGACCCCTGACGCGGTTGCGTAAACTTGCGCTCGCTCTGCCCGAGGCTCACGAGGTCGAAGCCTGGGGCGAGCCCACTTTCCGCGTGCGCAACAAAATCTTTGCCATGTACGCCGACGCCGGTAACCATCACGGCGCTGGACGTCACTCGGCGTGGGTGAAAGCCGCGCCCGGCGAGCAACGCCTGCTGGTGCGCTCCGCGCCCGAACGCTTCTTTGTACCGCCCTACGTGGGTCCCAGCGGCTGGGTTGGCGTCTACCTGGACGCGGATGTCGATTGGACAGCGTTACAGGATATGTTGCGAGACGCGTGGCGGCTGGCCGCCCCCAAGAAGATGCGGGCATTGCTGGAGGCGTGACGCGTGAGGCGTGGCGCGTGACGCGTGACGCGTGCGTTTGTCACGGCGGCCGCGGTAGGCGCAGACCCGGATGGGTTTCGCGTGGCTTCCCACACCGCCGGCGGCGTGCGCCCGGACAACGTGGCCGGTGCCGGCCCACTGGAGAGCCAGGTTCGACAAATCCGCACACCTTACCAGAACCAGATGCATCACGGCGATGCTGATGCGGGGGTTGCGCTGGCCGCGGATCAACGATTCGCCGCCCTGCTCCAGGGCCTCGTTACTCATGAGCTGCACGTGTATGCCGG
>JBOHRF010000664.1:0-2137 GCA_050732575.1 Longimicrobiales bacterium
AAGGCCGGCTACAACATTTACAGCGTAACGGATCCGCGCATGTTGGCCCGCACGCCGAGTAATACCTCGTCCGTAGTGGCATCAGCGTTGATCAGTTCAGACGGGTCGGGTGCTGCTCCCCGTCTGATTGCCGAGTCGGCGGTTCGTTCACCCGCGTCGGGATCGAACGGTCAAAGCGCAGAATCCGCGGAGAACAAGAGCCCGGGCGCCACTACGTCTTTCTATCGGAACGGACAGGACTTCCGCGCCAGCGAGGAGCCGGGCGCGCAGGCGTCCTCGCAGCGACCCGTTTCCGTAATCTCATTGCTGGATAGTGCCACCCTGGCGTTGCCGGACACCACAACCTTCAAACACCGCGACTATAAGGTGCGCTTCACGCCCGACATTGTGGGACGTCCGAGCGTGGGTGCGCAGGTGGGCGGGTATGGCGCAGGCATGACGGGCGGCAGTTACATAGCGTTATCGGATATCCTGGGCAATCACAACATCCTGATGTCGGGCAGCGTGAACGGCTCGCTTTCGGACGGAGCCTTTTTCGGTGCGTACAACTTCCTGAAGCCGCGCGCCAATATCAGCGTGATGATGGAGCAGCTGCCGCTCTACTACTATTACGGCAGCGGCCGCGTCCAGCTAGATGTGGGCGGACAACCGGAGGACGTGGCGGCCAACGTGTTCGTGCGCGACGTAATCCGCATGGCAGCCGCGTTCGTCAGTTATCCGTTCAACAGCTTCCGGCGGCTGGAATTTGGCGGCAGCGGTGTGCTGTACCAGAGCGACATGGTATACGTGGGCCAGTTTCTCCGTACGGGCGAGCCCATGATGTTTACCGAGCGCATTGACAACCTGAGCTACCTGCAACCGGCGGCCGCGCTGGTCTTCGACAATTCGCTATTCGGCTGGACCGGTCCCATCGATGGACGGCGTTATCGGGCGCAACTCTCGCGCGCATTCGGCAGTTTTGAGTTTACGGAGGCGCTGCTCGACTTTCGGAATTATTGGAACTACAAACGTCGCGCCGTGCTGGCCTTGCGCCTCACTGGCCTGGCGCGGATGGGCGCGGATGCCAACCGTTTCAGCGCGTTTTGGGGTGGACCGTATTACTTGCGCGGCTATGACGCCAACTCGTTCGGTCTGGAAAGCAACGAATGCAAGCGGAGTCGGGCGGAGGTTTCATCGAATCTGATCGGCCAATGCCCGGTGCGCGATCAGCTGATTGGCTCGAGCGTGGCGTTCCTCAATGCGGAATTGAGATTGCCCATCATCAAGGAGCTGAGCCTGGGCCACGTGGGCGGTTTTCCGCCCGTTGATCTGGTCACCTTCTTTGATGCCGGCATGGCCTGGGACAGCGAGATCTGTCAGCAGCGTAGCGCGCGCAATCCACGCCGCTGTGCACCTGGACAGGCTCACGCTGTGGACATGGTCTGGAAGCGCCGCGCGGGACAGGATCCTTCTGTGGTGCGCGAGCCGCTCTTCAGCTACGGCCTGGGATTGCGCATGAACATTTTTTACACGGTGCTTCGGCTCGACTACGCCATTCCGCTGAATCGGCCCGACTTCCATGGATTTGGTGGCGGTGTTTTCTCCGTGTCGCTCGGGCCGTCGTTTTGACGAGCGTGCGAGCGGGCGAAGCACTCGCCCGCTCGCCCGTTGGCAAGAACTGATAGCCGTCCACCGCAGCAATGGCTAAATTGCTTCTATGCAGCAGAGTGCGTGGCCTTCGGCGTTGAGCTGGGACCCTGCCGCCGCCGCCCGTTTGGGCGAGCTACATGGCGTGCTGGCAAGGCTGGGTGCTGCATCGTCGGTGCTGTTGGTTGCAGGGCGGGAGGCGCGTGCAGCAGGCTGGGCAGCGGAGGCCGCCATTGCGCTGACCGATCGTGCCGCCGCTGCCCGGTCTTGTGCGCTGCTTGACTTGACGATGAACGGCGGTGAGCTCCATGAGCGGCTCCACGCAGAGTCTCTGGAGGGCGTAGCCGATATTTTCCTATACGGTGCTTCGCTCGGGCACGTAGCTATACGACCGGACGGGCATCGCTTCGAGTTTGCACCCGCAGGACTGCCCGCCGATTCCGAGATGGTGCTCACACACCGGCGTTGGCACCGTTTGCTCACCGAGCTGCATTCCATGAGCACGCTGATG
>JBOHRF010000665.1:0-2121 GCA_050732575.1 Longimicrobiales bacterium
TTACACATTCGTCAGCTGGATCCGAAGCAGAAACGAGGAGAATGATGCGGAAGAAGAAGACTGCTACGCGAACCCGGAAGCGTACAACAGCCTCGTCCAATCAATCATCGGGGCTGATTGCCAAGGTGAAAAACCGCGCGCAATCAGCAAGGAAAATTATTGTCCTTGACACTCGCTCTCATAGAAACGCGATAAGTGTGTACTGCGGGCCGCACCAGCAGCCAGATGCTCGGAACCACTATACGAGTTCTCACCGCGCAGCTTCGCGCTCGCTCAACCCGCCCGTCAGTATCACACAACAGTTCTGGGCGCGCGGAGCCTACTGCGGTCAGCTTCATCTCCTTGTTAGACGGCCCGTCGGTCACCAATCGCGCCGACGCCATCCGCCCACGACCGGATATCGAGACGTGGCCAGATCGAGCGCCAACGGTCAACCTTCGCATGGTAAATCTCAGGCGTGATTTGAACTCGATTCGGCCGAACGACCAGCCCCAGGAGGTCGTGAAGTGTGAAGGGCGCCTCAACATGCAGTGCGCCTTCCTTATAACGAATGCCGACGGCGGTCGCGGTCGTTGGCCAGCTGGCAATTGCATCTTCGCAAGAGGTGTACGGACGAATTCTGTAACCGAACTTGGGCTCGTACCATAGGTGCACGCGTGCCTGGTTCTTGACATCGGGCTCAATGGGCAAGTCGGCTAAGACGTGCTGGACATGAAGCCGGATTGTGTGTTCGGCCTCAACGGCGAGGTCCGGATCGAAGTAAACAATATCGTAATCATCGATGCCAGCGTTGGGTTGACGCGCGTGTGCAGCGTTCCAGACAGTCTGCGCAATACAGCCGGCGCCAAGATACCAATGGGGCAGGTCGAGCGTTTCGAGGCGGCGTAGGCACTGGATTAGAACGTGGTTCGTGCCAAGGAGCCGAGCAAGCTGCTCCGTTGTTTCGGGCGCCGGGCTCACGAGTTGATTCATCTAATGCGGTACGGCACGAAAGTGTTGTGAGGGCCGTCTAACGCCCAGAGTGTAACCTGCAGGCCCCGCCAGCGGCCACTTGCTCGAGCCGCGATACGAGTTCTCCCCAGCAACCGCTACGGTCGATCAACCCGCCTGACAGGTTCACACTCTTGTTATACGGCGCGTTTTGTTGACGGTCACAACGCCCGACTAGTCTCTACGCATTTCCCGAGACTTCGCTCGGGAAATGGCCCTTCGGGCAACTCTTGAGCAAGCACCAAGCGGCTCGCCCGAACAAAGACCATATCGTAAACATTTTCACGATATGAAAACCCAAGCGCCTAGTCCTCTGGAACAGAAGCTGGATCACGTATTTCATGCTATGCCGCCGTAGCCAGAGACTTCTGTGTGAGAGAGCGGTTTAGGAGTCGAGCCAAATCTCGTCGGGTTAAGAGCCACTCGAAGGGCCGTGCGATTCGGGGCTGGCTACAAAGCGCGCGCATTTGAGCGAGCGACATAATATTCTTCCACGGAACCTGGCTAAAACCGGGTGCACCCCGGCTGTTGCGATGCTTGACAAGGGCTCCCTCGTCACAAGAGATTTCGGCGGGCAGGACATTCATAGAGATCTCGTGGTGCACTTCAGAGTCATTCCTTCAGCCTGCTTAATTGCCGCCGCCGCCCTTCCCACTGGTGGCACCGCGTTGCATGCGCAAACCGTACTGACCGAACGCACTTGCACCGGCTGTGCCGTGCGCCTGCAGCATGATATTCGGCTAGGGAAGGCGCATGGACCCGGCCTGATCGCCGCGTCCGATGTCATTGCTCGCGATCACCGCTCCGGCATGTTCTACATCAGCCAGCACTTCGATCAGGGAGTCATCTCCGTTTTCGATTCGCTAGGCGCGTTCGTACGAGCGATCGGGCGGCCGGGTCGTGGCCCGGGCGAATTCCTTCAAATCATGGATCTCGCGGTCGCGGACGGTCGACTCTTTGCATTCGACAGTCGGAACCGCCGAATGACTGTGCTGACCCAGCGCGACTCGGTGGCTGCCACCGTGCCATTAATGGGAAGTGCGCGTCCGGCGGGCAGCGTTGTTTTTCCTGGCGCAGGTCGAATCGTCCTGGCATCACACGTTCGGACTCCCGAACTGTTCGGTCATGCGC
>JBOHRF010000666.1:0-2121 GCA_050732575.1 Longimicrobiales bacterium
GGACTCACTTTCGATTGCGGCCGCAACCGCGCGCACACAGATCAACACCCATGTCACATGGCTCGAGCGCCATGTGCTGCCCAAAGCCACGGGTGACTTCGCGATCGGCGCCGAGAATCTGGCCCGCCGTTACCGCGCCGAGGAGCTGGTCGATACACCATTGCCGCAGTTGGTGGCGCTGGGTGAACGGGAGCTGGCCGCGGCGCAGCGTGCGTTCCGGAGCGCAGCGCAACGCCTGGCGCCGGGGCGCCATCCCATGGAAACCTGGCGCACGGTTCGGCGCGATGTTTGGCAACGGCGACCCGCGGTATCAGCTGGCCCAGCTGAGTGATGCCATGACCCGCATCTGCCGGCTGATTTCCGGTATCAAATTGCACACCCGGCAGTGGACGCTGGACGATGCGCAGGCGTGCTTCGAGGAGCAGGCGTACGTTCCCATGCCGGCCGCCAGACGCGAAGCCGAGCGGGGCGCCTACGATCCCACCTATGGCGGGTATTTCCTGGGCAAACTGGCTCTGCTCAAGCTGCGCGCCGATTACCAGTTGAAGATGGGCACCCGCTTCAGTCTCCGTGAATTCCACGAGCGCATCATGCTGAACGGTATTGCGCCCATATGGGCACACCGCCAGCTCCTCCTGCCGGGTGACAACGCGAGCGTGCTCGATTGACCACGCGCCGACTCCGTGTGGGTGTGCTGGGTGCCGGTGCGTGGGCCCGGTTCGCGCACCTGCCGGGCTACCGGCGCGATGCGCGTTGTGAGCTGGTGGCCATTGCCGATCCGGTCGTAGAACGGGCGCGCGAATTTGCCGTCGAGTTTGGCATTCCGCACGTGTACGACAATCACGAAGAGCTCATCGCGCGGCCCGACATTGACCTGGTGGACGTGTGCACGCCGAGTGCAACGCACTTCGAGCTGGCTTGGTCTTCGCTCTCCGCGGGAAAGCACGTGCTCTGCGAGAAGCCGGTGGCCTATGACTTCCGCGCCACGCGCCGCGCGGCACAACTGGCGCATGCAAAAGGCCTGAAGACCAAACTCGGCTTTACCTTCCGCTACAGCCCGGCCATGCAGTACATGAAAACGCTGATCGATGAAGGGTTCGTGGGCACGCCCTTCATCTTCAACGGTTACGAGCAGAATTCACAGTGGTTGGATCCCCAAACCCCGCTGCGCCAGGTCGACCACGAAGCCGATCAGTCCGTAATCCAGGTGTCATCACTCGAAGGGTACGGCGCGCCCATCCTGGACCTGGCCCACCTGTTCATGGGCAGCCGCTTTCGGGAAGTGGTGGGCACGCTGAAGAACTTCATACCCGAGCGCATGGTGCGCGCAACCGGCACCATGATGCGCATGAACATCGATGATGGTGACATCTTCATCGGTAATTTCGAGAGCGGCGCTATGGGCAGCATCCAGACCAGCTTTGTCACAGTAGGCAACTATCCGGGACTGGAAGCGCGCGTTTATGGCAGCAAGGGCGCGCTCATTTGCCGGCTGGTGGAAGAGAATGGCGTATGCGAGTCGCTCAAGGCAGCCACCGCCGATCAGGTGGAGTTTCGCTCTGTGGAAGTGCCGTCCCGCTTCTACCCGCCGGGCGGCAGTGCGCGCGAGTCCTGGCGCTCGCTCTTCTACGCCAACCTTGTAAACAGCTTCATCAGCGAGATTTTGAGCAGTGGTCCTGAGAATGAAGGCAGCTTCGATGACGGCGCGCACGTGCAGGAGTTGATCAATGCGGTAGAGCTTTCTTTTCGAGAGCGGCGCTGGGTGTCGTTACCGCTGGGAACGACAGTAACATGACGGATAGCGAGTCGTTGATCGCGCAGCGGTTTCCGCGCTCCTCGAAGTACAATCCAGAATGGGTTGTTGCCAGCGCGAGCGGCGGGGCCAACGCGTTATGGCTGACCGAATGGCTGGCCGAGGCGCTGGACTTGAAGGCCGGTATGCGCGTCCTGGACCTGGGCTGCGGGCGCGCGCTGTCTTCCATTTTTCTGCAGCGCGAGTTTGGCGTGCGTGTCTGGGCCACTGACTTGTGGTTCAATCCGTCGGAGAACTTCCAGAGAATCCGCGATGCCGGCGCCGCCGACGCAGTATTCCCGATTCATACCGATGCCCGGACACTGCCC
>JBOHRF010000667.1:0-2113 GCA_050732575.1 Longimicrobiales bacterium
TGCCGTCGGCCATCGATTTCAACGGGCCGGCGTCAAGCGTGCCAGCCACGGCGAATGTGACCATCAGTGGCGCGGCCGGCGACAATGTGGAGACGTTCGTCGACCTGGTGACCGCCAATGGTCAATTGAGCTTGTGGTTCGAACTGGCCCCGAGTCCGGCCACCACGCGTACCTGGGCCGGCCTCAACGCCACGGTCATGCAAAGCACCGATTATCACGGACTGGTGGTATTCGCTTCACCGCCCAACAATGAGTCAAACTTTCGCTTGTCGCTGAAATACGTCGGGCCCGTCGCCAACCAAAACATCGCGCTCGGCCCACAGGTCAATGTGCCAGTGACGTCACCGGTGGCCGCGGGTGCGTATCCGCGCCTCCGCTTCCAGGGCACGCTGCCGGCCGACTATAACAAAGGTGCAACCATCGATGTGGTGAGCCCGCAGCCGGCGGGCAACGCCTTCAGCATCGTCGCCACCAACACGTATCTGGCGGCGGCCGGCAACCCGCTCGCGTACGACTTCACCATGCCCGACATTGCGGGTTTGGCCGGTTTTCCGGCAGCCGCCAGATTGACCTCGGGAACCAACGACTTGACCGTGAGCGGAGTTGGGTTCAATGGTCCCGGCGTGTTCGAGCTGAGGCCGACACTGGGGACCGAGCTCAAGGCGGCATTGCGATTCGCGAACATCATCGTTCCGTAGTTGTCGCTGCGAAAGAAAGGACTGTCATGACCTGGCGCGGGTTGCTCATGCGACCACATCTCACCGAGAAGACCTTGCGCGAGGCGCGGCCCGTGCCGTGGGTAATGGTAGGTCACCTGAAGCGCAGCAAAGATGAGGTCAGTATAGAACTGCGCGTGCTCGAGGTGGCGACGGGCAACGAGATGGTTGCTTACTTCAATAGCGGGAAGGACCCTCTGTTCTCGCCCGCTCTGGGTGTTGCAGAAGATCCAGCGACGGGCTCAGCGGCGGCGGCCTTCGCGGGCTTCATGGCCACGTATGCGCCCCATCGTCACGAGCAGCAGTGGACCATCTCGCAAGGCATCGAGATGGGGAGACCCAGCACATTGCACGCTCGCGTTGCGCGCCGCGCCGACGGCAGCACGGCCGTGTTCGTGGGCGGTCAGGCCGTGCGCGTGAGCGAAGGAGAACTCTGGCTTTGAAAATGGAACCTCACGTCCGTTTGGCCGCAAGCCGTTGCTGCATGTCCGCTGCCTTCTTCAACAGCTCGGTGTGAATTGCGGCCGCTTTGCTTTTGTCCGCCTGGAAGACGAGCTGTTTCATCCAGCCCGGGTTGAACACGGGCGCATACCCTTGCAGCGCGACGGCAATGAACTCGCGCAGGTCTTCCACACTTTGAAGGCCGTAGGGCTCGGTCTGGCCAGGAACTACGGCGAATACCGGCAGGTCCACATCACTCACGAAGGGACGGCCACCCTCGTCGCTGTGGTGCACCAGGTCGCCACCGGTGTAACCCGCGCGCGTGAAGAGCAGGTTCAGCTCAGCGCGGATCTCCCTGATGCGTTGCGTCATGTTGCCCAGGTGTTTGTCCTCTCCCGTATCGTGCAACTTGTTCCTGATGTTCTGTTCCAGCGCGGTGTGTGATACCATGCGCTGATCGAGACCCTCAGGCTGGTAGCGCCTGGCACGCGCAAATATGGCAAACAAGTCGTAGTCCCCGGTTGTGGCCGAGCGGTAGTCAGAGGCGGGAATCGTGCACAACGGATCGCGCATGGCCAGGACGGGCAGATACTCTGTGCCGCCGGACTTCTCCATGGTGTCGGGATCACCGAAGCCGACGCGCCCTTCGCAGTAGGCATAATTCACGGACCACATTTGCGCGCCATTTGCACCGGGCACATTCTCCGCGCGCTGCAGGACGAACAGCATCATGTCGCCCTGCGGCGATGGCGAAAAGTAATAGTGCGTGCGTGCCGTTCTGGATGACGCCTGCATGCAATTGTTCTTCAACAGCCAGCGCCGGCGCTCCTCGGAGATGATGACCGGCACCTCTTTGGCCCCGTATTGCTGTGCCTCTTTGAGTGCCTGCGCCTGCTTGGCCAGCTCGGGCGCTTTGGTGAATCGCGGATCCGCCAACACGAAGCCCGCCATGGGAC
>JBOHRF010000668.1:0-2101 GCA_050732575.1 Longimicrobiales bacterium
CGAGTGGCGGGACCGCGTGCATTTCTTCGGCGTCGCGGCCAGTGCCATGCGCCGCATCCTGATCGACCACGCGCGCACGCGCCAGCGCGAAAAGCGCGGCGGGCCACAACAAACGCGCCTTCCACTGGATGCCGCGCTGAACGTGGCCCAACACAGAGATGAGGACTTGATGGCGCTGGATGATGCGCTGGCGCGGCTCGAGTCCGAGAACGCGCGCCACGGCCGCGTCGTCGAATGCCGATTCTTTGCCGGACTGACACTGGAAGAAACGGCGGAAGTGCTGGGCATATCGCTGGCCACCGTGAAACGCGATTGGGTGTTCTGCCGCGCCTGGCTCAACCGCGAATTACGCGATCAGTCAGAGTAACGGAACACTCATCACCCATGAAACGAATGGCTGAGGCGCATTGAGCACAGACGGCCTGGCTGACCTGGAAGCGCTGTTCCACCGAGTGCTTGATGGCACGCCCGCAGAACGTGCTGCCTTGCTCAAGCAGCTCCGCGCGGAGCAGCCCGCGCTGCACGCCGAAGTGCTCGCGCTGCTGGCGGCACACGAAACGCACGGCCCGGTCGATGAGTTGAGCGAGCTGGTGAATCGTGAGGCCAATCCAGTGCCTGCGTCCTCTGCGCTGCCCGAGCGCGTCGGCGCCTACCGCGTGGTCGAGTTGATCGCCCAAGGCGGCATGGGCTCGGTGTATCTGGCGCAGCGCGCCGATGGCCAGTTCGACCAGCGGGTCGCGCTCAAGCTGATGCGCAGCGACATGGATGATGCGTACCTGCGCGACCGCTTCCTGGACGAACGCCGCATCCTGGCGCGCATCGAACATCCCAACATTGCCCGCCTGCTGGATGGTGGTTTCACGGAAAACGGCCAGCCGTATTTCGCCATGGAGTATGTCGAAGGCCAGCCTATCGATCGTTACTGCGCTGCGCATGCGCTTTCGCTGCGCGTGCGCCTGGCCCTCTTCCGCACGGTTTGCCTGGCCGTTCAGTTCGCCCACCAGAACCTGGTGGTGCACCGTGACATCAAGCCGGCCAACGTGCTGGTAGCCGCGGATGGCACGGTCAAGCTGCTCGACTTTGGCATTGCCAGGCTGGTTGACCCGCAATTGTTGCCGGATACCGAAGCGCGCACCCGGGTAGGCCTGCGTTTGCTGACGCCGGAGTATGCATCACCGGAACAGAAGGCCGGTGAAGTGGTGACCACGGCGAGTGATGTTTACCAGCTCGGCCTGATGTTGCGCCAGCTGATTACTGACTCGACGGCCGTGCCGCCTGACACGAGCCGTGGTGTGCCGCGTGATGTGCTGCTGATCATGGGCATGGCCACGCGCGAGGAGCCGGCCCGCCGTTACGCATCGGCCGAGCAACTGGCCGGGGATGTGAACCGCTATCTGAACGACATGCCGGTGTCGGCGCGACCGGACACAGTCATGTACCGGACCGCGCGCTTCGTGTCCCGACATCGATTTGGCGTGGCCACGGCCGCGGCGGGCGTGATTCTGCTGGCCGGGTTCGCCATTACGACCACTTTGCAGGGCAGGCGCACGGCGCGCGAACGCGATCGCGCAGAACAGGTAACCGCGCTACTCACCAGTTTCTTTGAAGCCAGCAACCCGCGCGTCACTCGGGGCGATACACTGAGCGTGCGTGATGTTCTGGACCGGGGTGCGACGCGCGTGCGCAGTGAGCTGCGGGAACAACCCGAGACACAGGCGGCGCTTCTGTACAACTTGGGCATCGTATACCGGCAACTCGGTTTGCTGGAACAGGCGCGCACGCTATTCGCCGAAGCGATGGCTGTCCGGCGCCACGTGTTGCCCGCGCGCCACCGCGACCTGACCAATAGCGTACGCATGATGGGCATTACCTGGACTGAACTGGGCAAGCCCGATTCGGCCGTGCCGCTTTTGCGTGAGGCCGCCAACCTGGTTGGCCGAAACGACGGCAAGACATCGATTGCGTACGCAAACACGATTCGTGACCTCGCGTATGGACTGCAGGTCGCGAATCAAGGAGACGAGGCCGATCAGCTGTACCGCCAGGCGCTGGCCATACATCGGGTCCGGCGTGACACCAGCAATCGTGATGTCGCCACTGT
>JBOHRF010000669.1:0-2093 GCA_050732575.1 Longimicrobiales bacterium
ACTCAAGGACAAGTTGAGTCGCGTGGAAGAAGAGCTCTACCAGGTGCGCAACCAGAGCAACCAGGACCCCCTCAACTATCCGATCAAGCTGAACAACAAATTGGCGGCTCTGCTGGGCGCGGTGGAAGGCGTGGAGGGCAGGCCAACCGCACAGAGTTCCGAGGTGTTCCGGGAATTGTCTGCGCGCCTGGATCAGCAGCTCAACTGGCTTACCCAGATCTTTACGCAAGACGTCCCGCGTTTCAACAACGAATGGATCAGGCCCGCGCGACTGGAACCCATCGTAGTGCCCGCGCCACGGCCAGTTACGTAGGCGGGAGCAACGGAGTATGCGTATCTGGCCGTTGCTTCTCGTTTTGATGCGGTATCCTGGGCTGTGGTGGTGGCCGAACCTGTCCGAACGGCGTGGCTGGCTACGCCGAGGTCAGGGGCACTGTGACGCGCGCTGATGGCACACCCTACCATCAGGCAGCGAGCGACGCCGTGGCCATCGACTGTAACTTCGGAGCCATCAGGGAATCACAACCGACCGATCGGGCGGGCCGCTACAGCTTCGAGCTGGTCCCTTCGTTTTTGCCGGCCAGTATGATCGTGCCGTGCATTGTCGGGGCCGCGCAGGCGCGCCCGCCGTTGATACCATCAATGTCAGGTTTGCCGTCAGACAGAATCTGCAATCGACCTTCGTGGTCAACCTGCGACTACCGTCCTAACGCGTGAACCGCCGCACTTCCTCCAACAACCGGCTGGGCAGACACGGCTTGGAAAGAAAGCCGACACACCCGGCCGCGCGCGCTTTGTGCCCAATCGCGCCGTAAGCCACGGCCGTTAACATCACGATCGGAATGGCGGACATGGCGGGGTCTGCCTGAAGCGCCCGGGCCACCTCCACGCCCGTTCGGCGCGGCAGCGACTGGTCCAACACGATCACGTCTGGCACGTGCGCCCGTGCCAACTCCAGCGCACTATCACCATCATCGGCCGTGATGACGCGAAAGCCCTGTCGCTGCAGGTATGTGCTATGGATGGCGCGCAGCTCGATTTGATCTTCCACGAAGAGGACCGTAGGCATGCGTACTTCTCCTGCGGCGTGCTCGAAAGCACGGGCGATTCAGTTCTGCAAATGGCTGTGAATGCATTCTACAACGCGGAGGTACAGGAGATCCAGACGTTGACAATTCCGGAAGCGTGGCTGCTACTTGTTGAAGTCTAGCGCAGTCCCTGCAGTCTGTGTTTGCTGTGCGACTACGGGCGAAGCGAGATGATTCAAGGTTTAGGTGAGCGGCTGGACCAGGTAGCTCCGGCAGCCCGGAAGTCTCCCAGCCTTCTACGTCGTTTGTATTTGGTTGAGCTGGTGATTCTGGTGACTGGCATCCTGATCGCGTTTTCCCTGGAATCATGGTGGACGGAACGAGGGGAGCAGAAACAGGAGCGGGCGCACTTGACGGCACTGCGCGCGGACTTCCTGCAGAACCGCGAGCGGCTGGATTCGGTGGCCGTTATGCTTGGTCAGGTACAGCATGCAGGTGCCGCGCTACTGCGTGCGGTGCAGGATCCGCGGCGGGCGCCAGCTGCGGATTCGCTGAGCAGTCTGGTGGCTGCCGTGTTTCGACTGGTGGGCTTCGAGCCGGTTACCAGTGCCTATGACAACCTGGTCAATGCCCACGATCTGAAGCTGGTCCAGGACGCGCAGCTGCGATTGGCCCTGGCGACGTTTGCCAGCCACGTGGTTTGGGTGAAGGAAGTAGAGCGTTGGCAAAACGAGCAGTGGGTGTTTCTGAACCAATCGTTCATCAACGAGCGCATCGAGGTGAGCGATCTGAGCCGCTACTGGGTTGGGGCTGAGTCGAGAGTCCGCCTGCCGCGTTCGAGCTCGATCACGGATTGGCCGGTCGTGCTGCGCGACCGCACGTTTCGCAACATTGTGCTGCAGCGCATCATTGCGGCCGATGATGTGCGGCGCACCCAGCAAGCCCTGCATGGTCAGACCAACCAGATTCTGGAGCTGCTCGAGGAAGCGATCTCCGCCCGAAACCGCTGAGCGGTGCGCGTGCCGGGGAACACGCGCGTCCGCTCGACTAGCCGCGCCGCGTGCT
>JBOHRF010000670.1:0-2069 GCA_050732575.1 Longimicrobiales bacterium
CCTCGGGATCCAACGCCCGCACCTGTGACAGAATGGTTGTGTTCGACAGGCGCGCCCCCTCGGCAGTGCGCACGATGGCATGGACAACACGGCGCGGCGACTGCGCGATAGACGCGTGGCTCGCGCCGGCCGCGGAACCCATCGTCCAGTACATCACCCACCACACCGACAATCTGAACGTTGATCGTGCGCGTGCCCGCGCCTATGCGCAGGTGCCGGCCCACGGCATCCCCATTGGGCGCCATGAGTACGGCCAGGCTGAGATTGACCAGTGCAACGGGCACGGCCGACGCGTCATCCGATGGGTTCAGGTTGCGACCACGCAGCAGCGGAATGCCCAGGCTCGCGAAATATTGTGGGTTGACGGCTTGCTCTTCGCTCTCGCGCACGGGCAGTGTGCCATCGGGCACGGCAACGTCAATGGTGACATTGGAAGGTGTGAACAGCAGATCGCTCACCAGCCCCACGGCCTGCACACCGGGCACTCCTTCCAGGCGAGCGACCACCTGCTCCTGGAAGCGGCGGGCGCCGGCCGCGTCGTAACGCCAGCGGGGCGGCCCCAGCGCGAAGGTCAGCGCGCTGCCCGGCTGAAATCCAGTAGGCGTGCGCAGCAGGATCAGCAGGCTGCGCGCAACCAGCAGCGAGCCGAACAGCAGCACCGTGGTGAGCGCAACTTGCACGACGATGGGAACGGCGCGAGCGTGGGCCTGAGGAAGAACCGCGACTCATCTCACCGAGCAACGTCCGCAAATCGGTGCGCGCGGCGCGCCAGGCAGGCAACGCACCAAACGCACACGCGCAGAATAGCGCAACGATGGCAACGAACAGCAGCACCCGGAAATCGGTACTGAAATCGGCCACGCGGCTGATATGCCGGTGTGAACGTGTCCAATCTGTACGCTGTGCGCCTCCGTAAACGCGGAGCCCAGAGCGGGTCGTACGCCCAGTGTGGCGAAAAACTCTGACGTTACGACGGCGCCAAACACCTGCTCGGGGCCGCCCCGGCCACCGCTCACGCCGAAATACGCAACGTTGTAAGCCGCGAGCTGCGCAAAGGCGCGCGCCCTTTCCAATCGTGATAGTCTGCGGGTGAGACCGTCCAGTGGGAATTTACGCCGCGCTCATCTGACCAGATGTTGACCAGCCGATCGGCATGGTCATACGGCAGTTCCTTCAGCTACACCGCGTTGACGGCCGTGAATACGGTGGTCACCGCGGCCATGCCCAGCGCCAGTGTGGCCGCTGTGAGCGCGGACTGGAGCGGCTGTTGCGCCAGGGAACGCAGCGCAAAGCGAAGTTCTGACATAGTGCTGTCCTCAGCAGGGAACGGCGTATGACGCGGGGAATCCGTCAACTTCGACAGTCGAACGGCGCCCAGGGTTGACGCGTGGGACCAGGTGCGAAACGGTCAGCACTTGTGCCCGTGTCAACCTGCCGTAGTTGATTGCTTTCCGCGCGCATGGGGCTCACATTCAGGGTATGATGCACCGCGCTGGCAGCCCCATGATCCGGATGCTCCTCGCCCTCTGCTATTTGGCTGGCATCGGGTCCGCTGTCATCTCTTGTGGCCGCGTGCACCGCGTTCACGCGCCGGCCGACTCGCCCGGTGCTCAATCACATGCTGCCCGTCATGCCACACCAACGGACAGTGCGGATCCGGCCAGCCACGATCGCGCGCCCGACAGCTGTCCCATGAACGTGGGCTGCCTGCTCAACGCGCTGCCCAGCAACGCGCTGCGCCTTACCAGCCTCTTGCCCGATGCAGATGCCGTATCCGCGCGCGCGCAGTCCCGTCATCCAGGTCCCACGCTGCCCATCCAGACACCGCCTCCTCGCACCCGTGCGTGACGTCCCCTCGGCCAGGCGGCCGCGGCAACGCTTCACCACGGAGATGAGTTCATGAAAACCGGAATGCGCCGGGCGGCTGCATTGTGTGCGGCCGTCATGGTGACGGGCTTTTCATCTGCCCGGGCACAACATCAAGCACACAAGATGACCATGTTGCAGTTGGGTAGGGACTGGATGGCGATCGGGATTGCCCAGGCGTTTCCCAGCGCCACCATGGAACT
>JBOHRF010000671.1:0-2059 GCA_050732575.1 Longimicrobiales bacterium
CCGTAAGAGAGCAAGAAGTGAGACACTAAGAAAGAGAGTAAGAGGCCATTGAATAGTGGAAGAAAGGAACTTGAATCCGTGAGCTGCCCCGCCCGATCACGTGCGCCGACAGGCGCCACGCGCCCGCGCCAGCGCGCCCGCGACAGCGCGCCCAACGAAGTTGCGCCCGCTCGCGCCAGCGAGCGTCCAAGCGAGCGTCTATGAGTTACCAGTTCCTCCGTATCGATACCACAGATGAAATCGCGACATTGTCGTTGAGCCGTGCACCGGCCAACCTGCTCAACATCGAGATGGTCGAGGAGATGAACGATGTGTTGCTCGGGTTGCGTGCCCGCCGCTCGCTCGAGGTACTCATCATTCGTGGCACACCGGAGTGCTTCAGCGATGGCTTCGACCTGAATGAGCTGGGCACGGCACGCACGCAGCGGTTGCTTCAGGTCTACATGCGCCTGTTCGAGACGCTGCGCATGATGGATCTGATCGAGATTGCCGCCGTAGAGGGTCGTGCGCGCGGCGCCGGTTTCGAAGTGGCGCTAGGCTGCAACCTTCTCGTGGCCGCACAGAACGCAACCTTCGCGCTGCCCGAGACCAGCATGGGCTTGTTTCCGCCCATTGCGGTCGGGATCCTGCCCCGCATTGCGCCCCGCCGCAAAGCCATGGAGTGGATTCTGACCGGCAATGAAATCACGGCTGCTGAGCTGCACCATCATGGCCTGATCAACCGATTGTTGCCGGAAGCGGACTTCGATCGTCAGCTGCAGGCATTTGCTGCCGAGATCACGGAGAAGAGCGGTCCCGTATTGGCCCTGGCCAAGCGCGCGCAGTTCGAGGCCTACTATTCCACGTTCCCGGAAGCCATGTCACGCGCGCAGAGTATTTTCCTGCGGGACTTGATGGAGCTGGAGGACGCGCGCGAAGGTGTGCGCGCCCGGCTGGAGAACCGCAAACCGCAGTGGAAGAACAAGTGATCGGACCACCTTTCAGTTCGCGCGGCCACCGGAAAAACCCGGGCAATTGTCACGGTGTACACATGCTCCTGGCCGATCCTGACCGGGCTTCGTTGACCGCTACCTGCCGTTCGGGGTCACACGCATGGGCGCATCGGTCAGAAGTGAAGTTCCGAAAACTGGTCCGACTACTTTTGCCGCTCCTGCTGGCTGCCTGCGCCAAACCCCAACCACCGGTGGCCAACCGCATTTCGGCCGCGCCCGATCTGAGCAACATGGGTGTACTGGTGCTGCCCGTGCATCCGGGTGCGGTGCCGGCCGCGCCCGTGACCGCGCCCGGCGAAGTGCGCCTCGATGGCGTGAACGATCTGGACGCGGAAATCATGTACTGGCTGCGCGAGCGCGGCGGCGCGGTGCGTTGGGTTTTCCCCGACGCCATCGAGCGCATGTTGTCCCGCACGCCGGCTCTCAACGTGAAGCCTCGCGCCCTCGATGTGGCCATCTTTCGGCGCGCGCGTGTCGAGCGTATTGGCGATCCACTGTTTGGCGACTTGAAACGCCTGGCCAGTGTGCTGGACGCACGCTTTGCACTCGTACCCGTGGCAGCTGAGTACAAACCGGCCAGCAATCGTATTGAAAGTGCATTCGCGTTGATCGATACCACGTTTGGTGATGTGGTCTGGTTTGGCGTGCTGGCCGGTGACTCGCCGGCTGACCTGGCGCAACGTACGGCTTCGCTTTTCTCACCAGCACGCCGACAATAAGACGCAAGCGCAATGGGGAAGGGAGGCAGAGCAAGTCGGTCATGAGTCGAATCGTAACCCTGATTCCGGGCGATGGTATTGGACCGGACATCACGCGTGCCACGCTGGCTGTAATTGAAGCCGCCGGCGTGCACATCGAATGGGATGATCAGCTGGCCGGTGTGGCCGCAGTCGAAAGTTTTCACACACCCATCCCGGATCAGACACTCGAATCCATCCGCCGCAACCGCGTAGCGCTGAAAGGGCCACTGACTACGCCGGTTGGCACCGGCTTTCGTTCGGTCAATGTGGCGCTGCGCAAGGAATTCGATTTATACGCCAACGTGCGACCTGCTGAGACGCTGGTAC
>JBOHRF010000672.1:0-2058 GCA_050732575.1 Longimicrobiales bacterium
GGGCCAATAGCTCCACTCCAGCGCGGGACCAGCGGACATGCCCAGGGAGACGTTGCCGAAGGTGGCCGAGTTGGCGCTCGACTGAAAGCCGGCCGACCAGTGTTGGCCTACGCTCTTTACGGCCAGTATGCTCACTTCGTAGTTCTTGCGGATGGAGAGAATGGTCTCGGCCTCCAAGTCGAACTCGGATTCGTTGTAGCTGCCGTACAGGCCCAATTGAATCTTGTAGCCACCGGTGGTACGACTGGCGGAAAAGTTGCCGTTGTAGTTGGCGAACTTTTGTGAGCTCTCGCCATCCATGTTGGCGCGCAGTCCCAGACTGAACACCCAGAAATTCCAGGGATCCCGCGCGGGCGCGGCCGCCGATGCCTTGGTCGTGGCCGGTGCACTGTCCAGGCTGATACGCAGCCGATCCGCCAGCCTGGTGTTCATCAAGTAGGGAACCATCCCGGCTTTGAGCAGGCGCGCCATGCCCTTGCGGATGGTGTCTTCACTGTCATCGGTGGCCGACACGTATTTGAGCGTGTCAGCGCGACCGGCGTACTCCTTCAACCCGATGAACGTCATGACCCATTCCGCGCCGCCGCCGCCCGTGGACTGACGCGTAACCAGGACGTGCACCTGGGCATCCGAGGCATCGCGCACCCAGTTCACCCAGTTCAATTCCGTGCGCATGAAATCGGTATCGCAGAAATTGCAATCGAGGAAAACACGGGGGGCATCAGCGGCAGCCACCTGCTCCTGGGCGGCCGCAGCCGACGCAAACAACAACATCACCACCAACGTGGCTGCCGTGGAAGTCATGCGATCCTCTTTGCCGAGTTCCTGGTAGGGGCGCTGGTCGCCCTGAAGCTAACCGTTAGACGGCACGCCTCGAGCCTTCGTTGCATTCGCGATTATCGAATAGAAGCCGTAGAATCCGCTCCTTATAGCACGTATTACCGGGGCAAAGGTCCATCGACACGTGACGCTGCGAAAACTGGTGCTGAACTGCCGCGACGACCGGCCGGTCTGGGCGCCGCCCGCCGATCTGGCGGACCGATTGCGTTCAGCCCTCACACCGGAATGGCAGGTCGAGTCGGTGGCCACGGCCGTCAGTAGCCGGGGAGATGGCGGGTCAGCCTCCGCGGAAGCGCTCGCGGCGGCGCGCGGTGCCGAGGTATACATTGGCGCGGGTGTACCTCGAGATCTGCTGTTAGCCGCAGGCCCCACTCTGCGCTGGGCGCACAGTACTACCGCAGGCGTCGCCTCCTTCCTGTATCCCGAGATGATCGAGTCGGAGGTCCTCTTCACCAACTCGGCCGGCATTCACGCGGCACCGATCGCAGAAACCGTGATCGGCATGATACTCTTTTTTGCCCGTGGCCTTGATTTCGCCGTGCGCGCGCAGGCGAGCATCGATTGGGAGCAGGCCGTCTTCAGTGAGGCGGAATCTCCCATCCGTGAGATCGCGGGTGCTGAGCTGGTCCTGCTGGGTTATGGAGGAATTGGCCGTGAAGTCAGTGCGCGCGCCGAACCCCTGGGCATGGGCGTTACGGCGCTGCGCAGCGATAGCACCAAAGCCGAGATGCAGCGCGCGCTGCGGCGCGCGGACTACCTGGTCATCGCGGCGCCCGAGACACCGCGCACGCGCAACCTGATCGGCGCGCAGGAACTGGCCCTCATGCGGCGTTCGGCCGTGCTCATCAACGTGGCGCGCGGCACACTGGTGGATGAGCAGGCCTTGATCGCCGCGTTGCAAGCGAGCCGACTCCGTGGTGCAGCCCTGGACGTGTTTGCCAGCGAGCCACTGCCCGCCGACTCGCCCCTGTGGCGACTCGCCAACGTGCTCATAACGCCGCACGTGAGTGCCGTAACGCGCCGGTTCTGGGACCGACAGCTCCTGCTCATCCTCGACAACCTGGCCCGCTATCGAAACGGCCTGCCCCTGCGCAACCTGGTGGACAAACGGCGCGGATACTGATCGTGGGGCGTAGCGGGCGTGACGGGCGTATCGGGCGTGACGGGGTGACCGGTGTGTGCAAGCTTTGATGGTTTTTGTTCCCGATACGCCCGATA
>JBOHRF010000673.1:0-2055 GCA_050732575.1 Longimicrobiales bacterium
GGACCACACCGCGCGCCAGCTGCGAGCTCGCGGAACCGCCCTCGGCTTCACCACGCTCTGCAGCGTGTATCCGGAACCGAGGCAACGCGCACCCACTGGAAGCCGCTGGCGATTGTCCCGGCGACCGTATCGGTTCTGATGCGCCGCTCGAAACAGGGACCGAAGGCATTGGAGTGGGGCTCCAGCGTCTCCCCGCGGATGATCACGGCATCGAACGCCGAGCGCGCCGCTGGCCCGACCTCTTTGACGAATGCATCGATCAGCATGGCGGGTGTGAGCGGCACACCGCTCCGGCGCTGCGCGAGCAGCGGCAGCATCACATCGTCCAGCCTGCGCGTATCGCCGGAGGCGGCGCGAATCCGGGCATCCATATCGGCAAAGTACAGACTGCCGCGCGCGTAGGGCACGTTCTGCGCGCTGCCTGCGCCAACACCAGCGCTGAAGCCGAGCCGGTCGAGTGAATCTGCAGAAGCATTGCGGTAGGGATTGGCATAGTAAGCGCTCACGCTGGCATTCAGATCACGGCCGTAGTCGTCGACTGTGGTGAGACCCGCGCGCATCAGCAGCAGGCGCGTGTAATAAACGTTCATCCCCTCGTTGAACCAGGTGGTGCCACCGGTGCCGCCGCCCGTAAGTCCGCCAATCCACATGTGTCCCATCTCATGCGCGATGGTATTGCGCGGCGCGGTCCTCGCCGTGTCGAGTGGCCCGGCAGGCACACCTACCATGAAGGAATTCTGCAGCGCGGTGCCGCCCAGCGTTGCCGTCGCTCCGGGAATCGCGCGCACGAACACGTGGTAGGCCGCGGTTGTGGTATCGCGATGGAATTGCCGCAGGTTCTCATACGCCTGATAGCCCCAGGCCATCTCTTTTGCCGCATCGAACTGTGTCTGGCCCAGCCAGTACGCATGAAAGCCCGACGGTGCGCCCGCAGAGTAGTGTCCCAGCCGTCCCGCCATGTAGTACGCCTGGATGATGCGATCGACCGGTCCCGCGAGATCGAGACCGCCCGCGCCGTATGTGCTTGCCGCGATCGAACCCGTAGCGAGCTGGGCGAGGTCCCAGCGCACGCGCAACCGGACGTTACCGAGCCGTTCCGGCACCACGAACAACGCCATGCCGCCCGTGCTGATGCCTCCACCATGCGCGTAGAGATCGAACTGCGGGCCGCCACGCGGCACTCCGGCAAAGGGTCGCATGCGGTACGTCACAATCACGGGCGCGACCACGGAATGGCGCGCCAGTGTCGGAAGTAAGGGAAGCCGCCGCGATTCTCCGGATCGTTCTCGATGGTGAGTGCCACCGTGCCATTCGCATCGCACACGACCAGACTGTCCACGCGATCCGCAATGCCGCGCACGCTGGCGTACATGATGGGCGCTTGCAGACTGAAGGACTGGTTGGCCGCGAGCGTGCCGCGCATCTCGGCGCGCACTTCGATGCTCGAAACTTCGCCATCACCCTGACGCAGCGGCCTGACGACGATGTCGAGCTCGGCAGCGGGCGGCGCACCGCGCTGCGCAGCGGAGTCGCGCGCGGTCAGCGCCAACACCACCACAACCACAGCCAACCGCCCGATCAAGGCGCCCTGCGCATTGCCGCAACGCGATCGGTGATGAATGCCATGACATCGCGCTTGAGCTGCAGGCGCGCCGCGTCGTCCGTGTAGATCGCGTGGCCGCCGCCGTAGCTCTTTGCCATCACGCGACCCGCCAGGTCCGCTGGCAGGTGTGCCGCCACGTGCTCGTTAGCGTAGTAGGGACATACCAGGTCGAAGATCCCGCACGCAATGAACACGTTCAGGCGCGGATTGGCGATCAGGGCCGTGCGCAGCGCCTCCGCTCATTAGGCTGCGCCGTGCGATTCCAGCGCACCGACATCCAGTCGCCGCGGAATGCAGTGGGCGCCGGATAGCCACCACCGAACGGGCCCTGATAGAAGAGATCGCTCCTGTAGCCGACAGACTCGGGTCCCGCGTTGGGTCGTACATCTGCTGGGTCGTATCGCGCGGGCCCACCAACCGGCTGTCATAGTGACCCATCACCTGTTTCTCGT
>JBOHRF010000674.1:0-2049 GCA_050732575.1 Longimicrobiales bacterium
GGTCAACCGCGGCCGTTTGTGGATGAATCTGCTGGAGGATCCGACCCGCTACCGGCTGCGCCTGCCGAAAGGGTACGAGTCATGGCAAGATTCCATAGCCGCGGCCCAGTCTGCATTGCGCACGGCCATCGACCAGTCCAGGCGCCTGCAAGAACAAAAACGACAATTCGGCGAGGCCTGGCTGCGAAATCTGGTCAAGGTGCACGTCAATATTACTAATCCGGCCGATCCATCATTCTGGAGCCGGCATCTCGTGCCTTCTCTGCCCGTGCCGGACAACATGATGCGCGATCATCGCAAGCTCGTGTTTTACGACATCACGGAACAGGACCCCTACCGCGGTGAGGCGCTCTATACGGGAGCGGGCGTAGGCGAGCACTATTCGAATCTCTCCTGGGAGGAGCGCACGCTGGTCGTGCGTGGGCCTGCGCTGCTCGGACTGAAGCAGGCTGCGCGCCAATTGCTCCTGCGGCAGGGCATGCCCGCAAGCGAGATCCCCTACCATCTGCAGCCCAAACCGAAGAGCGCTGATTACGATGCGCGCATCGTGCGCGACACCCAGAACGCTCAGCAGGCCCTGCGTGCTGTTGATCTGCATAACGGCACGGGCTTCGCCACGAAAGACGTGAACGTAGTAAAAGCCATGCTTTACACGCTCATGCCACCCGGCTCCGTCATCAAGATTCCTGACTCGCTCTGGAATAGTGCGTTTTGGGGTGCGGCACTTTGCGGCGCCGCACTGCGCGGTGTACGCGTGCTCATCATCGCGCCTGCGGAAGCAAACTCTCCGGTACCGGTGTTCGTGGCGCTGAGCCGCGCACAGGAACTGCTCTGGCGCTTACTCAGCGCGCACCAGATCCTGGGACCTGACATAGCCGCGGCGGGTGGCACGCTGCGCATCGGTGTGTACTCGCCCACGCTGGCAGTGACGGACATTCCGGCCAAAGTGCGGGCGGTTCAGCAGACCTTTGCCGACCAGGTCTGGCTGCGTGAGCTGTTCGGTTTCCCGCCCTCGGTCTATGAGGTTCTTGGCGACCTGGCGAAGATGGTGAGTGGCCTGGCCATGGACCCCGCGAACGCACCCGAATTCGAGTATGACCCGCAGCCCAAGTTGCATCTCAAGGCCAACTTCTTCGCGTCACGCGAAGCCTGGACACTGATGGCCCGACCGGAGTGGGGAGACTTGACCTGGACGTATGTGATGAATCGCATTGCCCAGGTGCAGACGCGCCAGGCCGCCGTACGCAGCTTCGAGAAGTTCCCGGAAGTGTTCATTGACGTCGGTGGCGCGGAAGTGCAGCGCTGGTTTGCCGAACTCGATGCCAGCACGCGCGAGCGGGTCGTGTTCTACACAGTGATGGGCTCGCAAAATCAGAACTACCGCAGCATGGTAGTGGATGGTGAAGTGGCGTTTCTGGTCTCGAGCTGGCCGAGCATCATCCCCTACCTGGATTTCATCTCGCTGATCGGCCAGAGCCGCTGGATCGAAGACTACGACGAGCTCGCTCGTTTGCTGCCGCGCCAACCCGGTTGGCGCTGGCGTTTTGCACGCTGGATCAAACTAACAACCTGAGCACACGCGGATGAAGGAGCTGTCCTTGCGGAATCTCCCGCTGGTCGAGCGGGAGCCGGCGTTGAAGGAGTTACGCACGCACCTCGAAGCGGCCGCCGAGGGCAGTGGCGGCGTCGTGTTCGTGTCGGGCGAGGCGGGTGTGGGCAAGACGCGGCTGCTGCGGGATTTCCTGGAGCACGCGAAACGGCAGCAGCGGGTCACGGCACTCGGTCGCGCGTACGCGGTCGAGACCGGTGTGCCTTATTCACTGATTGCCGATGCGCTGCTACCGGTCTTCAGCCGGATGCCTGAGCAAACGCGTACCATCCTGACGCGGGGTGCGGAAGCGGAGCTGCTGCACGTGTTCCCCATGCTGGCCGGGACGTTGGGCAAACCGCGCACGCCGGCACCCGACCTCCCCGACTTCAAGAATCGTTTGCTCTGGACCTTTACCGAGGTACTGCGCGCGCTATGCACACACGAGCCGGTCCTGGTGG
>JBOHRF010000675.1:0-2032 GCA_050732575.1 Longimicrobiales bacterium
TTGTGCGTCGAACATCAGGGCTTGTCGCGCATGCTGCGAATGCATACCACCTGGCGCACCCAGCGCGCATGGCGCTGTTCACCAGGCGAGACCAGCTGAAAGGATCCGGTCTCCGCGTCCAACGGTTTGCCATCCTTGCGATCAGCCAGGATGGCGACCGGGTTGCGGAACGCCGGATCCAGCTCGGCCAGCGCGAATACTGCGCGGTATGCGTCGGCGGCCTCGATGACAACGTAGCGTTGCAACTCCGCGCCCCGCATCTGCGCACCCGCAGGCAGACCGGCACGCGCCAAAAGATGGTGAAGAGGCACGCCCGTGTATTCCGTCGTGGTACCGTCGTGCGCAGTGCCCTTGATGGCGGTGCGTGGCGCCGAGGCCAGCTCGGCCGCGGTCACCGTGACATTGTTCGTGACCTCGCCATAGATGACCACAGCTCCGCTGCGCGCCACCGGACAGGGGGCCCTGTCCTGGGCAACGATTGGGGAAGAAACGAGAGCGAGCACGATCGAGATGCAGGCTGCGCGCTGGGTCACGATGGGTCTCCTCATAGGCGAGTCGCGGCGCGGCACGTGACAGGCGCTCGCTTTTGTGTTATAATGCTTGCGTCCTCCGAGCCGTTGTGGCTTGGAGATCAAGATAGTCGCCCGTGGCACGCGCCTTCGGAGACGCTGCCATGGGCGATTTTGTTTGTCAACCAGTGGGGAAAAATTTCAAAAGGAATAATGATGGCCGGCACGCCGAACGGGGCTGCCGGGTTCGAGGCGCTGGGACTCCATGCCGAGCTGATACGTGCGATTGCCGAACTGGATTTCAACCAGCCCACAGCTGTACAGACGGACGCCATTCCGCCGGCCCTGGCGGGACGTGATGTGCTGGCCTGCGCCAGCACCGGGAGTGGTAAGACAGCCGCGTTCCTGCTGCCTATTGCGCAGCGCTTGCGCGCGGCACCGCGGCGCGGCACCCGTGCGCTGGTCCTGACGCCAACACGTGAATTGGCAGTGCAGGTTACAGAACATTTCCAGATGCTGGCCAGCCACACGCAGCTGCGTTGCGCGGCCGTATACGGTGGCGTGGGCATGCGCCCGCAGGAGCAAGCCTTCCGCAAGGGTGTGGACCTCATCGTGGCCACACCGGGACGTCTGCTCGACCACATGCAACACGATTATGCGCGCATGCCAGGGCTGGAGGTGCTGGTTCTGGATGAGGCGGATCGTATGCTGGACATGGGCTTCTTGCCTGACATCAAGCGCGTGTTGCACATATTGCCCAAATCGGCGCGCCAGACTCTGTTGTTCTCTGCCACCATACCGGCGCCCATCGTGCAACTGGCGGGCGAACTGCTACAGCGGCCCGCGCGCATCAACATCGAGCGTAAGAGCACGCCCGCACGCGGCATCACGCAGGCGATCTACCCGGTCCCGGCCAAACTCAAGGTCGATCTGCTGTTGACGCTGCTGCGGCGCGGCACGGTGGCAGATGCAATCGTGTTCTGCCGCACCAAGCATCGGGCAAATCGGCTGGCGGAAAAACTGGAGCGGCAAGGCATAGCGGTGGCGCGCATGCACGGCAACCGCAGCCAGGCCCAGCGCACGGAGGCGCTGGCCGGCTTCAAGAGTGGCCGTTATCGACTGCTCATTGCGACCGACATTGTGGCGCGTGGCATCGACATCCAGGCCCTGGGCCATGTCATCAATTTCGATGTACCCAATACGGCCGATGACTACATCCATCGCGTGGGTCGCACGGCGCGTGCCGATGCTACGGGTGATGCCTGTACCCTGGTGGCGCCTGAGGAAGAGAGCGAGATCCGCACCATCGAACGGGCGCTGGGCCGACCCATCGTGCGCCACCGGCTGGATGGCTTCGATTACAAGGCGCAGCAGGAAGCACTCGAGATTCCCATTGCGCAACGAATTGCCGCCCTTCGCGCGCGCAAGACCGAAGAGCGTGCGCGCGCCGCGGTCAACCGTGTGAACGGGCGGAACGGCCGTAGACGGGCGTGACGGGCGTGACGGGCGTGACGGGCGTGATG
>JBOHRF010000676.1:0-2026 GCA_050732575.1 Longimicrobiales bacterium
ACCTCCACCCCCTCACCCTCCCGTGACCGCTACTCGCCAAAATCACCCACTCGATCGGGAGAAGACCCACACTTTTGTCTGCCGCCGATTCATCGGGTGAACGTGCCGAGTGTGACAGTTACGCCTGGCAGTTTGGGCCAATCGGGAAGGAATACAAACACGTCCGTTACTTCTTCTCCCCGATCTCCACTGCAATACTCCGCCACTTGCCCTGACTGAAACGCAACATGCTGAGCGTGCAGCGCGTGGCGTGACCGGCCAGAATGGCGAGCCAGATATCGATGGGGTCCAGACTGCCGATTTGCTGGATGATGAAGCAGGCGCCCAGCGGCACAATGATTTGCGAAACAATCGAGATATAGAGCGGGCTGCGCGTGTCGCCGGTGCCCTGCAGTCCGCCGGTATAGGTGAGTGCCACGGCAATGAACAGACCGGACAGGCTCAATACGCGCAGCAGCTGCACTCCGATTTCGACCACGGCAGGCTCGCTCATGCCGAAGATCGCCAAAAGCTGGCGCGGGAAGAACAGGAAGAAGAAACCAATGAAGGCAGCTCCGCTCAGCCCAAAACGCGCCGCAACGTGCACCGACTGGCTGGCGCGCTCCGGATTACCCGCACCCAGGTTCTGGCCCGCTACCGCAGCCGAGGCACCCATCAGCCCCAGCGAAGTCCAGGTAATGAGCGAGAACAGTTGTGAATAGGAAACCGCGAACGCGGCCTGCGCTGCAGCACTCTGTGCCAACGAGCCAATGAAAGCGAGCAACAGGACACCGCCAACGTTCATGGCGATGCCCTGGATACCGGAAGGCAGACCAAACCGGAACAGCGAGCGAATGATGCTCCAATCCGGAGCAAAACCGTGCTGGCGCGGGAACGACACGACCCAGCCGCCGCGCCATAATTTCGTCAGTGCGTACACCGCCACCAAACCCGATGCGATGGATGTACCCATCGCGGAACCGGCTGTACCGAAGGCCGGAATCGGCCCCAGGCCGCGGATCAGGATGACGTTCAGCACCAGGTTCAGCACCGTCATGATGATGCCCAGGATCATGGGCGTGCGCGCATCGCCGGCCGAACGCAGCGCGCCGGCCAACATGTAGAACACGAGCATCCCACTGCTGAACAGGAACATGATACGCAGGAAGGGAAGCGCTTCCGCCTTTACCGCGGGCGTTGCATTTACCAGGTCGAGCAGCCCGGGCGCGAACACATACCCAAGCGGCGCCATCACCAGAAGAGCCAGGCCGACCGCGGTCAGGAATGCCTGATAGACTGTGCGATCTACCTTGTCCTCCTCTCCCGCACCTGCAAAACGCGCTACCAGCACGCTCATGCCCATGAACATCGAATTGATGAACACAATCACAACCACAAAAATCTGCAGCGCGACACCAATCCCTGCGTTGCCCGTGTACCCGACCAGGTGACCCACCAACGCGTGATCGACTATCCCTTGCAGTCCGCCGATCATGTTCGTCAGCATGGTGGGCCACGCCAGCTTCCAGACTGCGCGCGCCAACGGACCCTCCACGATCGAACGGTCATAGCGCCGACCAGAGGGCGACGCCGCAGGCGCAGCCGTCGTCGAATTCTTGGACGCAGAAACTTTGCTCACTCGACCCTTGAACTATATTGGGTGGACAGACTCTTCAGCATTCCTGCCGAGGAACGTAACAATGTGCAGAAACATCAAGACCCTGGCCAATTTCGAACCACCCGCGACCCACGATGAGATCCAGGCTTCTGCGCTCCAATTCGTGCGCAAGCTGAGCGGCAGCACCCGACCATCCTGCGCCAACCACGAAGCGTTCAACCTCGCGGTCGAGGAAGTTACCGCCGCCGCACATCGGCTGGTACACTCGCTCACCACCAGCGCTCCACCGCGCAACCGTGATGAAGAAGCTCGAAAAGCAAAGGAACGGTCCCTGCGCCGATTTGCATAGGGGTAGGGCGGACCACCACCACGTTTCCCCGTTTTGGCTCAAATCAACATGTCAGCGTGCCGGCACGGTTGGCCCAAGGC
>JBOHRF010000677.1:0-2019 GCA_050732575.1 Longimicrobiales bacterium
GACTCCCGGGAGCGTTCCCGCGACCGCAGGTCGAACAGACTGCCTCGAGTCGGGCTCCGCAGGCGTTGCAGAACTTGGCGCCAGCAGGATTATCTTGTTGGCACTCAGCGCAGCGTACGCCGGCTTCCTCGGAGCCCGAGGGCTTAGGAGCCTTCCTCGACCTCGACGATCTCATCCGCAACGAGACCGTGGGCCTCCCGGTGTACAGCGGTGGCGGCCTCTTTGTTTGGTGCCTCGACCAGGCAAAAAACCTTGCCGGTGCCTTCGTCGAACCAGTATCTGATGTAGTTCACACCGTATTTCTTCTGAACCTGAAGGTCCTTCCGGTGAGCGTCCGCTGCGACCTCGCGGTTCACCCCATCAATCTTATGATGAATGTCCAGATAAAGAGGCATTCTGACGTCATCCCTCCATGCCTGAGAATCGCATCGGTCCCCCTTGAAGATCATTCCCGCGACAACGCGGGGACTTAGTTCCACGGTCACCATAAGGTTCCTTCACGCCGCAGGCCTGATATTCTGGTTGATGCTGAACAGGTTCGTCGGATCGTACTTGTTCTTGATCGTGGCGAGACGCCCGTAGTTGTCGCGGTAGGTTGCCTTGATACGCTCCTGACCCTCATCCATCATGAAATTCACATACGCACCGCCGGCCGAGTAAGGATGTAGGGCCTCCCAGTACTCCTTCGTCCAGGCGATGATACGGTCATTGTTCGCCGGATCAGGATCGACGCCGACCATGACCTGGGCCCAGGTGGCATCGCGATAGCTCCACGCTGTGTCATTCTTCCCTACCCGGCGTGCGGCACCGTCGATGGGATAGAGGTGCATCGTCGAATGGAGCGTTGGGAGCTCCGTCGCATACTTCATATGCTGCGCAATGGCTTCATCGCTCAACTCGTTGACGAAGTCAGCCCGCCAGTACCACTGCAGACCAGACGGATAGAGTGCATCAAAAGCACTCTGTAGGGCAGGGAAAGGCATAGACGAAACGCCGTACAGCGCCGGGGGACCAAATTCCCGGATCGGCTTGAAGATCTTGTCTGCGTTCTTTTCCGGCCCCGTATAGCACCACACCACCCCACACACCTTCTTCAAGTGCAAATGCTCGGGAAATGGCGGGACGGGTGGCACAGTTAAGAAGGCA
Organism: Longimicrobiales bacterium; assembly: GCA_050732575.1. Lineage (GTDB taxonomy): Bacteria > Gemmatimonadota > Gemmatimonadetes > Longimicrobiales > RSA9 > JBBDWZ01. The sequence continues at coordinate 1,147 of JBOHRF010000677.1, forward strand.
AAAAAGCCGTTGAGGTCCTCGGGCGCTGCCGGAATAAATCCGCGATACCACTTCATGACTTCCGCAGATCGCTCAACCGGCCATAACGTCGGTCCACCGATGATGGTGCTGATGGGGTGCAGCTTGAACAGGAAGGAGGTAACGACGCCAAAGTTGCCCCCACCGCCGCGGATCGCCCAGAAAAGGTCTTGGTTCTCCTTGGCGCTGACCGTGACAAACCGCCCATCCGCCAGCACCATGTCCGCACCCAGGAGATTGTCGATGCTCAGGCCGCAGGTGCGTGTCAGGTTACCAACGCCTCCGCCAAGGCTGAGCCCACCAACTCCGGTGGTTGAGATGATGCCGCTGGGTGTAGCCAGTCCGAAGGCATGAGTCGCGTGGTCCACATCCCCCCAGGTGCAGCCGCCCCCGGCCCGGACCGTCCGCGCCCCAGGATCAACGCGAGTGTACTTGATGCGTGAGAGATCGATGACCAGGCCGTCGTCGCATACCCCCAGCCCCCCGCCGTTATGGCCCCCGCCGCGAATGGCAACGAGCACGTCGTTCTCGCGAGCGAAGTTCACGGCAGTGACGATGTCCGCCACATCGGCGCAGCGCGCAATAAAGCGTGGGCGCCGGTCGATCATGCCATTGTAGACTTTGCGGGCATCATCGTAGCCCGCATCGTTGGGTTGGATGAGCTCACCGCGCAGGCCCGCCTTGAATTGCCCTATGGCTGCATCCTTTAACATGGCCACCCTCCTTGAAGCTATCCGCACGCTATCTGGACAAGGTCCATTTCCGGTAAGGCTGCAGATGTCCTCTTCGCGTCGCGTATTACTGAGACAGGGGATGAACCGCCCGAAGGAAACGGCCGAGCCCACGGTTTGAACC
>JBOHRF010000678.1:0-2013 GCA_050732575.1 Longimicrobiales bacterium
GCGCAGATGGTGATCGAAGAAATGGAAGTAACGGATGGTCAAATCGCGCCGATTCGCCAGCCCACGCAGTCCGTGACCCTCGCCCGGATACGCCAGCAGCACGGCGTTCTTGTTGTTGAAGCGCAGCGCATTGTAGAAACCGAGTCCTTCCTGGAAGGCCACGGTGGGGTCGGCCGTGCCGTGCATGATGAGGAAGGGCGCCGTCACCTGCGGCACATGCGTGCGTGCGGACTCGAAGCGATACATCTCGGGGTTGTCCCAGGGTGTCGTGCCCTGACGGCCCTGGCTGTACAGGTAGTAGTCGTGACCATTCGAGCCATCGCGGCCCTGCACCTGGTAGGACCAGCCCCAGTTATGGTTGAAGTCCGATGTCAAGTCGGTGACACCCGCACCCATGCCCACGGCCGCGAACAAACGCGAGCGCGTCCCAATGAAGGCCACACCCTGGCCGCCATAACTGTGACCGTGCACTCCAATGTGCTTGGGATCGGCGTACCCCAGCTCGATGACTTTGCGAGTCGCCGCTTCCACACATTCCAGCATGTCACTGTGCGAAGCGCCCGTGTTGAAGTGCACATCCGGCATCATCGTGATGTAGCCTTTGCTGGTTGCCTCCATGGGAATGGAACCCATGCTGCCCAGGAACGATGGCGCGGAATAGCGGTGCAGGTTCTGTGAGTTCTTTTCGTAGAAGCTCACGATCATGGGCCGCTTCTCACCGGGCTTGTAATCATCGGGCAGGGCCAGGATACCCTGCAGGCGCACACCCTTCTTGTTCGTGTAGTCGAACAGGATGCGGCGGCCCCAGGCATATTCGGCCTGTTGCGGATTGGCATTGCTGATCTTGCGCGCATCCTTGAAGTCCGCACCCGCAACGCGCAAATCAGGGAACTCGATGAACGTTTCACGCGTGAACAGGAAACGGTCCGCCTGCGCTGCCTTGCTGGGCGAGCCGTAGGCTGCATCCTCGTAGACCAGCTCCTTCAGTTGACCGTCGCGCAGCTCGTAAAAACCGGACTTCTTGGTCCACTGACCGTACGCCGAGAACAACATGGGCTTGCTGGGATCCATGGCTGTGACCCGCGCGCGCTGCAGTGCGCCCATGCTCTCGGTCGCCTCCGTGTTGATATGACGGAAGCGGATTTCGTTCTTGCTGCCCAGGCCGCGCGTGAGATTGGTGGGCGTGCCGCCATCGAGCGGATAGAGGTACAAATCGTAGCGATGAGTAAGCACTACGCCCTTGCCATCCCTGGTCCACGAGGCCAAACCGTACGGCGGCTTGGGACCGGGGTGGTCGAACTCGGTATTTACGAAGTTCACGGCGCCGGCCTTGGTGAGCGGCGTCGATTTGCCCGCGTCCAGGTTGTAGAGCTGGAACTGGCCCTCCCGCCAATACAGGAAGTAGCGACCATCAGGCGAAGTACCAAACACGTGGCTGCCGGTCGATGTGTTGGTGATCTGCGCTTTCAACATGAGCGTGCGCTCGCCCGTGGCCGTGTTGACGCGATACATATCGGCCGAAGGCCGCTTGTGATCCGAGATGAAGCCGCGATCGTCGCGGCCCACGGCCCAGCGGCCGTCCAGAGTGAGCTCCAGCTCACGCATGGTCGAGTCCGCCAGAGTAATGAATTTGCCGGATGTCACATCGAAGGCGGCACGATAGGTGAAGTTGCGTTCGTTTTCGGCGCGCGCTATCTGCACCGACTGGATGCGCAAATCCCTGGTGTGCCAGACATCCACATCGGCCAGTTCATCCGTGCCCTTCTTCTTCTCACTCGTGTCGGGCGCGGCCACCTGCGCCTTCACGCCCAGGAAGATCAACTTGCCATTGGCACTCCAGACCAGGTCACGCCGTTCGCTGACCACCAGGCCTTTGGGGAAAGTGGCATGGGCCGCATCGAGTTTGACGGGCGCGGCCTTGGTGGTGGGTGAAAGCACGGCGTACAGGTCGGGAAACGCGATCAAGATGTTGTCCCGCTCCCGCATCTTGTCGACTTCCAATCCCTTCAGAAC
>JBOHRF010000679.1:0-2012 GCA_050732575.1 Longimicrobiales bacterium
GGAGGAGACCGATGACCAGTCCCAGAATGCTCAGCTTGAAGCTCCCATGCTGCAACCGAGGCTTCTATGCACGCTCACAGTCCGCCATTCAGGTTTGCATTCAACTTCGCGATGTCTGCCCCGTATTGTGCCAACAGCTGACTCACGGGCTGGTCGTCACCGGTAATTAGTGCGCGCAAGAGGTGCAGCCCATACACATGATCTCGACGGCGCGCGGCTGCGTCTGCGACTGCGGCTTCCAGCGCAGCGTTGGCGGCGGTGCTCAATGGCAACTCGGGGCCTTCGATGATGTTCTCACTGGATGTAAGTCGGTTGCCGCGCTGGGCGTAGAAGCGTTGCTTGTCCATGCCCGCCGCTTCCTTGACCTGGTAGAACGGTGGTCCGCCGGCGCGCAGCAGACCGAACAACAGATTCTCGGGCGCTACCTCGCCTTGTCCCAGGCGAGTTGCATCATCGCTGGCGAGGGTTAGAACCAGGCGCAGGCTGCTGTCGATGAAGGGCAGCGCGGGCTGCACGGCGAGCACTGCGTCGGGATCGATGTCGAGCAGCTCGGCGATGCGACGATACCGAAGCTGATCGGGCATGTGCTCGAGCATCTCGTGCGCGACTTCGCGTGGGGTCTGACCTCTATCGGCAATACGCAGGTCGGGATCGGCGCCGGAGCGCAGCAGGCACTCGGCCACGTCGAGCATTGCATTGCCTACGGCAAAGCTGAGCAGCGGTGTTCCGTAGACAGCGCTGTTCACAGGTGCACCTCGTGAGGCCAGGTACTCGATCACCGCTGTGCGTTGATTCAGCATCGCCACGAACAGCACCTCGACCAGCAATTCTTCAGCATCGGCGTCAGGCAGGGGCGGCAACGTTGCGTCCTGTCCCGCCGCAACGAAATCGGGACGCAGCCGGCTGCCGGCTACCGTTGGTTTGCCAGCGCGGTCGAGACAGTTGCGGACACCATCGATATCGCCCAGGCCCGCCGCGATCCAGAGCGCCTTGCGCGGGGTGGTGCGCGCCGCCAACACGTCCACCGCTTCGGCACTCCAGTAGCGCAGCAGCGCGTGCTCGAGCACGGGAACACCGCTCGGTGTTATCCAGTTGGGGTCGGCGCCCTGCGCGAGCAGGTCACGTACGACCTGTGGCTTCATGAGCGCGTGACCGCGCAAGCGTTCGTTCAGTTCGAGCTGGCGATCCAGACCTCGCGACTCCAGCCACTCCATGATTGGCCGCATTACGTCGACGCCTTGCTTGCGCTCCTGGCCGAGCGCTACCGCCATCAACGTGTGGCCCGCACTCCGGTCGAATTCGGATGGCTGGATCAGCGTCGGATGCTCAGCCACGATACGCTGGAGCGCCTCGAGATCGCCGTTCTTCATGGCTTCCCAAGCATGGGGGAACGGGTCTTCCTCCCAATCTCCGGGACGTGCGCGAGCATTCTCCTCGAGACGCTCGATCATTACCGCCCAACTGGGTGCGCCATGCGCTCGCGCAATCGCCAGGCGCGCTTCGTCCTCCGTGATCGTGCTGCCCAATACCTCGTCGAGCGGCAGGCCGTAGAACCGCGGTACGTAAGCCGCCAGGGCGCGCCCGGCCCAACGGCTGCGGCGCGCGTGTTGGGCCACGAAACTCCGGGCGTAGCGCTCATAAAACGACGGGTCGTGATGCACCTGCATGTGCGAGTGCTGCTGGCGTTCTAGCTCCTCGATATAGCGCACGAGCCGTGGCCAGCTGCTGAATCCGTATTCGCGCGCAATCACCAATTGCGCGTCGGCAAGTCTGAGTGTGGCGTCCGGTATTTGCTCGAGCGGGGAATGTAGTGCGTACGCGCGTTCCAGCGCGTCGCGATCGCCAGCGCGCATTCGGCGCAGCAGCGACTTCGCTTCTTTGCGCATGTATTCGAGGCTTGGCCGATCCGGAAGGGGTGACGGCGAGGACATACTCCTCCTTTCGTTACGGCCCGCGTTCGCCTGGTGGGCCCGAAAAGAGGCGCGTGTTGCACCGCACGACAGGAATGTGCC
>JBOHRF010000680.1:0-2010 GCA_050732575.1 Longimicrobiales bacterium
TGTACCCACCGTGCACACCGACCTCCAGCCCACGGAACAGACGCACGTTGAATGACCCATTCACATTTGTGTTGCGCTTGGCCGCATCGCTCAGATAGTTCCGGTGCTCCGTGCGAAAGTTCATCGATCCCCAGGTCGCCTGTGTGCGATAGTTCAACACCAGCACGTGCAGCGGCAGCGTCTCGCGCATCTTGTCGAAGATCGTGAGATCGACGTACTCATTGTGCGCGTAGCCCACGGCATAACGCAGGACCAGCTCGTGGCGCGTGGACTGAGAGTACGGGAAAAGGTTGTACTCCGCCGCCGGACCGCCCTCCACGGCGCGACGCAGGTTGCGGAACGTGTTCGAGCGCAGCGTGCCCATCAGCCCGGCGGAGGCGTGATTCGAGATGCTCTTCACCAGAAGGTGTTCGGCCGAGTAGCTGCGCTGCAGATTCCGGAACGTCTCCTCCCCGATGACGTTGCCCAGCTCATCAAATTCCTGATCCGTGACACGGTCATCTTCGTATTCGTAGTCGAACCCGAAGTTGAATTTCCAGGCTTCCGTGACGCGCCGCGCCTCGAAGCTGCCGCTGAGACTCCGGCTCTTGTAATTCGCTTCACCATTGAGTCCACCCTCCAAGCCGATCTCGAACACCCAGGCCCGCCACGGGTCCCTTGATTGCGCCGAACGCGCAGGTCGGTCTTCGTCCCTTTCCGCGGCTGTGACCTGTATCAAGGCCCCGTTGCCGCTGCGTACCATGAACGATGCCAGCCCCGCGGCGATCGTGCGCACCAACTCGCGCCGGCGCTCGTCGTTGGTCGTGACCGGAGTAGTGGTGAAGCGTAACGTGTCGGTCCGCGCGCTCAGCGCCCGCTGGCCCAGAAACGCGAGCGTGTACTCCGAACCGCCCGCACCCGCCCCCAGCGACGTGATGAGCAGGTGAACATCCACTGCGGTGCGGTCGCGCACCCAGTCCACGTAGGAGATCTGCTCGCGAATCAGATCGAAGTCGCAGTTTGCGTGACAGTCGAGGAATACGGCCAGCCGCTGGGCCGGCGCGCCCCCGGACTGCGCCATGGCTGTGCCCGCCAGGCAGATAGCCAGCAGAGAAACCGCTAGAATGCGAATCACGACCGACTCCTGAGGATGCTAAATTTTCAGCAGTATGCGGACTGCCGCGAAATAGGGCAATACGAAAGCGCGTCCCACCCATCAGCAGCGACCCTTGACGGCCGGCCCCAGCTCGCGGCCGCGGTCGAGGTGTTTGTTGCCCTCATGGCCCACCTCGAGCAGCAGGTTCAGGCGGAGATGGACGAGTTGATCCATCTGCGGGGCCGGCTGGACACGGTGCTGCGCCCGTTTGTGGCGATCCAACTGAAGCTGAAGGAGCCATGTTTTTGTCCGCGTCTTTCTGGCGCAGCTTTTTTCGCGCGGCGGGAGTTCGATCCGTACATGATGCAGATTCAGGAAGTGACGGACCCTTCGGTCCACTTTTGACGTGACCGGGCGCGTTCTGACGTTGCAGATGAAACTCTTGGCCGAGGGACTCGGGGCGAGATGAAGTTGCAGCGTCGCGCCAAGGCGACTGCTCGGAGGTGCAGACTGGCGCGCTAGCGCGCGGCGCCCACGCTAACGCCTGCTCGCTCGCATCACCTGCCCGGCCCTGTGCAACTGCAGCAGCGCGACTTTGCCGGTTGTATCGCGCTCGAACACGACGCGCACGCCAGGCACGGGCATGATCGTGAACTCCGTGGCACTCAGCGCCAGTAGTTCCGCCTCGCCTTCGTTGGGCACGACAATGAACAACCGGTTTTGGAAAACATGCACGCGCACGAATACCTGGGGCGCGAGCTGGTACTCGCCGGTATACTCGGTCAAAAGCGTGGCGTTGAGCGAGAGGTAGCTCCTGCGCAGTTCCGCCGGCAGTTGACTCGCCAGCGGCGCCGGCGTCAGCGACACGAGACGCGGCTGGCCGCGCGGCTCGCCCAGGCGAGCGCCGAGAATGCCATCCACCATGAGCCATATAT
>JBOHRF010000681.1:0-2000 GCA_050732575.1 Longimicrobiales bacterium
GGTTCGATGAGCGGGCCGAGGAAACTGAGCCATGGCTGCGCTATTGAGGCACTCCCACACGGAAACTGGGAGTCAACGGCTATGCGTAGCCTAAAGCTGCAGCGCCTCGGCTCGACTCTACACGACGATCCGATGACGAACTCGTCGTCGTGAACGTAGGCGTGCTCGTGCTCGTGCTGTTCCGTAGATCCGTTAGCCGTTAATCCGTTTGGTCTAGCGCACCACAAAGGGGATAGTGACACGCTGCGCGGTGATGGTCGACCGCCGATCGGTTTTGCGGTCTACATCGAACAGGTGGCGCAGGTTGTTGCCAGCCAGGTCCTCCAGGTCGGTGCCAATCTCCACGTAGTACGAACCTGTCGGCCAGGGCGCGGCGGGTATGAAGCGCCAGCGCGTTTCCTTCTGGTTGATGGTTGCAGCGCCCACCACTTCACTGCCATTGGTTCGCCGGACCGAGACCAATCGCTCGAGCAGCGCATGGTCGAGCGGCTCGGGGAACTCCAGGTCGAGCGGCATGCGCGTTGCCGCTTGCGGCCGGGAAAGACGCCAATCCTGAATGCGGGGTGATTTGCGATCCGCGGCCGTGACTGCAAATCGTTTCTCGAACCTGCGTACCAGCGGCCGGCCCGATGCATCCTGCCAGGCACTATCGATGACCAGCGTAAAGGTTTCACCCTCACGCAGTGGCAGGCCGGCTTCTTCATGAGGCCGGAGGTCGCGTTTGATGCGGCCCGGGTCAAACAGCAGCGTGAGCCGACGGTGGTCCGGATCCCACAGCTCCTTTTCGCCGGCCACAACCAGGAACGCATCTTCGACCTTGCGGCCCGTCGCATCGATCAATCGCACGCGTTGGTACGCCTCGCCTATGCTCATGGATGCGGAGAAATGCACATAGAGCCGAAGCAGATTGACGGGCATGGTATCGGCCGTAGGGAATACACGCACAACGGACGTGGTGCCGCGGAGCAACGGGCGCTGAATGAGCAGCGTGGTGTCAATGATCGCTTGTGATCCTGCTGCAGCGGCATTGTTTGCCAGTCGCTGCAAGGCCGGACCACTGAGACGCACGTGATACAGCTGGCCCTTCACGGGCGGAAACCGCGGCGTGAAGCGAAGCCGATCCAGCTCAATGGAAATATTGCCCAGCACGGGCAGAACACTGTCTTCATCAGGAACGCGCGGTACGCGCACGGAAAGCACCTGCTCCCACTCTTCCGCCGATGGTGAAGCGCGGCGCAGTGCGCTGAGCGTGCGCGAGCGCAAGCGCACCACATCGATCGAGCCGAAGAGTGGCGAAGTGGAATCGGTGTGCAGAACGATGGCCGGAGCTTCTGGCGGCTCCAGTTTGCGCTCGATCGAGCAGCCCAATCCCAAAGACAGAGCCGCGCACGCTGCGCAGGCGGCAGCGCGCGCGGCCAATTCAGAAAACTGCACGTGGCTACAACGTGGTCTTGGCGATCGAGCGCAGGTCCAGGCCGCCGTTTTGACCGGCTTGCAAAACCACCACATGATCGCGATCCAGATCCGCCAGCTGGCGGATGCCTGGCTGCGTGATGGGCACGCGGGTGATGCCCGGCTCCTTGGATGGACTCTTCAATCCAGCCGCGCCCGCAATGTCAGAGGCATCGACACGCATGAGCGGGTGCCGCGTATTGGCAATCAGGATCACCGGCTTGCCCGCACGCTCGAACGAGATCATGTCCAGCGGCTGATTGCCCGCGCCCAACTCCGCGACCGTGCGGCCGAAAACGTGGTCGCCGTTCTTCAGCGCTTCCGCCTCGAACGCTACCAGCGGCGTGCAGGTGTACGCAGCCAGGATGTACGGCTTCCCATTGATGCGCTGAGGCAGGAACGTCATGACCGGCGCGTGCGTCTCGTTCTGGCCGTGCGAGACATGGTAAATCTCGAGCGTAGTCGTTTCCATGCGCGTGCTGAACGGATACGGCATGCGCCGGAACGCCGAAGAAAACTCCTCGTTGGAAAGACCGGCTACGTACAAC
>JBOHRF010000682.1:0-1998 GCA_050732575.1 Longimicrobiales bacterium
GACCTCTCCACGCCGACAGCACCTACGCGTACCGGCCCGGCAATCCGCGTGAAAATGGCGTATCACAAAGCGACGCAGGACGAATCCGAGTTCTTCGCCGCCCAGTTCGATGGCGCTATCGACCAACTGACATATCGCATCACGCGCGATGATGGTGGATTCGACAGCGGTGTCCGACCGTTGCAAGCACGGGTTTGTGAGGATCTTCCGCTGGTACCGGATGCGTTCAACTACTTCACGTTGACGGTGCTGGACGCGCAGGGCACGCCGGTTCCGCTGAACGTGGAGCCGATCGGCATTGCGCACGGGAAGTTTAGTGTGGCCGGACAGCCGCTGCCGCACGACATCTCTTTGGAGCGTGACGATGTAGACAACCAGGATACGTATCTGGAGCTTTTGTTCAAGAAGAATGAAACGCTGCCGCTACGCCGCACGAGAACGGTCCAGCTCAATCGAACCATTACGAAGGGCTCGAACGAGGCCATTCGATTGCGCGTCATCGAGGGGCCACATGACGTTCATCCTGACTCCAACCAGTGTATTGGTCATCTCGAAATCAAGGGCACGATGCTTTCGCGCGATGCAGTGAAAGGCTCCGACATGGAGATCACCGTCGTCATGTCGGAATCACGAGACATTACGACATCAGCGTATTTCGCTATGACTGATCAGGAATTCAGTGAGGTATTCCGCCCGCAAGCCCGAGCAACGTCCATTGAGTTCCTGCAGGAATCAGCAGAGGCGCTGGGCGAGCGTTTGGAGGAGGAACTCGAAGCTGCCACCGCTGCCGAGAACTATGAAGTCGTTCAGGAACTGAAGGAACTTGAGCGTGAGGCTGAGGGTGCGGCCGCGGTAGCCGACGCACTAGCAGGGGATGATGTGACTGACAAGCGCTATCAGCTCGAAGATCGCATTCGAAAGCTGAACCAACAGCTGGATATTGCTACCAAAGACAAGCGAATCCGGGAGGCACGCCAGGACTATGCTGATGCCCTGGAATGGTGCCGGAATGTGATTACCCAGGGTGGAAACGACCAGGAGCGCCGAGCACTCGACCACATCATCGCGGACGAGAGGGTATTCCTGTCCTCAGAGAACCCAGCCAGGATACGTGAGAAGGTGGAAGAACTGAACCGGCTCGCCTACACTGTCCTGTTCCGGACGCCCGGATACCTGCACCGCATGTTCACGGAGCTGTCCGCCGATGCGAGCCGAATGAACGATCAGGTGCAGGCAAATAACCTTATTGCCGCCGGTCAGTTCGCGATTGAGCACGGCAACTGGGACCGGCTGCGCGAGGTCAACTTTGGCCTGCTTGAACTTCTTCCGTCTCATGAGCGGCCAGTGTTCGCTGGCCGCATTGGATTCTAAAACGCTGCGTGTGCATCATGGACATCGGGGGCGGAATCTGATGGAGCTCAAAACGTATCAGCGCCTGGCGCTGCAGCACGCCTTACACGCAATTGCGTGCGACGGAAAGATACATGCGCGCGAGGTCGAGGAACTGCGGCGTTTGACTACGAACACGCCCTATTTCGACGAACTCGACGCCGAGGCAGAGCTAACAAGTGCCCTCGACGTGCTAGCTAAACACGGCGTTGTCGCGATTACGGAAGCCCTCGGCCGCTTGGCTACCGAGGACCTCACCCCGCGCCAGCGTGTGAAAATGCTTGAGGTGCTGCTGCATGTCGTGGACGCGGATGACGCTGCCGAGCCGGCTGAGTGCGCCTACCTTCAGCAGACGCAGGCCGCGCTCGGCGTATCTGTCGAGGAAGTCGCCAAGCACTTCCCCAGCCACTTCTCATTGTTCATGCCAGGATCGACGCAGTCGTTCCGCGCAGGTCCCGGCTTTACTCTTCCCGACATGTTGCCGGACGCTTCGGCCTTTCTGACGGCTTCGGCATGAGTTGTGTTGGGACGCATTGTGGGTCTTCATAGTGGAGATTCCCGGCCTGGATGAAAGCGTTGGCATCGAGCGGGTAGGCCATTAGGCAATTA
>JBOHRF010000683.1:0-1980 GCA_050732575.1 Longimicrobiales bacterium
GAGCGACCTCACCGGTCAGTACCGCCTTGCGGTACTTCGGAATCCAGATTACGTGGACCTTGAGGTCGCTCTTCGTGTGCGCTCCTAACCGGTAGTTTCGCACACGACCAAGTTACACGAACCTTTGCTTCGCCTAAAGGCGAGGGGTTTAGACCCCGAAGGGGACACTAAACCTCCCACCCCTTCCGATACTCACGCGTCAGGTACTGATTCGCGTCCGGCACATTCGTGATCTTCATTTGGGCGCCGTCGTAATGGATGGTGCGTCCTTGTCCGGTACGCAGCGCCACCATTCCGAGCAACATGACTTCGGTGAGTGGGGCAGCATACTCGAAGGGTGAAGTAGGCTTGCCCACTCCCTTGCAGGCCTGCGCCCAGTTCATGGGATGACTCTCCGCGCTGCGCGGATACTTTTCCGGAATCGCCCGGGCCGCATCCATGAGTGATTCGGGATAGAGCTTTGGGCTGCGTCCGTATGTCTCGTGCATGAGCACACCCTTGTCGCCCACGAACATCACGCCGCCCTCGGCGTTCAGCTCGATGCTGTCGGGCAGCACGGCGGGTCGCGGCGGGTAAAGCCCGCCATCGTACCAGTGCAGCTCCACCGGTGGCTGTTCGCCGCGCGCAGGGAACTGATAGTGGGCAGTCATGGCCATCGGATACGATGCGGGCCGCGCGCTCGGCCCACCCCAGGGCGTTGACGTCGCCTCGATTGTGCTCGGATACCCAAGGTTGAGCGCCCAGTATGGGTGATCGACCAGATGCGCGCCCATGTCTCCCAGCGCGCCCACCCCGAAATCTACCCAGCCGCGCCAATTGAACGGATGATATACCGGATGATACGGCAGGTCGGCTGCCACCGGACCGAGATAGAGGTCCCAGCGCAGCCCGTCGGGTGGTGCGAAGCTGCCGCCCATGGCTGCCGATGTCGCTTCCGACACGGTCCTGCGATTCCAGGACGGTGTTACGCTCGATTTGCGTAGTAGCTCGGAGGGTGAGAGCGGCCGGGGCAGACCCTGCGGCCAGATGGGCCGGTTGGTCCAGATCAGAACTTTGCGCACCGGCCCGATCACGCCCGCTTCAATCCACTCGTTGATCTGGCGCGCTTCCTTGCTGGAGTGACCCTGATTGCCCATCTGCGTAACGACCGGCGTGCGTCGAGCCAGATCGCGCAGCATGCGGCACTCGTGCACCGAGTAGGCGAGCGGCTTCTGCACGTACACGTGTTTGCGCAGCTCCATGGCCGTCCGGGCAATGACCGCGTGCAGGTGATCCGGTGTGGCCACAACCACCGCGTCAATGTCCTTCTGTTTCTCCAGAAGCTCACGAAAGTCCGTGTATTTGATGGCCTTCCTGTACTGCTCGTTCAGCTTGACGCCATCCGGCCGCTCCGTACCATTGCGCTCGCGTAGCTTGGCCACGACTTGCCGCTGCGAGAAACTCGCATCCACATCGCATACGGCAACCAGGTTCTCGCTGACCAGCGATTCGGCGTTCTCGACGCCCTGCGAGCCCATGCCGATCACGGCATAATTGAGCGTGTCGCTGGGCGCCTGGTAGCCGCGTCCCAGCACATGCCGCGGCACAATCAACGCACCCAACGAAAGCGCGGCTGACTCGGCCAGGAACTCGCGCCGGGTCGGACGTGTTTGCAAAGCTGGCGTTTTGGCCGATTCACTCATGCCAACCCCTCCTGGGCGCGCACGATCGGGCAGGATTTGTGGAGATCAGACCGCTTCGGCAATACGATAGAGTCAAAGGGTAAAGAAATACAAACACGTCCGGCGGGCTCCCGGCTTGCCACCCACCCGCATGCCGCGACATCTTCGCCCAGGTCTCCCGATTCCGAGGCGAACATGCAAGTGCAACGACAGCGACCCGTCTACGACGTCTGCATCATTGGCTCGGGTGCGGGTGGCGGCATGGCCGCCTACATACTGACCAGGGCGGGCGCCAACGTCGCACTACTCGAGGCAGGTG
>JBOHRF010000684.1:0-1970 GCA_050732575.1 Longimicrobiales bacterium
GTACCAGTCCGTGTTTGATGCGGTTCAACTTGCTTTCGTTCAGGGCCAGCCAGGTAATGGCGCCAATGGTTACGGGCGCAAACACGAAGCGGTAGGAATAGCGGTTGTTACGGCTCTGCAGAAAATGGTAGAGCGCCACTGCCACCGCGATGCCTGACAGGTTGTCGTTGGCCAGCGAGGGATGGCAGCAGTGACTGGAAATCAGGACTTCCTCGGCCGATTCACCTTGCAACACACACTCGCCATAAGTCAGGCTGCCCGGCTCGAGCGTGGAGTCGATGCACACCTCGTACGTGCCCTCAGGCAGCGACTCGAGAGTGCGCTGCGACAGACAGAAACCCCAACTCTCCCGATAGTAGGACGTCCGATACGGAATCACATCCGGGCGATCAGGAAGGGAGAACAGGTGTGGCCGCAGCTCAGCCAGTGACATCCGCTGTCGCATTGGTACACTGTAGTGCACCACCTGCAGGTTGGACGCCTGATAATCGATGACCCGCTCGCCGCGTTCGTTCTTGACCCAGGCATCCCGGATGTTCCACTCCCGGGGCACTGTCCAATCCAGTACGGCCGAGCCGGTCGGTACCTCCACCAGCTCGAGCGGCATCCAGCGCTGCAACTGACGGAGCGTTGCGCGCAGGCCGTTACCGGTAACGCTCCGGCAGATCGGAAAGAGCGCCTGGATCAGATCGCGCATCTGGGCGTCCGTGGATCCCTGGCTCGACAACGTTGCCGGTACCGAGTTCACGCTGCTCCAAGGACCAGCTTTCGGGCATGAAACGCTTCCGCGTATCCCGTGGCTGACGCGCACTCGAGCCCGCGCAGGCGCATGAGGCCATCGAAGGTCTCGGGTGCAAACCAATGCTTGTCCCGCTGTGTGACGAAACACTCCATCAAATGCCCAACCTTCAATGCGCGCTCTTCGTCGGCCAGCGGCACATACGCATTGGGCGGAACCAGGTCACCGTCATATTTTGGAATTTCGTATTCCAGGATGAGATGATCCCGGAACGTGTTCCAGGTCAGCTCGGAAATCACGCGGTGATCCTGGTGCCGGTCGTGAGCCGCATGTGTGAAGATCAGGTGCGGTGCGGGTCCGCCCTTCAATTCTTCGAAGTGGTCCTTGATCGGTTCGATCAACGAAGGGAAGTATCCGTCGCGAAAGGAGTGCACGATTACCTCACGACTTCGTGCACGGTCCAGGAACAGGTCGGCGCTTCGTTGCGCTTCCCGCGCGCGCTCGGCCGATCCGCTGAACACCACCCAGCGCACCGTAACATCGGAGCGGTGCGCAAGCAGGTTCAGAATGGAGCCGCCACAACCTATCTCTATATCGTCGGGATGCGCGCCCAAACACAGGACCTGGAGTCCCGCGGCCGCTGCGCGGTCGAACGTGAGTCTCATCATCCCGTAGCGGCTTCCGGCTTTCGGCCCTGCACCGGGAGACCGGGAACCGAGATGCCTGGCCGGGGGACCTGGTCCTTCCAGACAAACCAGGGCGCCGCACCACCATCGTGCAGCTCATCCAGTCGTTTCTTGTCTTTGGCCGTATCCATGGGCAGCCAGAAGCCATCGTAGTTGTGTGCCATCAACTGTCTGGCCTCGATCAGACGCTGGAAGGGACTGCCTACCAGATCCTCGCCCTGACGCATGTAGTCGAAAATTTCCTGTCGAAACACGAAGAAGCCGCCGTTTACGCGCAGTTCCGCTTGCACGATGTCTCGGAAACTCTCGACCACGCCTTCACGGTCTGCAGTCAGAAAGTGATAACTCAGGTTGGGGCGCACCGCCAGGAAGCTCGCTACCTTGTTCATGCGTCCGAATTGCTCGATCTGCTCGGGCAATTGAAGATCGGTCAGGCCATCGGCGTAATTGGCCAGAAACATTTCCTCACCCGCCAGATGCGGGCGTACCGCCATGAGCCGCTCACCAATGTTCGAATTGAGACCCGTGTCCACGAAGGTGATGCG
>JBOHRF010000685.1:0-1960 GCA_050732575.1 Longimicrobiales bacterium
CGGGGCAAGCCGAGGTGCCTGGTCGGCCAGCCGCCAGTCGTGCGTGCACGTGAGACAGATCGAACGTGGCGTGCGTTACACAAGGAAGCGGGCGCAGCCCGATTCCTTGACCCAAAGGGGGAGCATGATGCGAACGGCGTCGGTTACAGGCGCAGTTCTGGCTATACTCGCGACCGGCGTATCCGCACAGAACACGACCGGACCGCTCAGTTCGGTTCTCGTGATTGGCAGTCGCGTCCGCATCACGTCGAGCACGTTCGACGCGCGACCTACGGGCATGGTCACCGCTCTCGACGAAGGCGAGCTCACCATTGCGATCGATGAACGCATCCCTCTCAAGGTCCCGCTGGCGTCCATCACCAGGCTGGAAACCAGCCTGGGCCGAAAACGGAACACCCTCAAGGGACTGGGCATTGGAGCGGCCAGTGGCCTGCTCCTCGGTCTTGTCATGCCCGTCGACCCGGACAACTGCGGCTACTACTCCGACAACTTCTGTTCGCGAGGCGAAAGTCTGCTAGGCGGGACGCTCGGGGCAGCGCTCATAGGGGCCGGAATCGGCGCGCTGATCAAGAGCGATCGTTGGAGTCGCCTCACGCTGAACGCGACAGGGCCAGCGAGCAATGGGCGGCCCAACCTCGTGAGGGTCAGCCTCAGGTTGAAGCATTGAGCGGGACTGCGGACCACCACCCAATCCTCCCGAAAGGCGCAACTTGATATGCAACTGGCCGGATCGGGCATTGGATGGGCGCGTTTGCTTGTTGCGTCCGGCCACCGGCATAATGGAATAGGCCAAAACGGGAGAACGTGGTGGTGGTCCGCAAATGGTTGCTGGCTGGTGCCGCGCAACCCGCGCTCGCGAGCGCGCAGGAAGAACGCGTGTCCATCCGCGTCGCCAGCCAGACGCGGCTGGGTGCGCTCACACCCATGTGGGCGTGGTTTGGCTACGATGAGCCCAACTACACGTACATGCCGAACGGCCCGAAACTGCTGTCCGCACTGGCGGCGGCCAGTCCGGTGCCGGTCCACGTGCGCACCCACAACCTGCTGACCACGGGCGATGGCACACCCGCGCTCAAGTGGGGCTCGACCAACGCGTACACGGAAGATGAAAACGGCCGCCCCAAGTACGACTGGACCATAGTTGACCGCATCATCGACACCTACATCGAACGAGGCCATTGCGTACCGCAATGGCACCATGTACTCGAGCTACACCGCCGAGCAGCTGGCGCGCACCTATGAGCTGGCCGATCTGCACGGCGTCAATCTGCTCGGCTCGGTGACCTGGGCCTTCGAGTTCGAGGGACAGCCATATTTCGATGGATTCCGCGACCTGGCCACCAACGGCATCGACAGGCCGGTGCTGAACGTGTTCCGCATGCTGGGCCAGATGCGCGGCGACCGCGTGGCCGTGCACAGCTCAGCCGGCCTGCCCCTCGCCGTCGTGCGCGACAGCAGCGTGCGCAACCGTGCTGACATCAATGCGCTGGCCGCGCGCGATGCACGCTCGATCAGCGTGCTGGTCTGGAACTATCACGATGACGATCTGACTGCTCCCGCCGCACAAGTGGAGCTGGCCATCGAGGGACTGCCCGCCGTCCGTCCCACACTCACGCACTACCGCGTGGACCGGGAGTACAGCAATTCCTACGCAGTGTGGAAGAAGATGGGCTCGCCGCAGCAACCAACATCCGCGCAATACGCAGAGCTGGAAAAGGCAGGCCAGCTGCAAACCCTTGCCGCACCCTCGTCAGTGCCGGTTACTGGCGGTCGGGTGGCGATTCCGTTTACGCTGCCGCGGCAGGGCGTGTCACTAATCAAACTGGCCTGGTAGTCGTCTCATCGATTAGTGTCCCCTTCGGGGTCTAAACCCCTCGCCTTTAGGCGAAGCAAAGGTTCGTGTAACTTGGTCGTGTGCGAAACTACCGGTTAGGAGCGCACACGAAGAGCGACCTCAAGG
>JBOHRF010000686.1:0-1949 GCA_050732575.1 Longimicrobiales bacterium
GTCTTGCCCCCTCCGCTGGGACCAACCACCATGAAGTGCCCAACGTCTCCCACGTGGAAATTGAATAGTTCCGGAACACCGGACGGCGTCGGGAACAGACACAACGCGGGCGATGTCACCTTTCGCTGCTCGCTCAGGTAGTGGTTCACAGGTGATCCGGGCTGGATGGATCGCACCACTGCCATGTCGGCCAGATTGCGGGTGCTCACCAGTGTTGAGCGCACACTGGTGTCCGAGGCACCCGGTATAGTGGCGCTGAACGCACCCACCTGGTGGATCACCTCGTTGACCACCCCATAGCCTGCATTCGACAGCACGCCCGCGATTTTCTTCCGTACCGTGTTCATGTCCTGCTGGTCATACCCGATCACCTGCACCGCCATCGAGTGATAGCCGAAGTTCACTGAGTCTGCGGTAATTTCGACAAGTGCGGCCTGCGCATCTTCGGCCAGGACCAGGTTACCCGTGTTGATGCGCTCGGACTGCTCTCCGGTCATCTTCTCGACCATCTGGGTGATCGGCCCCTTCACCTGCGACCTGTAGTGCTGCTCGGCCTTCATCACCAGTGACTTGGCCTTCTCCCTGTCCAGGAACCGGTACATCTGCGCCACCGTGTAGTCGCCGCCGACCATCAGGAGTTCCTCCGCATGGTCGTTTCTGACTATCCCAGGATACCCTTTCACGGACAGCATTGAGACGTACCGCTGGTGCTCCGCGCCAATGAACTTGAGGACGCCGCCGTCGATGCGCTGCAGCGTGTCGGTGGTGAGCAGGGTATTGAGGTAGACTGGCCCCTCAGAAGGGATGGAAACAGTCGATCTCGGTGATGCGAGATTGATGCGATTGGATAGTTCGGCGAGAAGCCGGTTACCCTCTATGCGCTCGAACTTAAGGCGTGGGAGCACTTGGGCGAACGACGCGAGTTGCCCTTCGAACGACGAGATCCCGCTGACAATCTTTCCGTCCACCTTCTCGATGCCAGATTTCATCAGCAGCGTCTGCTTGCCCACTTCGGCCATGGCCTGCGCCAGATTCTTTTTGCCGCCAGCCATGACGGCCCCCACTTCGTCGAAGAAGCTGCCCGCGCCACTGAAGGCCTGATACGCAACACAAATCACATGACGAAAACTTGCCAGGCTCCCATCGTCGGTCGCATCGAGCCATTGTTGCTCAACAAAGCGCGCAACCGGGTTGCCGATGTCGCTGTTCTTGACGAAGACACGGCGGCGCTTATCCAGGAAGGTCCATAGAATGTTCCGGTTGTCAAAGGCTCCGAACGCCGTTTCCAGCGTTTGCGTGGCGACATCGTGATCATCGGAGTTGGTCGAATCGAAGTCGAGCCCCTCGTATTCGAACGCCGCCAGCAGCGATCCATCGTGGTTGATGACCAGTCCGGGCGTCACCTGCTCAAACCATGGCACCAGTGAGGCGTAGCTGTTGCCAACCGCGTTGTAGCTGCCGACAAGTTCACGAAGATTCACAGTGGCAATCCTTTCCCGAAACCTTCCGGGCGCTTTTCTGTCAGTTCGGTGTGGTGCCACGGGTCCCAAAGGTCCCCCTCGCGGGCGTACTTCATGGCGGCAGCGATCAGTCGTTCATCCCTCGAATACGCCCATCTGGCCAGTGCATGGACAAGCGGTATCAGCGCGATGAAAGGCCAAATCTGGAGGGAAACGAATATTCCCAACAACGCAGCTTCGAGACCGAAGATCGCGGCATCCACACCCATGATGGAAGCCTTCCGGTTCAAGCTGAGATGGACAACCGACTCGCGCATGGCTCAGGCGAGGCAGGAGGCACCGGCGCCGGTCGCGTTGGAGATCACCGAGCCGATCCCGAGGATCACACCGAGGCCAATCGCCACATAGAGCATCGTGCCCCAGACCTTTGTGGCACCTAGCCAGTGACCAATAACGCCAATGATGATGACCAAAACCGCGATGTACGGC
>JBOHRF010000687.1:0-1929 GCA_050732575.1 Longimicrobiales bacterium
TGGACAACCTCTCTGCCGCCATCCTCTCCCCCGGGGTTGAAGTCCGGGGAAGGAAGGGACGGCTCATGATGAAGGTGGTCCAGCGTCGCCCACGCCGGTGGTCAGCTTGAACCGAAATGCGGGGTCAGCTTCCGCCGAAACGCCTGGTCAGATTGGAGCGAAACGGGTGGTCAGAATGGAGCGAAATCAGTGGTCAGAATGGGCCGAAATACGCATTAGGAAGGCACCCAGCCGGGGGGTCTGTAGAAGTGCGTGGTAACAGTGGAGCTTCCGTTCGTCGTCCAGATCCTGCAAGGCTCGAATGAGATCGGAGCGCTCGACCTGGCCACCGCCAACGGCCAAGGGGCCATCTGACAGCTCGATCTCAACCAGGAGGCGGCGGCGGGCTTTCTTCACGGTTGCCGGATCAGGCGGCGTCGTGGCGTCGAGGCCGAGGGCCTCCAGGGGGTTCACGAAAGTGATCATCGTCTCCGCTGGCGCAGGCGAGCGAGTTGACGACCCAAATTCTAGCGAATGGTGTGACATTCACACCGCCCGCCCTCGTCGGCGTTGGCTATCACATCTAGGTTGAGGCCGCCGTCCGGGAGGGGGGAGTGCTTCCGGTGCTGCCCTTGCTACGGCCCGTTGAGTGTAATCCGCAAGCTAAACGAGGACAAGTTTATCGGATTGCACCGCCGAGTTTGGGTCCGGACTTGGTGCGCGCTTGTGTTGGGTCTTCAAGAAATGCTGTGGGATAGCAGGAATTCTCAATGCGATACGTGCGAGGGATATTCGGCGCGCTACCGCTCACCAAGCAAACGAGAGCAGCGGCAAGCCACTGCGTTTTTGCAAAGAGCGCGTGGAGTTCTTGTCGAACGAACTGATGCGGTAACGGGAGGTCAACGCTGGAGACGTTTCGCGGTTAGGAGGAGAGCAAGATTGCGCAGCCGGCCCAGGTGATATACTATAACTGCAGTTACTCCCTATTGACGAGAACTACTGCAGGTGAACCCTATCGAAACGGAGTCGAAGTCCAGGCGCGACCGGCTCTCGGCAGTACTCCGGGACGCCGGCGATTTCGTGACCGTCGATGGTGCTGCCAAGGTGCTCGGGCTTGACCGCACGACGACGGCCAAGACGCTTTCGCGCTGGAGCGACCAGGGCTGGCTCAAACGCGTGCGCCGCGGTCTGTATATGCCGGTGCCGCTCACGGCCGGTCGATCGGAGCAGGTGATCGAAGACTCCTGGACGCTGGTGCCGGAGTTATTCAGTCCCGGTTACGTCGGCGGCGCCACGGCCGCTCACCACTGGGACCTCACGGAGCAGATTTTCCGGACGGTCTTTGTGTTCACCACACGTCCCGTTCGGCAGAGCGAGCAGACCGTCGAGGGCATTCCGTTCTCCGTCCACCACGTTCGGGAAGGCCTTCTTTTCGGCACGAGGTCGTTGTGGCGCGGTAGAGTGAGGATCCAGGTATCCGACATGAACCGCACGATCATCGACATGATGAATGACCCCGCCGTAGGTGGAGGCATGCGTCACGTTGCTGAATGCCTGGCTGCCTATTGCCAACGGAGCGATGCTGATCCAGAACGTCTGATCGAGTATGGCGATCGTCTCGGTAACGGAGCAGTGTTCAAGCGGCTTGGTTTTCTCCTCGAGCGAATTGACGGACCAGTTGCAGTGATTGACGCCTGCCGTGCACGTCTGACGAAAGGCAACGCGAAGCTCGACCCGGCTGTACCAGCGCGCCGACTGGTTCGGCGCTGGCGATTGTGGGTGCCGGCGCGCTGGCACATGACAGCCGCAAGGCAATGATTGATTCATCCGAGATTCGTGCCGTTGCGAGTGAGTTGTCTCTCCGATTGGATGTGGTCGAGAAAGACTATGTCCTGGGATGGCTGCTTGCCGGCATCTACGCTCACACCGCGCTCGCACCCAGCTGGATCT
>JBOHRF010000688.1:0-1926 GCA_050732575.1 Longimicrobiales bacterium
CGTTAGTAGTTTCATGTCCGCCATCGAGTGGAATCCACCGCTCATGCTCGCGCTGATTGCGCTGAGTTCGGCCCAGCTCTTCAAATTCGGATTCGCCGCGCTCGGCAATCGCCGGGTTGACTTCACGCGCCTCACGGGCATGGGTGGAATGCCATCCGCACACGCCGCTTCGGTGTGCGCGCTTTCCACGGCCGTTGGCCTCGAGTCAGGGTGGACATCGCCGCTCTTTGGAGCGGTAGGTTTCTTTTCCTTACTGGTGTTGTACGATGCCACCGGGATCCGGCAGGCTGCGGGTTTGCAAGCCCGCCTGCTGAATCGCATGCTGGACGATCTGAAAGCGCACCATACCATTCAGGGCGAGCGCGTGGTAGAACTACTGGGACACACCGTGCTCGAGGTCCTGGTGGGTGCCGTGTACGGCACTACGCTGGCATGGCTGCTCTATCCTTGACGGGGAGGCCGGGTGGACAGAAACCATCCAGCAGGCGCGCCTTTGCTCGAGCGGGTGACTGACCCGCACGAGCTTCGCCGCCTGCCCGAGAACGCACTGCCCGATCTGGCGCGCGAGATCCGGGAACGCATGATCGATGTGATCAGCAAGGTGGGCGGTCATTTCGCGCCCGGCCTGGGCGTGGTCGAACTGACCATCGCGTTGCACTACGTGTTCAACACGCCGCATGACAAACTGGTTTGGGACGTGGGCCACCAGGGGTATCCGCATAAGATCCTGACCGGCCGCAACGCGCAGTTCCCGCTCATCCGTCAGCAGGAAGGTCCGTCCGGTTTTCTGGCGCGCAAGGAATCCGCGTATGACACGTTCGGCGCGGGCCACGCCGCGACCTCCATCTCAGCGGCGCTGGGCATGGCCACAGCACGCGACCTGAAGGGCGAAGATTTCGAAGTGGTCGCCATTATTGGCGACGGCGCCATGACTTCGGGCATTGCCTATGAAGCACTCAACAACGCGGGCCACACCAATCACGATCTGATCGTGATTCTGAATGACAACGAGATGTCGATCTCGCGCAACGTGGGTGCCATCCATAAGTACCTGACGCGCGTGGTCACCAACCCGCTTTACAACCGATTGCGCGAAGAAGTGAAGCATGTGTTACATCGCACGCCCGAGAGAATGGAGTCATTCGTCATCAAGCTCGAGGAAAGCGCCAAGACACTGCTTCTCCCCGGCACCCTGTTCGAAGAGCTGGGTTTTCGTTACGTCGGCCCGCTGGATGGTCACGATCTGCCCGGGCTCATCAACGCGTTGCGCAATGTGAAGACCTGGAACGGTCCGCGCCTGATGCATGTCATTACCACCAAGGGCAAGGGATACCCGCTGGCCGAGCAGAACCCGGTCGTGTGGCATGGCGCTACACCTTTCGACAAGATCAGCGGCGAGATGGCCAAGAAGAAGGGCGCGCCGCCCGCGTACACCACGGTATTCGGCAAGGGTCTGGTCGAGCTGG
Source organism: Longimicrobiales bacterium (assembly GCA_050732575.1). Lineage (GTDB taxonomy): Bacteria > Gemmatimonadota > Gemmatimonadetes > Longimicrobiales > RSA9 > JBBDWZ01. Next base: position 1,467 of record JBOHRF010000688.1, read on the forward strand.
GTGCGTTGCATCCCGAGATGGCAGTCATCACCGCGGCCATGCCCAGTGGCACAGGCACGGGTGTTTTTGGTGATGCCTATCCCGATCGCTACTTCGACGTGGGCATTGCCGAGGGCCATGGCGTAACGTTCGCGGCGGGCCTGGCCACGGAAGGGGTACGCCCGGTCGCGGCCATCTACTCCACGTTCCTGCAGCGTGCGTACGACTCCATCATCCACGATGTTGCGATCCAGAATCTGCCCGTGATCTTCGCCATGGATCGCGCCGGGCTGGTGGGCAACGACGGGCCCACGCATATGGGCCTGTACGACATTGCCTACCTGCTGGCCGTACCCAACTTCACGGTCAGTGCGCCCAAAGACGGTGAAGAAATGCTGGCCCTGCTGCGCCTGGGCGTGGAACAGCCGCGCGGTCCGTTCTCCCTGCGCTATCCGCGTGATGCCGTGCCGGCACCGGTGCG
>JBOHRF010000689.1:0-1924 GCA_050732575.1 Longimicrobiales bacterium
GCGTAACGTCGCGGTAGCCAATGCTGATGACTCGCAGCGTCACGTCCGTGCCCGTCAAGCTGCCGATATTGAAGCGGCCGCGTTGATCGGTCAGGACACCCTGTCGGCTGCCATCGATCATGACCTGGGCGCCGATCACGGGAAGCCGGGTCGTCGATTCGACGACGATGCCAGACACGCGGCCTCCCTGTTGCGCCTGGAGCTGCGCCGGCCCGAGCAGCGTTACCAGCGACAGCAGAAAGGTCGCTCGGATGGCAGATCCAGGAAGCCTGGAACGGACGTTCCACACCATATGCGGGTCCTCCTCCTCGGGTATGGGCTACGTTTGCGTTCGGAAGCGGCGCGCGGCGCTTTACGGACGGATGCTGGGAGAGGGCAGCGATTGTTGCGCCAAGCCGCTAACCGTGAGTGGAACGGGTACCGCGCTTCGGCCCTGACGACGGTGAGACAAACGGCTATTTCAGGTGCACGAGTGTACACAAAGCGTCCTTGAATGGCAGAATGCCCTGCGCCGCAGCCGGCCACGATCGTGCCCAGCACATAGGCGATGTCCAGCATGAAGCCTCCGGGCCAATTCGTTGGGCCGTCAGTCCTGATTCTACGGGGCAAGCGGTTAACGAGGTGTGAAGCCCGGCGGCATGCTCATAAAGAAGGCATTAAGACCGGCGAGGTCGCGCAATTACACTCGCCGAGCACAACGTAGTAACCACCACGGATACAACTGCTTACAGTTCGGCTAATCCTGCTCTAACCCGATACTGACCTGCCGCGCTCTGCGCTAACCTGCATTTAACGCATGCCGGACAATTTGGCGGCGATGCTGTTCGAGTCGAACGCCAATGCCTGGAGGAAAACCATGCAGTCGCACCGCCGTATCACTTTGCTGCTGATTGTGCCGGGTCTATGCGCTTGCGCGCCCCCGCGCGTCGCGTGATAGCATGAATGCGGTCAGTGCGAGATCACCGCTTTGAAAGTAGCGCTTCCCCCAGCGTTGATTGGTGATTCTGGCTCCATCCAAGCTACATACCATTTGCCATCGTGGCCCAATCCCTCGAAGGCGTAGGCTGGATTCTCCACTGGAAAGCGACTAAACGCGGACCAAGTGCCAGCCTGCCAAGTGGACTCCAGAAGAAATCGCTCGCCCGCGGCAAGCGTGCTGGCAACAAGCATTAACTTCCCGCACCGATTCAGCCCGCTGAAGCTGTCGAAGGTCACAGAGCCGTCGTGCTGGGCACATTCGAGGGAGCCCAGGTTCCGTTGGCGGCCTGCCAGATATGCTGAATGCCATTCCGATTGCGCCAGATCACGTGATGGTCGCCTTCGGGTGTGATGTGCAATCGGAGATGCCGCGGCATCGTCTTGCCATGGGTGGTCCAGATAGACTCCGGTGGCGCCCAAGTACTGCCTCGGTTGCGGGACTTCAGTACCAGGAGCTCGTACCCCGGTGCCGCCACGTCCAAGCGCTCAGCAATCACAACAAGCATTATGTTGTTGTCTGCGGTGATCGCCGCTGAGGCTGCCCACGGTGTGAGCTTCGCTCCGATCTCAACTTCTTTGAGTGATGACGCGATGGATCCAAACAATACCCGTCGGCTAGAGAGGTCATCCTCTGCAACCAACGTCAGGTAAGTGCCCGAACCAGGGGCGTTTAGAATGGTGCGGTTTTCGTTCCAGGAAAGGCCCAGCCGCGAACTTGTTACGAGGCGCGAGGGAAGCCAGCCTGTTGCCCGATACTCAGCAAACCACAGTCGCGTGAACTGGTCCCGTAACCATCGCTGTGCACCGCCCGTCGGTTGTGCTTCCACCCAGAGCAACCCCCATCGGCTTTCATCCAAAACGGCAGGAACCGGTCCTTCGATGGGCGCGCGGTCCGCTGGTCGCGCCGGAAGGCTTACGTCGCCAATCGCATCATGTAAACACGCGC
>JBOHRF010000690.1:0-1924 GCA_050732575.1 Longimicrobiales bacterium
AGGTGTGGCTCTACCGGAAGCAGTGGACACGGTGATGAAGTTGGGCATGAATCATCCGCTCGGGCCTCTTGCACTGGCCGACCTGATTGGGTTGGACACCTGCCTCGCCATTATGGAAGTTCTGCAGCGCGACCTGGGCGAGGACAAGCATCGGCCCTGTCCGCTGCTGCGGAACTATGTGGCGGCCGGCTGGCTTGGGCGAAAGAGTGGCCGCGGCTTCTACCAGTATTGAACGGGAGGAAGAACAAAGTGCCCGGAGTCATGCAGGAGCTGCAAGAGATTCGCACCCTGGCGCGCGAATTCGCGCGGACCGAGTTGCGTCCACACGCTGAGCGCTGGGACCACGAGCGCACGATCGATGACGCCGTGCGCGAGCAAATTGCCGAGCTTGGCTTTTTCGGAATGATCGTTCCGGAAACGTTCGGTGGTATGGGCTTCGATGCCTATGCCTACGTTGCTGTGCTCGAGCAGCTGGCGTGGGGCGAGCCGGCCGTGGCGGTGCTGGTGGCGCAGAGTGCGCTAGCCGCCCAGACGCTGCTGCAGCGTGGCACCGGCGCGCAGCAACAGGAGTGGCTGGAGCCCATGGCGCGCGGCGCGGTCATGCCCTGCTTTGCGCTTGCCGAGCAGGGCGCCGGTTCGGACCTTTCCGCAGCCCAGACCCAGGCGCGACGCGCCGGCGCCGAATGGGTGCTCAACGGACGCAAGGCCTGGGTCACGAATGCCAGCCAGTCACAACTCGCTATTGTCTTGGCGCGCCAGGATGATGAGACGAGCCTGTTCCTGGTACCCAAAGCTGCTGGCTGGATCGTGGGCGAGCGGGAACATACGCTGGGTTTGCGGCCGCTCGAGGTGGGCGCGCTACAACTCGAGAATGTCGCCGTGCCCCAGGACGCCCACTGGCCCGGTGCAGCGGAGCGCGCACGTTCGGCCGGGCTGAGCGAGACCCTTGGGCGGCTCTCCATCGCGGCCATTTCCGTGGGCCTGGCACAAGCCGCGTTGGATCACGCACTGGCCTATGCCAATGAGCGCGAACAATTCGGTGCCAAGCTACGCTCCTTTGAAGGACTGCAATTCAAGTTGGCAGACATGGCCACCGATACCGAGGCCGCGCGCGCGTTGCTCGAGCACGCTGCCCGTGAGACCGACGGCAAGCTGGCCGCCATGGCCAAGGTCTTTGCCAGTGAAGCGGCCATGTTTGTGACCACGAACGCGGTCCAGATCTTTGGCGGCTACGGCTACATGCGCGACTATCCGGTAGAAAAGCTGATGCGCGACGCTAAGGCCATGGAGCTGCTGGAAGGCGCCAATGAGCTGCAGCGCGTGTTCATTGCCGAAGCGCTGTATGGTCGGGAGTGACGCGTCACGCGTCACGCGTCACGCGTCACGAAAAACGGAGAGTACTGGTGAAACTGTTTGATCTGATGAAGGAGCATGGCCACGAGCAGGTGGTTTTCTGGTCGGATCCTTCTGTGAATTACCGCGGCATAATCGCCATTCATAACACTACGCTTGGCCCGGCCCTGGGTGGCACGCGTTTTTGGAGTTACGATTCGGATCATGAAGCCCTGATCGACGCGCTGCGGCTGGCCAAGGGTATGACCTACAAGGCGGCCGTATCGGGGCTGAACCTGGGTGGCGGCAAGTCCGTGATCATCGGCGATCCGCGCACGCAACGCAGAGAAATGATCTTTCGCGCGCACGGGCGGTTTGTGGACTCACTGAAGGGTCGCTACATCACGGCCGAGGATGTGGGAACCAGCGTGGAGGACATGGACTATGTGCAGATGGAAACCCGCTTCGTAGCCGGTGTGGCGGGTGGATTGGGCGATCCTTCACCGGTCACCGCCTATGGTGTATATCGAGGCATCAAGGCGTGTGCGCACGAGCGCTACGGCAATGATAGCCTGAGTAACTTGAGCGTGGC
>JBOHRF010000691.1:0-1902 GCA_050732575.1 Longimicrobiales bacterium
CGCCCGACACGCCCGACACGCCCGACACGCCCGACACGCCCGACACGCCCGACACGCCCGACACGCCCGACACGCCCGACACGCCCGACACGCCGGTTGCGCCCCAGAGCTAGATTATGCGGACCGTTGGAGGTGAAATGAGCGAGCACCTGGAGACACCGGAGCAGGTTCACGATTTCGGGCGGACGGTGGCCGAGCGCATGCAGCGGCGCGTGACCATCAACGTGCCGCACCGCCACAACGCCAGGCTGAAGCAGTTCATTGACCGGGTGAACCAGGATGACGAGCTGTACGGCCTGTGGCTGGCGGCGAACGTGAACGCGATTGAGCGGCTGGGCATGACCGACCACGGTCCGGTCCACGTAAAGATCGTGATGAACATCGCGCTCAAGCTGTTCCGGTTGCTGGTGGAGGGCGGGGTGACGCCATCGATTGTCACGAATTACCAGATGGAGAGCGCTGACGCCGAGGTGGTTGTAGCGGCGGCGGCGCTGTTACACGATGTAGGCATGTCGATCCATCGGACGGACCACGAGGGGTTCTCGCTTTTCGTGGCGCAGGACCGGCTGAAGGACCTGCTGGCTGGACTGTACGACGTGACCACCGCGACCGTGGTACGCTCGGAGATTCTGCACGCCATAATCGCGCATCGGTCGGGGGGGCGTCCGCTGACGATGGAAGCCGGAGTGGTGCGCATAGCCGATGCGCTGGACATGGCCAAGGGCCGCTCGCGCATCCCGTTCTCGCAAGGATCGGCCAGCATCCACTCGATCTCGGCGGCGGCCATTGAGGCGGTCCAGATCGAAGCGGGCCAGAACAAACCGGTTCGCCTGCGCATCGAGATGTCGAATTCGGCGGGTGTCTTTCAACTCGACCAACTCTTCCGCGAGAAGCTGACCGGAAGCGGCCTGGAGAGCTTCATCGAGATGGAGGCGCATATTGAGGGGGAGGGTGAGAAGCGTCTGTTTCAGGAGTTCAGGATCTAGTGTGATGGATCGGCTGGCTGAGCAGTCGACGTGGCGCCGACTGCCCAGCCAACGTTTGCCGTTACCCCTCGTTAGTGAGTTGCGTGCATCGGCTCAATTACACTGGCCAGCCTGCGTTTCTGTTCTGGCGTGAGCAGGCCATCGCGCTGCTTGCTGAAGGTCAGCCAGGCGCGCCGCGCGGCACCGTTCAGTGCATCTGCGCTGCGTGCGTCTGCGGCCGCGCGGCGCACCGCTGCGGCGGCATCGGCGCAAGCGCTCGATAGCTGTTGTTGCTGGTCAGCAGACAGACGTGCCAACCGGTTCAGTCTAGCCAATTCGTGCTGACATCCGGCGCGTAGCAAGGAGACGCCCCAGGCAGCTTCCGCGTCCGCGCGCGCGGCCCACTCCGCAGGCAGTCCGGCCCTTACATAAGGCAGCGCGCGATGCTGCTGCGCGAACATGCCATCCGGATTGTCCGACCAAACCCAGGCGTGCACCATGACCAGCTGACTCCGATGGTCGCCCGCGCCGATCTTGCCCTGCTCCGCCCGGCGGTCGATCACCCAACGCAAGAACGGTCGCTCTTCGGCCAGCGCGCGCGCCAGTTTGGGCATGTCATGCACGTGCCAGTGATCGTCGGAACCGGCAAACCCGTCTGGCAATGCCTCACCCGGGCGCTGGTACACGTTGTAGGCCACGCCGACCAACACTCGCCGGCCATCCACTGTGGCGTACTGCAGTGTAGCCGGATGCGTGAGGTCCAGCTGCTTCCTCACCAGGTCCGGATGATACCAGTGTTCGCCCATGAGCCGACCTTCGGCGCCAAACAGCAGGTAGCCATCGGCCACCGCATTGCCGTGCTCGCGATAACGTTCCGTGGCCTGGCGCACGGCCTCGATCTGACGATTCAACTCAGCACTCGCGGGTGCGCCGTGCT
>JBOHRF010000692.1:0-1901 GCA_050732575.1 Longimicrobiales bacterium
CGCTCTTCGAGCGCAAACTCTTTGAGCTGGGATTGAGCAACGATTTCACGCGGCGGGTCATGAACAGGCTTGGCGAGACATTTCCGTTGGAAGCGCTGCGCACCAGTGTCAAGGAGGTGAAGCAGTCGCGTCTGGCGGACGGCATGGGACAGGAACATAAGAACGCCGCCCGGGGAATCTGGATGCTGGCCCGGTCTAACTTTGAGGTCCAGTTCCAGCCAGAACAGCAGTTGTCTGAACGCATACTCTTCCCGGCCACCCCAGCGCAACGCAACGGCATCGAAGACGCCCGCTTAGTCTGCTTCCAGAACGATGACGGCACCCACGTCTACTACGCCACCTTCACGGCCTTCGATGGCGAGGTGGTGCTGCCGGAGTTGGTGGAGACGCTTGATTTCCTTCGCTTTCGGTTCATTACCTTGAATGGTCCTGCTGCCCAAAACAAAGGCATGGCCATCTTCCCGCGGAAAATCAATGGCCTCTATGCCATGCTCTCCCGCCAGGACAACGAGAATATGTACCTGATGTTTTCCGACAACATCCACTTCTGGCATGAATACAAGTTACTTCTCAAGCCGACGTTCCCGTGGGAACTGGTCCAGCTTGGGAATTGCGGGTCTCCCATCGAGACCGAAGCAGGCTGGCTGGTACTCAGCCATGGCGTCGGCCCCTTGCGAAAGTACTGCATCGGCGCGTTCCTGCTCGATCGCGATGATCCTTCTCGAGTGATCGGCCGCCTCCGCGAGCCCTTGCTCAAACCCAACCCAAGCGAGCGGGAAGGCTACGTGCCCAACGTCGTTTATACGTGCGGCGCACTCCTGCACAACGGTGAGCTGATCATTCCCTATGGTCTGGCCGATCATGCCACCGGTTTTGCTACCGTCCCGCTCGATGAAGTGCTGGCTGCCATGCGTTAGGGATGGAACCGAATGGCAATTCCCGACAAAAGGGTCGCCGTCCTGTCGCCGGTCGCCTGGCGAACGCCTCCCCGGCAATACGGCGCGTGGGAAACGGTGGCCAGCAACGTCACCGAAGGGCTCGTCGCCCACGGCTGGGATGTGACATTGTTCGCAAGCAGGGATTCCGTGACCCGCGCTCACCTCCATGCTGTGGTGGACAGGGGATATGAAGAGGATTCCGCCGTTGATTCCAAAGTAGCCGAATACCTTCACATCTCCGAAGTATTCGAGCAAGCTTCCGAGTTTGACCTTATCCACAGCCACTACGATTTCATGGCGCTGACTTACACCCGGCTGGTCAAGACACCGGTCCTCACCACCATTCACGGATTCTCGTCCCCCAAAATCATGCCCGTCTATCAGAAGTATCGTGACGGATATTTTGTTTCCATCAGTGACTCCGATCGCGCGGCGGGGCTGAATTACCTGGCGACCGTCTACAACGGGATCGATCTCTCGTTGTACCCGCTGCAAGAATTCAGCGGTGATGACCTGGTTTTCCTCGGCCGGATTCACCCGGACAAGGGGGTTCATCTGGCGATCGAGGTTGCTCGCCGGAGCGGGTTGCCACTGCAAATCGCGGGCATTATCCAAGATGAGGCATACTTCCGCGAGAAGGTGAAGCCGCACCTTGATAATCAGAAGATCCGCTATATCGGACCAGTGGGCGTGCCCGGCAAGAACGAATTGTTCGCCCGGGCCCGCGCGCTGCTGCACCTGAACACCATCCCAGAGCGATTCGGACTCGTCCTGGCAGAAGCCAATGCCGCCGGTGTGCCCGTCATTGCGATGGACCTCGGCTCTTGCCGCGAGGTGATTAGCGATGGGCAGACCGGTTTTCTGGTGAACAGCGTCACCGAAGCAGTTCGGGCCCTCGGACGAATCCCTGAAATCAATCGTCATGCCTGCCGCGCCCGTGTTCAGCAACGCTTCTCGATCGAC
>JBOHRF010000693.1:0-1887 GCA_050732575.1 Longimicrobiales bacterium
ACGTGGATTTGCCCACGCCGGACGAACCCAGGACCGCGATCGTCTCACCCGGCTGCAGATAGGGCTGCAATGCATCCAGTCCCACACCGGTGCGACCACTAATCACATGCACGGGCACGCCCTTCGCCACGCGTTCCACATCGGCCCGTCCGCCGGACGGATCATCGATCATGTCACCCTTGCTCAACAAGATCACGGGCTGGGCCCCGCTCTCCCAGGCCAGAAGCAGGTAGCGCTCCAGGCGGCGAGCATTCACATCCCCGGTCAAAGCCGTGGTCAGGAACACGGTATCGATGTTGGCGGCCAACACCTGCTCTTCATTGGTGCGGCCTGCCACTTTGCGGGAGATGTGACTCTTGCGCGTCAGACGCACCTGGATAGTGGCCTGACCAGCGCGACCCGTGCGCATGGCCACCCAGTCACCGACAACGGGTCGATCCCCGGTCCGTTTCAAATGCAGCCGCAACTTGCCGGACAGGCGAGCATCCAGATCGTGCTCACCATCGTGCACCAGATACCGATTGCGATGCTCGACACCTACACGTCCGGGTATCAGGTCCTGTTCGGCGTACGGCGCAAAGGAGGACGCGAATGGCTCGCCCCAGCCGAGAGCTTGCAGAGCAGCGTGCCGCTCCACGTCAGTACTGCTCCGCAAACAGCACCCAGAATCGTTCTTTGGCGCGTTCCCAGATGCCGCGCCGTTGCCATTCCTCGAGCCGGATCTCTTGCGCCTGCTCCAGATCCTGGAGGAACGTGTTCTCCACCTGCGCCGCAAACTCGGGATCGAGAATGCCCAGCACGTTCTCCTGGTTCAGTTCCTTGGAGCGCACATCCATGTTGGCCGAGCCCACCATCGACCACAGGCCATCAATGACTACATGCTTGCAGTGCATCATCGTAGGTTGGTATTCGTAGATGCGCGCGCCAGCGCGCAACAGTTCATCGTAGTAGTGTCGTCCAGCCAGCCGAATGGGCCGGGCGTCCGTCAGCTGGTTGGGTACCAAAATACGGGTGTCGACGCCCTGGCGCGCGCACTCCAATACCGCCGCGCGGGTCTGCGCGTCGGGCACGAAGTAAGACGAGCTGATGTAGAGTTTGCGTTGCGCCGCCATGAAGGACAGCAGCACGAACAGCCGCAGCGGATGCTCTTCACTGGACGGTGAGCTGACCAGGTGTATGTGTCGAGTCGCTCCGTTTCCATCCGACTCGGCGAGCGGCCAGAACTGAGAGCCCACCAGCAGTTCTCCACATGTATAGGCCCAGGGTTCGGCGAAGGCAGACTGCAGATCGCTAGCCATGGTGCCGGTCACCATGACCATGGAATCGCGCCAGTGCTTTTCATCCTGGGCATGGCCCATCCATTTGTCACCCACGGCGGCACCACCGGTAAAACCGATCTGCCCATCGATGACGATGGCGCGCCGGTGATTGCGTTTGTAGAAGCGTAGCAGTTTGCCAAACTTGGCCGACCGAAACTTGTGCACCATGCCGCCCGCGGCGCGCAGCCGTTTCAGCTCGCCTCTGGGCGCCCGTAACCCACCCAATCCATCGAGAAGCAACCGCACCTGCACGCCCGCCCGCGCGCGCTCGACCAATGCGTCGATCATCATACGACTGACTTCACCAGGCTCCCAGATGTAGACGAAGAAGTTGATGTTGTGCTGGGCCCGTCGAATCGCGCTCAGAATCTCGGTGAAGTAGAGGGCACCGTTGTTCAATAATGTGGCCCGCCCACCACTGTGTAATGGGGTGTTGAGCGCGCCCGCAAGGGCGGCCAGAAAATCCGGGGAATGGACGGAGGGCAGGGCCGTAGCCCGCACCCGGGCCGGCCGGCGACCCAGCGAAGAAAACAGCGTGATGCTGGCGCTCACCAGTGTGAGCAGCCCC
>JBOHRF010000694.1:0-1884 GCA_050732575.1 Longimicrobiales bacterium
GTCGGCGGTGGTGTCGCGTTCTGGGCGCACATAGGCGGCTTCGTGGCCGGCGTGGTGCTGGTCAAGCTCTTCGAGAATCGGCAGCTGGTGGAGGCGCGCCGCAAACACGTCAAGTTGAGCGCGTTCGAGATCGAGCATCGAGGATGGTTGTAATAAGAAACAAGCGTTTGATCTTTATTCGTTAATCCGTTCACACGAGTAACCCATGCTACAACCAAGAACGCGCATAGCACTCGCCATAGCGACTCTGCTGGCAATTCATCTCGCGTTGCTGTTCATCCGGCCGCGTGGCTCGGTGCAGGCGGAGAGTGATGCGCCGGTCAGCGCGGGCATTGTATTCGACGTGGGCGGCCGCGGCGACAAATCGTTCAATGACGGCGCCTACAACGGCGGCCTTCAGGCGGAGCGCGACTTTGGCGCGCACATCCGGCTGATCGAGCCGGGTGAAGGCACGGATCGCGAGGCGGGTTTGCGTTTGCTGGCCGCCGAGGGCATGGACCTGGTTGTTGGCGTCGGCTTCATCTTCACGGATGATCTGCGCCAGCTGGCCGGCGAGTATGCCGACACCTGGTTTGCCGGCGTCGACTATGCGTTGCAGACCGATGCGCAGGGCAATGTCATTGCGCCGCCGCCCAACGTAGCGGCGCTCAAGTTCCGTGAAGAAGAAGGATCGTTCCTGGTGGGTGCACTGGCGGCACTGGTGAGCGGCTCGCAGCGCATTGGTTTCGTGGGCGGGATGGACATTCCGTTGATCCACAAGTTCGAGGCTGGCTACCGCGCGGGCGTGCGCGCGGTCTGCGCGGAGTGTCAGGTGATTGCTCAGTACGCCGGCGTGACACCCGATGCGTTCGCCAATCCCACGAAGGGCAAGGAGCTGGCGCTGAGTCAGTATCGTGCGGGTGTCAACGTGATTTTCCAGGCTGCCGGCTCCACAGGGCTGGGCGTCTTCGAGGCAGCGCGTCAAACCAACAAGCTGGCCATTGGTGTCGATGCTGACCAATACGATGAGGCGCCGGGTCACATACTCACCTCCATGGTCAAGGGCGTATCGACCAGCGTGTACGACGCCATCAAGCGCGTGAAGGATGGCGGATTCCAGGGTGGCGTCTATTCGTTCGGCCTCAAGGAAGGTGGCGTGGGCTACGTGTACGACGAGCGCAACCGCCCACTCATCCCGGATTCCGTGCGTCAGCGTGTGGAAGCACTGAAGCAGGACATCATCGACGGCCGGATCAAGGTACCCTCGACACGATGACTGACGCCCTGGCCGCCGAAGGCATCTACAAGCGGTTCGGCCCCATTCAAGCGAACGCGGGCGCCGAAGTACACGTGCGCGCCGGTGAGATCCTGGCCGTAGTCGGTGAAAACGGCGCGGGCAAGTCCACGCTCATGCGCATCCTGAGCGGCATGTACGCGCCCGACGAGGGCACCGTGCACGTGCAGGGCAAAGATGTGACGGGCTGGAGTACGCGCGAAGCCATTCGCGCGGGCGTCGGTATGGTACATCAACATTTCATGTTGGTGCCCACGCTCACGGTTGCAGAAAACGTGGTGCTCGGCCACGAGCCACGCCGCGGCGTGCGCCTGGACCGCACCACAGCCGCGCAGAAGGTGCAGGAGATCGCCACCCACTCCGGCCTGGCCGTGCCCGCCTCTCGCCTGGTCAGCGAGCTGACCGTAGGCGAGGCGCAGCGCGTGGAGATCGTGAAGACGCTCTACCGCGGTGCGCGCATTCTCATCCTGGACGAACCAACCGCTGTACTCTCGCCCCCCGAAGTACAGGACTTGTGGGCCGTACTTCGTCAGCTGCGTGAGCATGGCGGCACCATTGTGGTGATCACACACAAGCTCGATGAAGTCATGGAGATCTCCGATCGCGTGACT
>JBOHRF010000695.1:0-1883 GCA_050732575.1 Longimicrobiales bacterium
AAGCAACATCGATTTCTGAACGGGTGGATGGGAGATGAGGACATGGTGACACTTCGGCCCTCACAATTTCAGCCGCCGCATCCGCGTGATCAGTTGATTCTGAACGTGCCGCCCGATGCGGAGAGCGTCGAGATGGACGTAGTATTCGTGGGTGCTGGTCCGGCCGGCCTGGCCGGCGCCATCGCGCTGGCCAACCTGGTACAACAAGATCGCGCTGCGGGCGGTTCCCTGGGCGAAGTCAACATTGCGGTGTTGGAAAAGGCCGGCGCACTCGGCGAACACTGCCTGTCGGGCGCGGTTGTGAACCCCGTTTCGCTGCGCGCGTTGTTCCCCGAGCTCGAGGTGAAGGACCTGCCGCTGCGCAGCCCAGTTGGACTCGAGCGTGTGTACGTGCTGACGGGAGAGCGCGCCCTGCGCATTCCCACGCCACCCACCATGCGCAACCATGGCAACTACATCGCATCCATCTGTGAAATGGTGCGCTGGCTGGGTGAGCGAGCCGAGGCACTGGGCGTCAATATCTTCACCGGCTTTCCGGCCGCATCCTTGTTGGTGGACGATCAACGTGTGATCGGCGTGCGTACGGCCGCATCAGGACTGGATCGCAACGGACAACCGGGATCATCCTACAATCCGCCCACGGATATCGTGGCCAAGGTGACCGCACTCTCTGAAGGGCCGCGCGGCACTCTCTCCCAGGCATACCAGGAATGGCAGAACATCAGCTCCGCCAATCCGCAAATCTTTGCCCTGGGCGTGAAAGAAATCTGGGAGACCAGGCGCCCTCTGGATGCCATTGTTCATACGTTGGGCTGGCCGCTGCCGACCGATGTTTTTGGCGGCAGCTTCATGTATCCGCTGGAATCCAACCTGGTGGCGCTGGGCCTGGTGGTGGGACTCGATCACCATCATCTCAAGCTCGATGTCCACTACCTGCTTCAGCAGCTCAAAATGCACCCGCTGTTCCGCCCGTATCTGGAGGGCGGTGAGCTGTTGGAATGGGGGGCCAAGACCATTCCAGAGGGTGGATTCTATTCCCTGCCTGAACGCCGTCACGGCGCTGGCATTGTGGTGCTGGGCGATGCGGCCGGCTTTGTGGAAGTCGCTTCGCTCAAAGGCATCCATTACGCCATTCAATCGGGAATCCTGGCGGCGCGCGCAATTTTCGACGCTCTCAAAAGCGGCGATACCTCGGCCACCCGTCTGGCCGCTTACGATCGGGCGGTCACTGAAAGCTTCATCGTACAGGATCTGCATAGACGACGGAACATGCGGCTGGTCTTCAAGGACGGCTTCTATATCGGGGGCATAAAGGCCACTATGCTCACGCTCACCGGGGGCGCCATTCCGGGTGGCAAGATCGACCTGGCTCGGGATGCCGATGTCGTGCGCACTCTGAACGATGAGACGGCCATTGTGGCCGACGGCAAGTTGACCTTTCGCAAGCTGGATGCGGTCTTCAAATCGGGCAATGCAACCCGGGACGATATCCCCTCGCATCTCATAGTGGGCACAGACATCCCGCCCGAAGCTGCCGAGCTGTACCAGCACATGTGTCCGGCGGGCGTGTACGAGCGGCAAGGTGATAGTCTGGTGATCAACGCACCCAATTGCATTGATTGCAAAGCAACCGATGTGCTGGGCCCGCGCTGGACACCGAGAGAAGGCGGGTCGGGGCCGCGCTATCGAAGAATGTGAGGCGTAACGGGCGTGACGGGCGTAACGCGAACTGCGGGAGAGTTTATGAGGCGAGGCAGGTTCTTGGGCTTGCTGCTGGTGTTGTTGCTGCTGCCAATGGCGGGCTGTGCGGAACGAACCACGGTCATCCTGGTGCGGCACGCGGAAAAGGTGGCCGGGTCGGGTGATGTAGCCCTCACGGAACC
>JBOHRF010000696.1:0-1874 GCA_050732575.1 Longimicrobiales bacterium
GTGACATCGGCGGCGCGATCGTGGAACGGCTGGCCTTCTTTGTCCAGCGCACTGACACCGCGCAGAGGCAGCATGAGTGTCACGGGGCCGCGTGCGCGGTTGAGTTTGCCGGCAATGATTTCACCCAGCTGCGCACATTCTGCGGCCGTGGTGCGCATCAGTGTCACACTGGGATTGTGCACGTGGAAATGACGATCGCGGAATTTGTCGGGCACGGTGTTGCGCGGACCAAAGTTCACCATGTCCAGCGCGCCCACGGAAACGACCTGCGGAATGCCTGCGCGTGCGGCCGCGTCCAAACGCTCGGGACCGGCAGTCAGAACGCCGCCCACCAGCTCATCGCACCATTCCGTAGTCGTGATGTCGGCCACCGCCTCCACGAAACCACCATCGATCAGCGCTTCCATGGCGCGGCCGCCACTGCCGGTGGCGTGGAAGACCAGCACTTCGTAGCCGGATTGCTCCAGTTGCGCACGGACTCGTTCCACACATGGTGTTGTCACACCGAACATGGTGGCGGCAATGACCGGCCGGTCCTGACCCACGGGCACCGGCTGCTCGAGCATGCCGCAGACGGCACCCGCGGCATTGGCCAGGATGCGGCGAGAAATCCGATTGAGACCCGCGATGTCCGTGATGGAATACAACATCGCGATGTCCTTGACGCCCACGTAGGGTCCGACCTGGCCGGATGCGACCGTGGAGACCATGACCTTGGGCAGGCCGACCGGCAGCTCGCGCATGGCGGCCGTTGCGATGGTAGTCCCACAGGAACCGCCCAAACCCAGAACGGCATCCACTCGCCCATCGGCGGCCAGGCGGCGCGCCAGGATCGCGGCCCCACGGGTCATGACTTCCAGCGCAACACCGCGATCGCCCTGCGCGCGCAAGGCTCCCAGTGTGGCGCCACCGGCCTCGGCCACGGCCGCCGCGCCCACCTCAGGTGGGAAGGGTGGCTCGTGCAAAACGCCCGCATCCATCACGATCACATGCGCGCCGCGGGACCGGATGAGCGATTGGAGGAAAGCGCATTCCGCGCCTTTTGTGTCCAGCGTAGCAATCAGCAGTACAGTTCCAGCCATAGTCAGCCCCGTTATCTTGCTGCTGGCCGCCCCGGCCCGTTTGACCCGTGCCGCAGGCGCTGAATATCGTATACTTTATCCAGCCCCCAGTGCGCCAGACCTGGTACTACAGCCACGGACGGATCTCCCATGAACGAACGTAGAGGCATGGACTTCATTCAGAACAGGACTCGAGTGCTGCTCCGCCTGCTTCCGGCGTGGCTGTTGACGGTTGCGCTCTGGCCAGTTCCCGCGCAGGCACAGGCACCTGCGGGCGGGCGCGTCAAAGCTCTCTTTCTGGGCGACAACGGGCACCATCAGCCGTATCGCCGGGCCAAGGAGATCGTGCCCGTCCTGGCAGCGCGTGGCATCGACATATTCTACACAGACCAGCCATCAGACCTGAATGCCACGGTTCTGAACCAGTACCACGTCCTGATGCTCTACAACAACCATACGAACGTGGCCGATCCCGAGCTGAATGCGCTGCTCGCGTTCGTACAGAACGGTGGCGGACTCGTGGTGCTGCATTGCGCATCGGCCTCATTCCAGAATTCCGAGGAGTTCATCCGCCTGGTGGGCGCCGCATTCAAGAGTCACGGCACGGGAACATTCCGCACCGTGACCACGGATGCGAGTCATCCCGTGATGCGGGGCGTGCCCGATTTCGAGACCTGGGACGAGACCTACATCCACACCAAGCACAATCCGAATCGCACTGTGCTGGCCGTACACCGGGAAGGTGGCCATGACGAGCCCTGGACCTGGGTGCGCAGTTACGGCAAAGGCCGTGTGTTCTACACGGCCTGGGGT
>JBOHRF010000697.1:0-1832 GCA_050732575.1 Longimicrobiales bacterium
CGCCTAGATAGAGCGGGGTGATGCCCTCGAGTGTACACACGAAGTAACGCAGGGTCTTCTGTGCGAAGTCGAGGAGCGTACAGGGAAGAAGGAGTTCGTAGATTCCGAGTACCCGCATTGAGGAACGACGCAATTCCAGGATAGATCGCCATTCCGCCTCGGTGAGGGGAATCTTGCACACGATCGAGACGGTGTCCGAGGATGGGGTTGGAAGGACAGGTTGGCCCCAATCCCAAGGGAGATAGGTCACGTTCTTCCCGATTGCCTGAAGCCGCTCCTGCAGCAATCGCGTCTCCGAGGGGGATCCCAGGAGAAGGAGGGCGCCATCGATCCGACGGACACGGGAGGCAATGAGGTCGCAGTACTGCGCCGTCTTCCAGTGGTCCGGGAGAACGACGTTTTTTTTCGAAAGGTCGGGCAGCGATCGCGCCACCAGTTTGTCCGAAAGGTCGGGCAGGGATCGCGGCGCCAACCTTGCGAACCGTGCGAGGGCTGTTTTCCAGTTGTCCCTGGGGCTTCGGTTCACTGCTGAAGAGAGAATCCGCCGTAGATTGACCATCGCGTCTTCCAGGTTCATCACCATCCGAATTCCGGGAGGCCGGCCGCGAGCCAGAGGCACTCTACCAAAAACCGGCCACGGGTCGACGGTTTAAGGTGCGACCAGGCGCGCCACCGAAAGGACCGCACCGAGGTTGCTGCGTCCGAATGCCCAGAACCCGAGAAGAAAGTGACGAGGTGGTTGTCGGAAGCGTCGGGTGAAGGGGATGGTCGAGGCGCTGGCGGCGGGCTCGGGGGGCGCATAGAGTCTTTCACCGTGACTTTTTGTGTTGCCGCTTCGCCGTGCCGCGGACCGACTGTGGCGGCGGCGCAGGCATGGCCTCATGCCATGACCCGCCTTCCTCCATTCCCCCGACGGTGCGCACCCAGGCTAGACCAACGGCACGATCACCTCGGGGAGCCGCTGACATCGACCGCGTTGTCATTCAGACGGGCTGCTGTGCGAGGTCACGAGCCCAACGGCATAAGGGCTTTGATAGTTTTTGATGATCTCGGCTTCCGCCATGAAACTGTGGTTATCCAGGACCAACGGCGAAGCAGGGCATGGGGATCCGCTGCGTGCGAACACCGTAATGCAGTCGCACGGGTCCGATCTGCCCCAATTGAAGAGTTCCTGAATGAGCACCCTGCCGCCGTGCATGGCAACGAGCGCGGCGACCTTTTCCGCAGAAACGGACGTAGCTCGATAATGCGGATTCGTCCGGTGATCGGTGTTTGCGTGAAAATTCGAGTGATGAATGAAAGCAACGCCAGATTCCTCCAGCCTTTCCAGCATCTGCGGGATATAGCTTTCCAGCACATTCAGCTCCGCATGAACCAGCGAATCGAAAGAAAAGATCAAATCGAAACGGCACTGTACCGCACGCAATGACAATCCGTCGTTCTTCATGAAGCGGGCATGCGCTACGCCGGAGAATGACGATTCACAAGCCCTGATGCATTCGGCCGACAGGTCCACGCCGACATAGGACCTGCAGGCGCCTATCAAGAACTTGGTCCATCGCCCGTACCCAGGCGCGATTTCCAGGATGCTCCCGGTCGGCAGCCGGCGGTGCAGCCGCGGGTACAGCGAACCGAACCACTGCGCCTCGCTCCCGCCCCATACCCAGCTCCACTCTTCGCCACCGGTGCTCCAGTCATAAGAACCGTCCCAGCTCGCGATGTTCCACTGCAAATCAGGTATTTTGGTTCCTCACTCGATCATTTGGAAACCCCAGGTGGATGAACGTGCTCTGGTCCTGCGCTCGATCCCGTCGGAGCGCCACCCCACCTCA
>JBOHRF010000698.1:0-1828 GCA_050732575.1 Longimicrobiales bacterium
CCCCTGCACCGTGCGCCAACACGGTGCAGGCGCGCGCCTCTTTTGGCGCTTGCAACAAACCGGAGACGCGCTGCGAGTGGTCGATGTTTATGGTCACAGGCCGTGGACTTGCGGAAGTCATGGGTGCGATCTCACAGCTCAAAGGTGACGATTGTCACTATATACGGGCTCGTGCCGCGATTGGCCAGCTGGCGACGAGCGGGCTCCGCGCTGATCCATCAGGCTCGGCGTTCGTCGAAGCGCCAGATCCCTGCCTTGCGGGCGACGGCATGGGCTTGTGCCATCTCCTGGTCACTCGGGCGATGGTTTATTTCCACGTACTGCACCGTGCCGTCCTTGCCTGGGGCACCAACCTGAAATTCCGGCGGTACTGGCCCATGAGATTGATGTAGGTGTCCGGTGACAGCTCATCGGCCAACCACCTGCAGATCGCCGCAGTTTCTTCCATCTGCCCAGGCATCACCAGATGACGCACCAGGACGCCACGCTTGGCCAAACCGTCGCGTCCGAATTTGAGCACTCCGACCTGCCGATGCATCTCCGTGATCGCTTCCATGGCCCGTTCGGGATAATCCTTCGCTTTCACGTACCGGCGCGCACTGTCGTAACTCCAGAACTTGAAATCGGGCAGGTAGATATCAACGAGGCCATCGAGCAGCTTCAGCGACGCCACCGCGTCGTAGGCACTGGTATTGTAGACAATGGGTAGGTTCAGTCCGCGCGGAATGGCGGCGGCGAGGGCTTCGATGACTTGCGGTACAACGTGCTCCGGCGTCACGAAGTTGATGTTGTGACAGCCGCCCGCCTGCAACACCATCATGAGGTCAGCGATCTTTTCCGGCGGGCACTCGGAACCGACCGGCTGTTGGCTGATGTCCCAGTTCTGGCAAAACACGCAGCGCAGATTGCAGAGCGAGAAGAAGATGGTCCCCGATCCGTTCCAGCCCCGCACACAGTCCTCCTCACCAAAGTGCGCGAAGGCGCTCCCGACCTTGGCGTAACGGCCGGTGTGACAGACACGCGCCTCATTCTTCAGCCGGTTGATGTGGCAGTTGCGCGGGCATGCGCAACAGTCCTCGAGCTCCCTCAGACCTGCTGTGACGCGCTCTCTAATCTTCCCTGCGCGGAATAGCTTGAGGTACGCGGGCTCGAACGCATCGATCACGAACCGCTCATCGACGTGGGCCAACTTCAGCAACTTCGCCAGCATACTTTCGAACCTACTCCGGCGTCGGGACGCTGTCAATCCGCAGCGGGCGCGTGTGAAAACCTTCAGCGAGGTGGAGCGTTCAAAATCCGCGGTACCTACAACAACCTGGCCCAGCTCGCGCCGAGGGTCCGCGCCCGCGGTGTGATGGCGTACTCGTCTGGGAACCACGCTCAGGCCGTCGCGCTGGCCGCGAAGCTTTTCGGTGTGCCGGCCACCGTGGTCATGCTGAACCAGTCGGTGGCAGAAAAGGTCGCCCAAACCAAAGGATATGGCGCGCAGGTGATCTTCGGCGGCGATTCATCCGAAACCATCAAGGTGCGTGCGGAGCGCATCGCGGCGGAGCGCGGCATGACGGTGATCCCGCCGTTTGATCATCCCCGGACGATCGCGGGCCAGGGTACGGTGGGGGTCGAGATCCTGGAGGATCTGCCCGCGGTCCAGACCGTCGTGGTACCGATCGGCGGGGGCGGACTGATCTCCGGGATAGCCACCGCGGTGAAGGAGATCCGTCCCTCGATCCGCGTGATCGGTGTGGAGCCCGAGGGCGCCCCCACGATGTTCGAGTCGCTGAGAGCAGGGCGGCTCGACGCTTCCTGGCACGGACACGATCGCCGACGG
>JBOHRF010000699.1:0-1827 GCA_050732575.1 Longimicrobiales bacterium
GCGCCCATTGGTCTGTGGTGGTCGGATGTTTGTCCGAGGCCGAGGGCCACTGCGGGCCCTAGCGGAACTGGCCGAAGAATGTCTGGACGGCGGAGCACAGGCACTGCGACCGGATCGTCATGGCATCCGCCCGTTTCTGTTGAGCGGCGGCGAGACGCGGCGAGTTCTGACGCATAGCAAGATAGAGCGGTCCTTCTATGAGCAGTGATTTGTCAAGTCCTTTGACAACTAGCTAGGTCGACCGCCGATCAAACTTTCCTACATGCTGCATAGTCTGAAGCCGTTTGTGCGCGCGTCAGACGTGACGTCCGACCACCTTCTATCCGCCGGCGCTTGGCCGGCCTCATCCTGCATGCGCATTACGCCGGAATCATCAACCAGGAACATGCCCCATCTAGATAAATCGGTTGCATCAGCAACCCAGGACCGCAACGGGCATGTTCACCTCAGATACGTTTGTGCTTGCGTAGTTGCCTGACCGACCGTTACCTCCTTCCTGCAAAACTTTTCGGAGCCTACGCCGACTTCAGGCGTGCGCCTTCGGGAATCTCACCGTCTTTCAGATAGCGCCACAGCGCAATGGCGAGTCGCCGTGCGACTGCAACGATCGCGATGCGCCGGGCCCGCCGGTTTGGTCCCGTGCTCTGGGTGCGCTCGTTGAACCAGCGTGTGAGCGCACTGTCGGGCTGGTAGCGCAGCCAGCACCATGCCATCTCGACCAGTAACGCGCGCACTCGTCGGTTGCCCTGTTTGCTGATACCCTGGTCGACCTGGCTCTCGCCGCTGTCGTAGGGCTGGGCCACCAGCCCTGTACAGGCACCCACCTGGCGCCGGTTGCTGAACTCCCTCCAGAACAGTTCGAGCGCGAGGCGCGACGCGCCCACTTCGCCAATCCCTTTCAGGCGCGCCAGGTCATCGCGTCGCTGGCGCGCGGGGGCGGGCAGGCTTGCCTGCCGCGTCTTCTCCAGCGCCGCGAGTTGCTGCTGCGCCAGCGCCAGGCGTTCGCACTCGCGCAGCAGCCGCTCGCGCATTTCGGGCGGCAACAGCGCGCCATCGTGACACTTCACCTCGTCACGGGCGAGCCGGCCGGCGAAGTGCTTGTGATCCACCTCATCCCAGCAGCCGAATGTGGCCAGCAGCTTGCGCATGCGGTCGCGGTGCTGCAGCACTTCCTTCTGCAGTTGCCCGCGATCGCGCATTAGGTGCCGCGACGCTTCGTCCTGCGGCGATGGCACGTGAACCACGTGCATGCGGTCGCGCTCGCCGCGTAGCCATGCACGCAGATTGATCACCAGCTTGATGGTATCGAGCCGGTCGGTCTTCGCGCGCCGCTTGTGGCGTTCGACCGGAATGCTGGCCGGATCGATGACGTAGCACTCGATGCCGCGTGCCTGAAGCGCGCGACAGATCCAAAACCCGTCCTGGCCGGCCTCGTAGCTTACGACGACGCGCACACCTGCTGGCAGCGACCACTTCTCTTTGTGCTGTTCGATCAGGTCCAGCACCGCCTGCAGACGCGCTGAGGCTTGCGGCTGCGCGACGGTATGCACCGCAGGCTGCTCGCGGTGCCCGTCGTGTAACGCGACCTTCCACTTCGCGGCCGCCAGTTCGAGCGATACTGCCAACACCCGCTCCTCGGTACCCGTGTATGCCTGATCTGTACGCATGATGCTCTCCTGTGAGCCAAGCACGACACTCTGATTCTAAGCATCTGCTTGTCGTGTCTCATAGGATCTAGCTTTGCGCTCGACGGGGCATGAGCAGTATCCATCTGGCCTCGCGAACACTTCGTCGGCCTGTCCCGGCACATGATTCTGGCGTTGGCCT
>JBOHRF010000700.1:0-1825 GCA_050732575.1 Longimicrobiales bacterium
TGAGGCTGAACCTGTCGGTCACGCAGAACCCGTCGAAATGGACGCGCACCTGATCAATGAGGAAGAACCGATCGAAGAAGACGTACCGATCGAGGACTGGTTAAAGCAGACGGAGGCTGCGGCTCGTGTCGGCGTGGTGGTGGAACCTGTCGAGGTCAGCGGGCCGCCGAGGACCGGCTCGATCTTGCTACCCGCCGTGCGCGCGGAGCCGGATGAAGACGAATGGGGCGAGGCGATTGCAGGTGCCCGCCGGCCGATCTTGTTGTGGGGTCCACCCGGCTCGGGCAAAACCAACCTGCTGGCCAGTCTGCTGGCCAAACAGCCGGACGATCCGGCCGATCCGTTCGAGTGGCGCGTCATGACCATCGGCTGGCGCACGGGCGATTACCTGGCCGAGATCCTGGGATCATCGAAGGAGGGGAGGAAGCCGCGGCCCACCATGAACACGGCGGCGCCGTACCGCTTCGAGATCTCCAAAGTGCGCAAGGAGCGCAAGCTGCTCGGTGTGGTGCCCCAGGATGAGAGTGTCAAGCTGGTTGGGGATCTGTTTCTGCTCGATCCCATGGGCGAGCTGTTCACGCGCGGTGACCTGGTGACCAGCCGTGCGGGCGCGCGTTTCCTGGCGCTGCTCGAGAAGGCGGGCGGCGTTTTGCTGCTGATCGATCCGACCGATGCGGCAACCGGTGCGGACGCACTCCTGCAGGAGCGCGTGGAGCGCGACAAGCTCTACTGGACCATGCTCGTCTCAAACCTTTCTGCCATGATCGAATGGTTGAAACAGCGGTCTGCTGAAGCACGCGCGTCGTGCCTGGATGAGGAGAATCGATTGACCATTCCCGTAGCCGTGTGTCTCACCAAGATGGATCGCCACCCGGATCAGATGAATCGGGCGCGGGAATTCCTGCGCGAGCAGCTGGGCTCTGTACACGGCATCATCGAGCGCAGCTTCCGCAACTATCGCGTGTACGCGTGCTCCGCCTACGGCAGCGCGGTGCGGCACGATCCGGAGCAGGGCGAAGTATTCGATGGCGCGTTCCGCCCCTGGCAGGTGCTGGAGTCCGTCAAATGGATCATTGAGTGCAGCGCCGGCGCGCGGCCTGGCCTGCGCGGCAAATTGGGCTGGTAAGTAGGAAGAATCGTGACCAGAATCGTAAGGAAACCTCGAGGAACCTCTGACCAGGGCTGGTCATATGGGCAATCTGCGGGCGCGCGTAGCGGGAGTGCCTTGCCGCGAGGGAGCGGTTCACGCAGCGGCCCATTTGCCGCGGAACGAGGAACTGCTATTCCGCAAGTACAAGCGACATCGCGGCCGGGCACTCCCGCGTCACAGCGCCCGTGCTCTCATGCGC
Source organism: Longimicrobiales bacterium (assembly GCA_050732575.1). Classification (GTDB taxonomy): domain Bacteria; phylum Gemmatimonadota; class Gemmatimonadetes; order Longimicrobiales; family RSA9; genus JBBDWZ01. The sequence goes on from JBOHRF010000700.1 coordinate 1,350, forward strand.
CACGATGTCGTGAAGTGACCTGATCAGAGGAATGGGAAGAAATGAGTGCACGAGCGCCGATACGCGTGATCTACGCCAAGCTGACCGCCACGGGTTCGTACGATGTCGTCGCGCTGACGCCGAACATCGGACTCGAGCAGGCACGGGCTACGGCCGAGCGGCTGCGCCTGGGCGATGTGCCGGCCGATGCATCGTTCAGCGCGGCGCTGGCTTATTTGCGACCCGCCGAAGGCGGACACCTGATCGCGCGCTTCACACCCTACGCGTGGCGGGATGCGGACGGGCGCGAGCCGCTCATGACCGACCTGGTCTGGGTGTGCGATGAAGACTTTGCGCGCGTGCGCAGGAACGCATTTGTGCTGGTGCCGCACAACGAGCGCACGTTTGCTACACTGGAGACTCTGCCCGCGCTCTCGTTGCCCGCCGCATCGGCCGAGGCGGAACTCCAGCGCATCGCACAGCTGGCGCCGCGCGCG
>JBOHRF010000701.1:0-1823 GCA_050732575.1 Longimicrobiales bacterium
GATCGGGCTCGAGGCCCCAGCCTTCCGTACTCGCGACCCGTGCACCTGCGCGCGCGGCATCCTGCGCGGCTTGCTGGATCCGCTCGATCGACTGGTGCACACGTTCGCGCAGACCGTTCTGCGAGACTGCTTGCTGCAGTGCAGAAGTCACACGTTGCAGGTCGGTGGGATAAAGCAGTGCATCACAACCGGCCCGCACCGCCGCCACTACCGCGCCCGCCTCGCCCTGCCCGGCATCCAGCACACCCTGCATGATCAGTGCGTCGGTTACAATGAGTCCGCCGAATCCAAGCTGCTCGCGCAGCAGTCCGGTAAGGATAGCCGGCGACAATGTGGCGGCCGCACCGCTGGGATCGAAGGCGGGAAAGCTGATGTGAGCGCTCATTACGGAATCGACACGCGCGCGGATGGCCGCCTGAAACGGCTCCAGATCGTGCAGCAGCGTGGCGCGGTCGGCGTTGACCACCGGCAACTCGGCGTGTGAGTCGACGGTCGTGCGGCCGTGGCCGGGAAAATGTTTGGCACAGGCCAACGCACCACCCTGGTGACAACCGTCGATCCAGGCCTGCACGTGGCGCGTGACTTTCTCTGCGCTGGTCCCGAACGCGCGCGTGCCAATGATGGGATTGCGCGGCTCGACATCAACGTCGGCATCAGGCGCATACACCCAGTTCACGCCCAGCGCGCGCGCTTCCCGCGCGGTCAGTTCGCCCGCGCGCCGGGTCACCTCAAGATCATCCAAAAAACCAATCGCAGCCAACGGCGGCAGGGGTGTGGCTCCGGCAAACTGCTGTCCGGCACCACGCTCCAGGTCCGCGCCAATGAGCAGCGGATGCGCGCTGCGGGCTTGCAGCTCATCAGTCAGTGCGCGCACTGCACGCGCATGGCCGCCAAACAGGATGAAGCCGCTGACGCCGAGTTGCAGTGCAGATTCAATGGCGGGCCGGGCCGGCTCGAAACCGCGTTCCGCATCCCAGCGGATGGCCGGAAACAACAAGCGCGCCACGTTCATTTGCTGGCGCCAAACGGATCGGGCAACACGAAGGGCTGTTGCAGATCGCCTGTCAGGTGAAACTTGCCGTCCACTTCCCGCACGCGCATCCAGCGCACCGCCGATGCAAATCCATTCACGTCTTGCCGCGCGGCCGCATCCAGCTGGCCGATGGGTTTACCGCTGCCTTCGGCCAACGGAGCCTGCCATACATCGTAGCGCAATGTGTTGGCCTGTTGCGGCCTGTCGGGCGGAGCGCGCACCTGCTTCACATAAATGAACGATGGACTGAAGGGCACCAGTCGAGGTGCGCTACCACTGTCCACCACGCGATCTGTGCCCGTGGCCAGGTCGCGCACGTGCACCTTGCGGTTAGCTTCATATACCAGGTAGCGGCCTTCGGCCGAAACGAACGCAGGCACGACGTTGCGCACTACCTCCACACTGTCGCTGATGGTTTGCGCTGGCTTGCCGGGCAGCGCCACTTGCAACTCACCCACCGACACACCCCAGGATTCCCAGCGTTTGCTGGGCTTGTAGGTGAGGCGAGGGCCGGCCGGCGAAGTTCGCTGCAGGGCACCCGTGCTGTCCGCAACCAGCGGTGCACCGCGCTCTTCGGCCGTGGCAATGAGGTCGAGCGCAACTGTGCGCAGATTGGCATCGCGTGTGCGCTTTACGTACGCGCGCAGATCCTCTTCGTAGCCGTCGCCCAGAATCTCGAGCGCCTTGGTTTGGACCAGCGTGGAAGAATCGTTCAGCGCCTTGCGCACCAGTCCAATCGCGCTGGTCCAGCGTTTCAGGAACGGCTGCAGTGCAACCAGGGCGGACGCGC
>JBOHRF010000702.1:0-1810 GCA_050732575.1 Longimicrobiales bacterium
CTCATGACCTCGTAACGATGTCGGCGCACGTTACACGCTGAGCTCGATACGCGAAGCTACCACTGTCCGAGGTCCGTTATGCTCCGTCACGTCCTGGTGGGCACCTGCCTGCTTCTGCCCGCACGCGCGTATGCGCAAAGTCCGCAGTTTCTGAAGCTCAATGACACGCTCGAAATCGAAGTGCACGCCCTGCGCCGATGGAACGCGCAGGCATTGAACGATACGTTGATGCGTATTTCCCCGGGTCTTTCGCTTGCCTCCCACGCGTGTGCAGCCGTGTTGCGCCAAACATTGCGTTTCGCGGACGCTGAAGTGATGCAGGTCAAGGAAACCGGCCAGCCAACGCGCTACGCAATTTCGGTCATCGAGCCGCAGGATTCGGCGCTCGTTCGTCATCTAGCCGCACCGTCATCCGCTCGGCCGCCCGTAGAGCGCTGGGGCACTGCGTTGCGCATCATCACGGATGAGTTTCCCGCCATGTTTGCCCTTTCTTGCCGTTTTCTGCGCGCCGAGACCGATTCCATCGGCCAGGCGTTGGCGTCTGCTGCATCCTTGCACTGCGCGCGGCGATTCGGAGCCACAACACCACCCAGGATCTGGAGGATGCGATGGCCACGTTGCGCGACGACGCAACGGCCTTTCAGCGCATCACCGCCATCTGGGTGTTGACCAATTTTCCGAATGACGCGCGGGCCTGGGGCGCGCTGTTGAGCGCGGTGCGAGGTCCGCGGCCCATGGGTTATGAGACGTGGGCACTGCGTTCCATGGTGGCGCCCTGGGGCAATGGATCGGTCGACCTGCGCCCTCACGAGGAGACGCTGGCCGCCCTTGCGAGTGGCACCGCGCTCATGCAAATCGTCTCGACCATGCACTTGCTGAGCGAGGTACCGCTGGATCCAGCCATGGCGCGCAGGCTCGCCCTGGCCGGTCGTGCGTTCTTGCTCTCGAACCTGCAGTCCCGCATTACCGACCGGCGCAATGCCGCTCGTGCGTTTCTGGAACGTGCCAGCGGTGAGCGTTACGGGTTCGATCTGTCGGCCTGGCAACGCTGGTACGGCGCGTGACCGCGGTCGCCGCGGCCGGTTCGTCATCGAAACCTGGCGCCTCGTAACGAGCAAGCGGCTTGTCCAGCCAGGCCGCACCATCCTTGAAGGCCAGCATTCCCGCTTTGCGAGAGGGTGAGCCATGGCGCACCGACTGTTCATAACGAGCGCGGTTTTGGTCGGGGCCGCGCTGCCGGCCTCAGCGGCCGCGCAGTCTGGCGGATTCCTGGTCATGTTGGGCCGCGATACGGTGCAGGTGGAGCGATTCACGCGCAGCGCGGATCGCATCGAGGGAACAGTGGTCTTTCGGTCGCCCAGGACACGCGTGGTAAAATACGACCTGCAATTGGCTTCGAATGGCACGTTCACACGTTATGAGCAGACCATTTTTTCAGCTGAAGGCAAGAGAATCGAGCCGGACGCGGCCAATGCCACCTTTACTTACGTTGGTGATACGATTGTACGGCAAACGGTGCGCGGCACGGAACCGATTACGCAACGTATTGCTGCTCCGAATGGCGCGGTGCCTCTGCTTGGTTCGTCATTACTCGTTCCTTTCTCCTATTCTTTCCTCACCTATGAGCTGGCAGTAGCACGCGCGCGTGCGTCCGCACAAAACGGTGAGTCTCGCCTGTCCCTGTTGGGTACGTTGGCAGCCCTGACCACACCGCAGTCCACACGCGTGTGGCTGATAGGAGAAGATTCGGCCGAGGTCGACTACTTTGGTCTGGCGCGGAGCGGTTTCAAGTTCGATGCGCAAGGTCGTT
>JBOHRF010000703.1:0-1791 GCA_050732575.1 Longimicrobiales bacterium
GGTGGGCGCGCGTGCGACCATCTTCGTGCCCAGCAATGCGCCGGAGACCAAGAAAGCGCGTATTCGCTCGTTCGGCGCAGCGCTGCGCGATCAGGAACGCACCTACGACGATGCACAGGTTGCGGCTCAGCAGTTTGCGGCCGCATCGGGCGCCACTTTTGTGCATGCTTTCTCGGATGCGGCCGTCGTTGCCGGTCAGGGCACGATCGGCGTCGAAATCCTGGAAGACATGCCCCACGTGCAGGATGTGATCGTGCCCGTGGGAGGTGGTGGCTTGATCGCCGGGATCGGCATTGCTCTGAAAAGCAGCACGGAGAGCGTGCGCGTAATCGGTGTGCAGAGCACAGAGACACCGGCCATGCACCTGGCATTCCAGGCCGGCCACATCACCGACTGTCCCCATGGTCCGACACTGGCCGATGGTTTGGCCGGCTGCACGGATGAAATCAGCTACCAGCGCACGTTGCGCGTGTGCGATGACATGTTGCTGGTGGCCGAGACCGCGCTGCCCGCGGCCATTCGTGCCCTTTACCGTTACGACGGCATCATTGCCGAAGGTGCGGCCGCGGTAGGTGTGGCGGCCATCGTGGAAGGGGTGATCACCGTGCGCGGCCCGACGGTTCTGGTCATCACCGGCGGCAACATCGACGCAGCGCGTTTTGCCGGCATCCTGACCAGCGACTGATGGCACATCTGATTCCCTTCAACGGCCATTCGCCGCGCGTACACCCCACCGCCTTCCTGGCGCCCACGGCCGTGCTGATCGGCCAGGTCGAAGTGGGTGCGCATTCCAGCATCTGGTTCGGCGCCATCCTGCGGGGCGATCACCCGGAGCACGGCATTCGCGTGGGTGCGCGTACCAGCATCCAGGACAATTGTGTCCTGCATGTCAGCGCACGCGGTGACACGATCGTGGAAGATGACGTTACGGTTGGCCACGGCGCTGTGTTTGAAAGTTGCACCATTCGCCGAGGATCATTGATCGGCATGAATTCGGTCCTGCTGCATGGCTGCGAGATCGGCGAGGAAGCGCTGGTGGCTGCCTTGAGTGTGGTGACCACCGATATGAAGGTCGCGGCCCGCACGCTGGTGGGTGGTGTGCCCGCGCGCTTGCTCAAGAAACTCGAGGGCGAAGCCGAAGACTGGGTGCGCGGCAGCGCCGAACATTACGTGGACCTGGCGCGCGCCTATCTGAGACAGGGCATTGGCCTCCCCACACCCTGATCGAGCGGACATCGTCGTTGTGGGCGGAGGCCTGATCGGTTGTTCTGTGGCCTTCGAGCTGGTCAGCCGTGGATTGCAGGCCATCGTAATCGAGCCCGAGCTGTCCGCAGGACCCGCATCCTGGGCCGGCGCCGGCATGCTCTCACCCGTGGGCGAGCTGGCTGAGCACGAAGACTTCCTTGCCCTCGCCCGCGCCAGCCTGGCCGCCTATCCCGCATTCGTAGAACGCATCACAGACATTACCGGCCGACCCTTTGAATTCGGCATATCCGGCAAGATCGAAGTCGCCTTCCACGAACCTGGCACGAAGCGACTGGAGGCCATGGTTGGCCAGGCCGGTGTACGCACGCTTTCCGTTGCTGAAGCGCATGCGCTCGAGCCCGCCGTTAGCCGTGATATTGTTGCTGCCATCCATTTCCCCGATGATGCGCTGGTCGACAACCGAGCGCTACGCTACGCGCTTCAGGACGCAGCACAGCGGCGCGGCGCGCAGTTCATGCACGCGCCCGTGCTGGCCCTGCTCACTCGGCAGGGCGAGGTGACCGGTGTGCAGTGTCCATCCGGAAC
>JBOHRF010000704.1:0-1786 GCA_050732575.1 Longimicrobiales bacterium
GTGTTAGGTGATCCTACTGAGGCAGCCTTGCGAGTGGTCGCCGCCAAAGCCGGGATCGACTTGGAGCGGGAAGCAGGTCGGTCGCCGCGATTTCGCGAATTTCCTTTCGACTCCCGTCGTAAACGGATGACCGCCATCCATAAGAAGTTGTCAGTCATCAGTTCTCAGTTCTCAGTTCGTTACTCCCCAGCAGGGCCTGAGAGGAGAGGGATTCCTTCTCGGGAGAAAGTGTGATTGAAGCTGGGCATGACGCAGCGACCAGACCTGAACAAACTGAGTAGCGAAGAGAAGGACGCGTTAATTATGGCGCTGCTAAAGCGAGTGGAGGAACTGGAACGGCGGTTGGGGCTGAACAGTTCGAATAGCGGGAAGCCTCCCTCGAGCGACGGATTCAAGAAGCCAGCCCGTATCAACAATCAACGCGAGAAAACGGGCCGGAAGTCAGGTGGCCAGGTAGGCCACGAGGGGACGAACCTGCGACAAGTGCTGACCCCAGACAAGGTGGTTGACCATTGCCCGGCGGTCTGTGCGGGGTGCGGTGGCGCGTTGAGCGTGGAGCAGACGACCAGGCATCAGAAGCGGCAGGTGTTCGACATCGCGAAGCCGGTGGTGCAGGTCACGGAACATCGGGGGCACAGCTGTGGGTGTCCAGCGTGCGGGACCGAAACGCAAGCCCGGTTTCCGGATGGGGTAACGGCAGCGACGCAATACGGTCCGACCGTTGAGGCGCTGGTGGTCTATTTGCAGGCCTGGCAGTTGATTCCCGAAGATCGGCTAGCGGAGTTGCTGGGCGATGTCTTTGGCCTTGAGGTGGCGACCTCCACGATCGCGGCGATGGGGCAACGGAAAGCCCAGGAACTCACCGGGCTGGCGGAACATATCGAGCAGCAGATCAAGCAGGCCACCGTCAAGCATCTGGACGAAACGGGCTATCGCATTGCGGGCGCACTGCAGTGGTTACATGTCGCCTCCACCTGGCTACTGACGTGCTACCGCACGTCGGCCAAGCGAGGTGCGATGCTGGCCGGCGTGCGCGGGATCATCGTCCATGATTTCTGGCGGCCATATTTGGCCATGATCGGTGTGACCCACGCGCTGTGTAACGCGCATCATCTGCGGGAGCTCAAAGCGCTCATCGACATCGAGCACGAGCCGTGGGCACGGGCGATGCATCACTTTTTGCGCCAGGCCTGTCACGCCGCCAATCTGGCCCGTGCACAACAGCGGAGCTTGAGCCCCAGGTTTCTGGCCTGGTTGTCCGCCCGCTATGACCGCATTCTCGCGCAAGGGTTTGCTTTCCATGAGAGCCAACCGCCGCTCGGAACTGGCCTGCCCATGCGCCGAGGGCGCAGCCGTCGCCGCACGGGACACAATCTGTTACTCCGGCTCCGCGATCACAAAGATGCGACCCTGCGCTTCCTCTCTGATCCCACCGTGCCCTTCACGAACAATCAAGCGGAACGGGATCTGCGGATGATGAAAGTCCGACAGAAAATCTCCGGGGGCTTCCGCTCTGACACCGGGGTCCAGACCTTTGCCACCTTGCGTACGGTTCTTTCCACTGCCCGCAAGCAAGGCTGGAATATCCTCGCTACCCTTACGACTCCGCCTGCCTCTCTTATTCAAACCTTACGTATCGCTTAACGGGTGCTGGGGAGTAACGATAAATCAATATATACCGTCCCAGACGCGGCTCCCTGGAGTATACCGCCTTCTCCTAGCGTGACCGCTTCAACCTCCTTGGGGCCTGGTAGTGATGTGAACACAATCTCGCTGGCTGCAGCCA
>JBOHRF010000705.1:0-1762 GCA_050732575.1 Longimicrobiales bacterium
CTCACGTGCAGGATGATTCTGCCGCCCTCGGCAAGGGTGATCAGGCCCGCGTGCACGGCGGCCGTGCAGATCGACGAATCGTCCGTGTAGATATCGGTGCCGTACACGCGGCCCGCGGTGCCGCCCGGCGGACACAGCAACGGCGTTGGTTGACCGTTCGTGTATCCGTACTGCTCGCCCACCGTTGACCAGGAAATCTCCGTTTGCGCGCGCAACTGCGCGGGTGCAATCAGGCACAATACGGCCACCATTGTGCCGCTGGAACGGAGCCGCAAATGCATCATTCGTGTACCCGCCCGCGCATGGACGAGAGCCGCAAGCCCGCCTCGGAGTCGGCCATCAAAGTGGCGAGCCGGCGTCGGCGCGTGGCCTCCTGCTTGGCGCTGATCACCCACCAAAGTGCGGTCCTGCGATACGATGGCGGCTGTTCCTGAAAGAACGCCCACGCTCGCCGGTTGGCTTGGAAGAGCTTGCTCTGCGCCGCGTCCAGTTCCACCTGCTCACGCTCGAATGAGTATTGGTTCGACTTGTTCACATCGCGATTGCGAAACACGGTCGCACCTGCCGGTTGCATCAAACCCTGCTCGATGAGTTCTTGCGCGCGTTTGGTGTTGATCGCGCTCCAGATGCTTTTCGGTTTGCGCGGCGTAAAGCGGATCTTGTAGTTGTCGGCGTCAATCGATTTGCGCAGTCCATCGATCCAACCGAAACAAAGCGCCTGATCCACGGACTCGGGCCAAGTTATGCTGGGCAGGCCCGACGCTCTCTTGCGGAAACCGACCCAGAGCTCCGTTTCAGTCGCATGGTGCCGCTGCAGCCAGCGTCGAAATACAGCGGGCGATGCGAAAAAGGTCGCGCGCGGTTCCGTCTTTCTCGTCATGTCACGGATGCCCGGCTACCCAGCGGGCTGGCGAGCGCGTGCCGGCGGGGCCATGGAGGTGGCAAGCAGGATAGCGCCCAGGCAGATGGCAGCGTCGGCAACGTTGAATACATAGGGAATGAAGCTCACCCACACGAAGTCGGTCACACCGCCATTGACCACGCGATCACCGAGATTGCCCAGTGCACCACCCACGACCAGCGCAACGCCCGATTGTGCGCGCGCGTTGGGCACCGTGCGGGCAACGTATGCAAGCATGATGACGGCAATGCAGGCCGCGCCAATCACCAGGGGCGTGCGCCACATCGTGCTCAGGTCATTGAGGATGCCGAAGGCCACACCCTGGTTCTTCAGCCGGACCAGATACAGCCAGCCCTCCAGCACCGCCACCCTCTCATAGAGTGTTATCCAGTTCAGGATCATGAACTTGGAAACCCAGTCCGCCAGGATGACGAACACCGTGATCCAGCCGAACCAGCGGTACCAGGGCCGTGGCATATGGAGTCCTACTGCTCAGGGTTTGAACTTTCCAGCCGGTTCAAGGTTAGGGTGCCAGTCGCAGTTTTTGAAGGGAGTCATGTACGGTTCGTTGACGCGACCAGCAACATTGCGCACTCTTGATTGGAGGGGCCGCTCACACAAGCAGCGACTGGAAGGCGGCAATGGCAGAACGGCGCTACTCCGAACGTGAATTTGCGCTCATCCTGAAACATGCAGCCGAGCTGCAGGAAGGATTGAGCAGCGCGCCGCGCGGTGAATTCACACTCTCGGAAATTCAGAACATAGCGGCGGCGGCCGGCATCGATGCGCAGAATGTGCTCGATGCCGCACGTGCGCTCCCCACGCGCGAACGCGCCGCAACCGGGCTGCGCGGTCCTGCCT
>JBOHRF010000706.1:0-1760 GCA_050732575.1 Longimicrobiales bacterium
GCGGCCGGCCGCAGCTGGCAATACCTGCAGGCCATTGCCCTGGCCGGACCCAGCATTCACCCTGCCTTTCATGCCAGTCATTTCTGGGTGTGGCCCGATGCGCGCACGCCGGCTATCCAGGCAGATTTGGTGAGCCTGGGAAGCGAGCGCTGGCTGGGTCGCGGTTGGCTGGCCAGTGCCAGCGTATTTGCGCGCACTGCGCAGGGTGTGGCGCTGCCCGATCCGGACACCGGTGCACTGGGCCGCCGTCGTCCCCTCTACGTGGTGGGCACGAATGAGGCGCGCGGCCTGGAGCTGAACCTGCGGCGCATTGGTGCCCAGTGGTCGGCATCCTTCGGTTATACACACGGCCGCTCTGATCTGGAACTGGCGGACATCACGTTCCCATCCAGTGCGGATCGTCGCCACGTGTTCGATGCCATGTTGGGCGTGCGCGTAGCGCGCGGGCTGCGCGTGGCAGCAGCGTATACGGCCATGTCGGGCGCACCATTCACTCGTGCGTATGCAGTGACGCGCGAGGGTTGCATGAACTTCGGCTTCCACTGCAACACACCGGACGGTTCCTACGTGCAGCAGCCCAATGCCGAGCGAACGCCCGCATACGGCAGCCTGGATGGCGCACTGCAATGGGCGCAACCATTCGGCCCGATCGAGCTGAGCGCCTATTTCCAGGTGCGCAATGTGCTCGATCGCGACAATGCCAGCACCTATGCAGGCAGCCGGCCGATTCGTCGATTCCCGGTGCGCAATGGTGTGACGTACGAATTCGAGGACCGTTTTGAAAAGGGATTGCCGCGTTTGCCGCTCGTGGGGCTGCGGCTCACGTTCTGAGTGATGGACGCGGCCCGATTATTCGAGGAGCACCACGCAGCGCTGTTCCGCTACCTGGTGCGACTCACCGGTGATGCAGACGTGGCGCACGATGCCGCGCAAGAAGCCTTTGCGCGCCTGGTTGCAAAGCCGCCGCGCGATGAACAGCCCCGCGCCTGGCTCTTCACCGTGGCCACCAATCAGGTGCGCGCCTGGGCCAATTCACGCAAACGGCGCCACCAGCTGTTGCAACACGCGGGTGCACGTGTGCCGGCCGCAGACCCGCTGCCCGATCCGGAGCAGGTCGCAGAAGCGAATGAAGCGCGCTCCAGGGTGCGCGCGGCACTGAGTCAGTTGACCGAAAAGGAACGGACCGTATTGCTCATGCGCGAAGAAGGGTTTGCCCACAAAGAAATAGCACAGGCCGTGGGCACTACGACCGGCTCGGTCGGCACCATGATCGCGCGTGCGCTGGAAAAGCTGGCAGCTGTTCTGGATGCTGAAAAAGTGGTTGAGGGTTGATATGACCGACAACGTAATCACGGATGCAGAACTGGTTCGTTACCTGGATGGCGAGGTAACGGGCGAAGCGCGTACGGCCATGGCTGCTCGCCTGGCGAACGAGCCCGAGTCGGCCGCGCGCCTGGCTGTGCTGCAGCAACGCACCACAACCCTGTCACGACTACTGGTTGAGGTCGATCCTGCCGAGCTGGAAGTTCGCCGGAGCGCTCACGTCATGAAGCCCCAGGTGACGCAAGCGGCACGTGCCAGCATGCCCACCCTGATGAAAGCCGCAGCCGCCATCGTTCTGCTTTTTGGTTTGGCTTTCGCCGTACCGCCCGTGCGCGCCTGGATCGTCGACCAGGTCATGAATGTCGCACAGGCCATCGGCTGGGTCGCGCCGGAGTCCGGGCCGCTGCCCGCGCCGACCGCGGCACCAACCGTATCGG
>JBOHRF010000707.1:0-1751 GCA_050732575.1 Longimicrobiales bacterium
CTGGCGGTGCTGTACAAGCAGACGCACCTGCAGGCCACGTTCGGCGCCATCATGCTGGCGCTGGATGATGGAGTACCGCGTGAGCTGAATCTGAAGCAGATCCTGGAGCGTTTCCGCGATCATGCGTTGCGGGTGATTCGGCGACGCGCGGACCACGAGCTGGAGCAGGCGCGCAAACAGGCGCACATCGTGATCGGCCTGCTCATGGCGCTGGACAGCATTGACGCCGTGATCCGCATCATTCGCAAGTCAAAAAATCGGGAAGAAGCGACGGCCGCGCTGCAGAAACGGATCGCGCTCTCGGTCGAACAGGCCGAAGCGGTGCTCAACATGCGCCTGGCCAGGCTTACCAGCCTGGAAACGCAGGAGCTGCGTGATGAGCTCACGGAACTGAAGAAGCGCATTGTCGAGCTGGAAAAGGTGCTGGGCAGTGAGAAACGACAGCTGAAGGTCGTGCTCTCCGAGCTCGACCAGGTAGTGGCTCAACACGGGGATGCACGCCGCACCGTGATTACGGAAGGCGAAACCGAATTTGCCGTGCAGGATCTGGTGGCCGATGAGGACGTGGTCATCACGCTCAGCCATCAGGGCTACATCAAACGGGTGCCCATGGCACTCTGGCGCCGACGGGTCAGTGGCGGACGCGCGGCCCTGGCAGCCGAACGCTCGACCGAGGACTTCCTGGAGCACGTGTTCGCGGCCTCGACCCGGGACACCCTGGTCTTCTTCACGGCTGCGGGCCAGGCGCATGCGTTGCCTGTGCGCGACGTGCCCGAGGGCGGCCGCACCAGTCGCGGACGCGCCCTGGCACAGGTCATGACTCTGGAGCGCGGCGCACGCGTGGCCGCGCTCGTGCCCGTAACTGAATTCTCGGAGGATCGACTGCTTCTTTTCCTCACCCGCAGTGGCACGGTCAAACGCACATCGCTCGATCAATTCGCTAACGTTCGTTCCGGCGGCATTAACGCAATCAAGATTCAGCCCGGCGATAGTCTGCTGGATGTACAGCTCTCCGATGGTGGAAACGACGCCGTACTGGTTACCGTGGAAGGTCGTGCCATCCGCTTCCCGGAAGCCGACGTGCCCATCGTTGGTCGTACGGCTCAGGGGGTGAAGGGGATGGCTTTGCGCGGCAAGGACCGCATTGTCGGTATGGTCATTGTGCGCCGCGATGCCGCTCTCTGCACAGTCACCGAATTCGGTTTTGCCAAACGCACACCCATCACGGACTACCCCGTGCAACGGCGCGGCGGTATGGGAACGGTGACGCTCGATGTTAGCGACAAGTCAGGCGGCCTGGTCGCCGCCAAGGAACTGCTCCTGGGTGATGAGCTGATGGTCATTTCCGCGAGCGGTGCCGCAACCCGCGTATCCGCCGACGAGATTCCCGAGCAGGGCCGGGTCACGCAAGGCAAGCGCGTGCTGGCGCTGGAAACCGGTGACCGCGTGGTCGAAGTAGCGCGCGTGGCACGAACGGAATCTGACGGCGGTGGAGACAGTGACGGCGGTGCTGAGGAGCAACTGGAGCTCATGAAGCCCAGGAAGCGTGACGCGTGACGCGTCACGCGAACTTCAGCACTCCAAAGAAAGGCGGCAGTTGCAGCAGGAAGTCGCTCACAACGCGGTTGAACTCGCCGGGCTCCTCCAGGTTGGATAGGTGACCCACTTGAGGCAGCAGCTTGATGCGCGAGCCACGAATGCCGCGTGCCAGAATCTGGGCCTCGCCGCGCGGGATCGTTGCATCATCCTCG
>JBOHRF010000708.1:0-1750 GCA_050732575.1 Longimicrobiales bacterium
CCCACCACGAAGGCGCTGGTCCTGGCGCGTGGCCTGGGCACGCGCATGCGGCGCGCGGATCCCGGTGCGCGCATCGATAGCACGCAGCAGCGTGTGGCAGATGCGGGCGTCAAAGGTCTGATGCCTGTAGGATCTGCCCAGTCGCGTCCGTTCTTCGACTACATCATCAGTGCGCTGGCCGATGCGGGCATCACCGACGTATGTCTGGTCATTGGCCCCGAGCACCAGCACATCCGCGACTACGTGGCCGCGCTCGAGCTGACACGCGTGCGCATCCACTTTGCCATCCAGGAAGAACCGCTGGGGACAGCCGATGCCGTGCTGGCCGGCGAGTCCTTTGCCGCCGGTGAGAGTGTGCTGGTGGTGAACTCGGACAACTACTACCCGGTTCACACGCTGCGCGACTTGCAACAGCTGGGCGCTGCGGGTGTGGCTGCGTTCGAGCGGGAAGCGCTGGTTCGGCTGGGCAATGTCGATGCCGAGCGCGTGGCCAAATACGCCATCATCGACATCGATGAACGCGGATTCCTGAAGCAGATCATCGAAAAACCGAATGCCGAAACGCTGGCCGCGCTGGGACCAGAAGTACTGGTGGGCATGAATAGCTGGTCGTTGCCACCGGAGATCTACGATGCCTGCCGCCGCATCGAGCCTTCTGCACGCGGTGAGCTGGAGCTGCCCAATGCCGTACAGTATGCACGCGACGTGTTGCGTGTGCCCTTCCGCGTGCTGGCCTTCCGCGCGGGCGTGATCGACCTGTCGAGCCGCGCCGACATCGACTCTGTGGTCACAATGCTGCACGATGTGGAGCCGCGCTTGTGAGCGATGTAGCGGCGCGATTGGTGGCAGCGGGCATGTCGGCAACGGCCGCTGAAATGAAGGAAACGCTCTACCGGCTTTGCGCTCGCGCACTCCACGCTCAACCGGTATGTGCGTCGTTTTTCGTGCCGGGCCGGATCGAGCTGTTGGGCAAACACACGGACTATGCGGGCGGCCGCAGCCTGCTCTGCACCATCGAGCGCGGCTTCATGGTACTGGCCCGCCCGCGCGCGGATGCGATCGTGCGCGTGACCGACGCCATCAGCGGTGAAACACGTGAGCTCGCTTTTGACGGCGAGTCGAAAGCCGTGCCCGGCGATTGGCCCAACTATGTAGCTACCGTCGTGCAGCGCGTGGCGCGCAATTTCCCGGAGGCGGTGCGGGGCGCTGACATCGCCTTTGCCAGTAACCTGCCGCCCGCATCAGGCATGAGCAGCTCGAGCGCGCTGATCGTCGCGATTTTTCTGGCGCTCTCGGCTGTGAACGACCTGCCCAACACTGCGCTCTACCGAGCGGCGATCGATTCCCCGGAAACACTCGCCATGTACCTGGCCGCGGTCGAGAATGGGCAGAGCCTGGGCGCGCTGTCCGGTGACCGGGGTGTGGGCACACAGGGTGGCAGCGAAGATCACACCGCAATGTTGTGCTGCCGGGCAGGTCATGTGAGCCAGTACGCGTTTTGTCCTGTACGTGTGGAGCGCGTGATTCCCTTCCCATCCGATTACGCGCTGATTGTGGCTCATAGCGGCGTGGCCGCGCAGAAGACCGGCCATGCGCGGGACAGCTACAACAGCGCGGCCGCGGCAGCGCAACGCATCGTGCGCATCTGGAACGAAGCGACCGGTCGGGCTGATCAAACATTGGGTAGTGCACTGGCGAGCGAGCCGGCCGCAGTCGAGCGCATACGCAGCGCCCTGGCCGAGGCCCGTGA
>JBOHRF010000709.1:0-1728 GCA_050732575.1 Longimicrobiales bacterium
GCACAGGAGGACTCCCTTCTCACAGGTCGGCCAAACCCGCTTCAGGAGCCTATTTAATACGTCAATGTATTTATGAATTCAAGGACTAAGAATGAGGTTCAGCAATTGGAACGGCTCCAAGTGTCGCGAATTCGGTGCGACGGGCTCCCAGCCCGAATCTGTTCCGCTTCCGCTCCCGCTCCCGAGATCCGTTCCCGCTCCCGCACCCGATTTCCCGATCCCCCGATTTCCGAATCCGCCGCGCTCCCTTTTTCGGTTTGAGCGCGGACGCTGGCTTCGCCACCGGGGTTGGTCAGCTCCGCAGAGTGCTGGCCGGGTCGACCCGCGTGGCCCGCCGGGCGGGTAGCCAACACGCAGCTATCGAAACGGTGCACAGCGCGCCGCCGCTGAGCAGCAGACTGATGGGGTCCGTGGTTTCGATTTCAAAGAGCAGATGACGCAACAGCCAGCTCGCGCCCAATGCCACAGGAATCCCCATCGCCAGGCCGGCGCCGGCCAAACGGAGTCCGCGTCCCATCACGAGTGCGCGAATCTGAGCGCTGGTCGCACCCAATGCCGCGCGAATGCCGAATTCGCGCCGCCGTTCGGCGACCAGATAGGCACTGATGCCGTACACGCCAACGGAAGCGAGCAGCAAGGCCAGGACGCCAAACGCACCCAGCAGCACGGCATTGAAACGGCGCGGCGCCAGTGATTCGGCCATGCGTTGCTCCATGGTGGTGACATCTTCCATCAGCATGTACGGATCCAGTTCGCGCAGCGCGGCACGCACGGACGGCAAGACGGTCAGCGGATCCCCATCCGAACGCACCACCAATTGCATGGTGCGCCAGGGCCGCTGCGGATGCGGCTCGTAAGTCGCGTGTTCGTCATTCGTCTCCAGACCTTCGTTCCGCACATCGCCTACCACACCTACGATGGTGAGCCAGGGTTCACCTTCGGGCGGTCCGACCGTGATGCGCCGTCCAACCGCTGCGTTTGCGCTGCCGAAGTGACGGCGCGCCAGCGTTTCATTGACCAGCGTGACATAGGGTTCCGCACCACGGTCGCGCGCATCGAATTCTCGGCCCGCCAGCAAGGGTATGCCTATCGACTGGAAGTAGCTGGGCAGCACGCGCCGGTAGCTGGCGGAAGGAGCAAGGCCCGGGAAAGGCCGGCCTTCAACGGTGAGTATGCCGTGACTGTCGCCGCCACTGATGGGCAGGGAACTGGCGGCACTGGCCGTGCGCACACCGGGCACACGCGCCAATCGCTCAGGCAGTTGTTGATAGAACGTCGTGACCTGAGCGTTGGGCACCCGCTCGCGCGACGGTGTGATCGACATCAACAGCAGCCCATCCGTATGGAAGCCCGCTGGCTGTGCTTGTACGCGGGCAAAGCTCCGCCCGACCAGCGCGGCCATGGTGACCAGCACACAGGCCAGCGCGATTTCGCCCGCCACCAATGCCGCGCGCGTGCGCTGGCCTCGACGATCGAGCGTGCTACGCAGCGCAGCCGAATGGAGCATGCGCGGCGAACTCGACCGCGCCGACAGCCAGGCCGGCACGATACCAAAGAGCAGTACGACGAGCAGAGCAATACTGGCGGCAAACAACAAAACTCGGAGGTCGATTGTGGCACGACCGGCAAACGGCAGCTCGCCCGGGTAAAGTGCAATGAGTGCCGCCCGTAGCACTTGTGCCAGCAGGACCCCACTGAACAAGCCGGCAGCACTGAGCAACAATGCCT
>JBOHRF010000710.1:0-1725 GCA_050732575.1 Longimicrobiales bacterium
CGGCTGGGTCGCGCCGGAGTCCGGGCCGCTGCCCGCGCCGACCGCGGCACCAACCGTATCGGAAGAGGGTGGACCCGCGGTGACCGTCAGCATTGTAGTCAGCCGTGATACGTTCGACGTGCAGATTGCACAGCCGATCGGCCAGTTGGTTGTCTACCGTGAAGCGCGCGCATCGGCCAGCGCCGAACAGCCGGCCGGCGCCAGCATCCTGACTTCCTCCAACCTGCTGCGCATTGAAGCTGCGCCTGCCGCGGCTACCTTCACACTGCGTGTGCCCGAGCGGGTCAGTGCGATACGCGTTCGCAACGAGCGCGGCGCTGTCAAAGTCCATGTATTGCCCGCCCCGGGGCAGGAATCGCGTATAGACGTCCGTTAGTTGGCCTTGCCTGGCGGCTCGTGCGGGGAGACCTCATCCTGGGGATAAGGAGATGAACGGCTGGGGATAAAGGAGATACAAATCTGTTTAAAAAACAAATTAGTTAAACATCTCCCTTATCGCTTTTTCATATCCCCACATCCCCATTCTGAACGTGAGGCGGACTACGAAGCCAGCCGTGCGAGGCGGTCGAGCACGGCCCACCTTTTCGCACCGGCAATCAACGCTCAGATTACGCGCAACGCAACGCAACGGAGCGTGCAGAGGACATGAAAGTTGCCAACGTCATCATGGCGCTGTTGTTCGTCTTCTCGGTGACTGTGCAGTACAACGATCCGGATCCGATCCGCTGGATCGCGATCTACGGTGGGGCCGCTTTGGCCTGCATCCTGGCGCAACGCGGCAAGCTGCCGCGTTGGTTGCCCGTCCTGGTGGGGGCCGCAGCCGTGATTTGGATTGCGATCTGGATGCCGCGCGTGCTCGGTCAGGTGGGCTTTTCGGAAATGTTCCGCGATGCGGGGATGGCCACCATTGAGATCGAGGAGGGCCGCGAAGTCATCGGTCTCCTGCTGGTGGCCATCTGGATGCTCGTGCTGTTCCTGAAGAAACCGGCGCGCTCAGCGCTGCCAACTCAACCCCACGTGTAGCGTACGGCCTGCGGCTGGATAGTAGTACACTTCATCTGAACCGGCCGGATCGGGGAAGCCCGTGGTACTGAAGCGCGCATTGGCCAGGTTGAGCAGATCCGCTGACACTCGAAACGCGCCCAGCGTATAAGCCACGCGCGCATCCCAACGCGTCCAATCGGGCAGTTTACGGGCGTTCGCGTCGTCGAGAACCATGTCCTGCGCGCGCGTTGCCGTGAGACTTCCGGAGACGCCAGTGCTACGGCCGGCCGTGACACCCGCCACTACGAAGTGGCGCGGAATGGCTTTCAGGTAGTTGCCACTGTTGTCTCCCGTGCGCGCGGTTGCTGCCTGCATTGTGTAATTGGCAAAGCCGGAAAGCGCAGTGCTGCGCACGGTGACACCCAACTCCACACCACGGTGCCGGCTGCGACCAATGTTGCCGTAGCTCAATGTGGACACGTCGAAATCGAGCTCATCTTTCAGATCGAACTGATAGGCGGCCACCGTAATGTCCGCATCCAACCGATTCGGAATCAGCGCGGCGCTGTGATAGATGCCGGCCTCGACGTTGGTACCATGCTGTGGCTTCAGGGTGAAGTTCGAGAACGTAGTCTGAAACGGAGGGAAGGGAATGGGCACGGCACGCTGGTCGTAGAGCTGATCCGGCGAGGGCGCCTTGAAGGCCGTACCCACACTCGCGTACAGGTGACCCTGCTGGCG
>JBOHRF010000711.1:0-1715 GCA_050732575.1 Longimicrobiales bacterium
CTGGTGCCCAGATCGATATTCTGCTGCAGCACGAGATTGACGATGCCACCCATCCCTTCGGGGTCATGCTTGGCCGACGGGTTGGGCATGACTTCAATTTTCGCGACTCGTTTGCCCGGCAGCTGCTGCAGAAAGTTAGTGAGTTGATCGCCGCGCAGTGCGGCCGGGCGGCCGTTCAAATGGATGGCTACTGCCTGATTGCCGCGTAGAGAAATCTTGCCGTGGATGTCGACGTCCAATTCGGGTACAGCGCGCAGCACATCGATCACCGTGCCTGCCGCGGCCGGCATGTCTTTGGTGTTGTAAACCGTGCGATCGGCTTCCAGCACCACCGGCGCACGGGCGGCCTGTGCTTCCAGGCCGGCCAGCTCGATGGGTGCGACCACCATCTCGATCGTACCGAGGTCAGCACGCGGGGCCGCCACGGAAAGCGCCACGATCTCGGTCAAACTCGACTTGTAGCCGACGTGACTGAGACGCACGGAATAACGACCGAACGGCAAACCCTCGATGCGAAACTTGCCGTCAGGCGAGGTCAACACACCCGCTACAAAAGCGGAGTCTGCGGCACTGCGAACCGTAATCGCAGTGGCGGGCAGCGGTTGACTCGATCCGGCGCTAACAACCGTGCCGCTGATGCGGCCGGGCGCGCCGGGCGGCGTCGAGCGGCCCGCCGGTATCTGCTGGGCGCGCAGGCCGACAACTGCACCAAAGGACAGGAAGAGCAAAGGCGCCAGGGCACGGCGGGTGCGCATGCATGTCCTCACGGGTGAGGCGATCGAATACGGACAGCGTGGGCTTGCAATGACAAGATAAACGATCGCTCTGTCACGGCAATGGAATCTTCCTCTTTGCCAGCGGCCAGGCGGGCGGCGGCTCTCGCTCGGACTCCTGGCCGTTGTGGAGAGAAACGCGACATTTTGGGCCATGCCCAAGAACAACGCAGCCGCTCTGCTGGCCGACCTGAAGGCGCGAGCCGATCCGGTGCACGCTGCCGCCCTGCAACGGTTCTTTCGAACCGGGCCCGGTGACTATGGCGCTGGCGATCGTTTTCTGTGCGTGCGCGTGCCGGTGTTGCGCAGCCTGGCGCGCGACTACCCGGCCATGCCGTTGACAGAAGCGCATACACTCTTGCGTTCACCGCTGCACGAGGCCCGGCTGATGGCGCTTTTCCTGATGCTGCGCCTCTACGACCGCGGTGATGCGGCACAACGCGCACAGGTCTATCGCGCCTACCTGGACGACCGCGCTCACATCAACAACTGGGATCTGGTCGATTCGTGCGCGCCTCACATCGTGGGCCGACACCTCTTTGACGGCGCGGCCGCACAGGAGCGCAGCGCAGATGATGACGTGCTGCCCACGCTGGCCGCATCCGCCGTGCTGTGGGATCGGCGCATTGCGATTGTGGCCACGCAATACTTCATTCGCCAGGGCAACTTTGACCAGACCATGCGGCTGGCTACCCTGCTGCTTCACGACCAACACGACCTGATCCACAAGGCCGTGGGCTGGATGCTGCGCGAAGTGGGCAACCGCGATCGGGAACGGGAAGAGGTGTTCCTGCGCGCACACGCTGCCACCATGCCGCGCACCATGCTGCCTACGCGCTCGAGAAATTCCCGCCGGCATTACGGGACAGATACCTGGGAAGGGAATCGAATCGAAGTTGAAGTTCCGGAGTTACGTGAACGTAACTTCGAACTTCAACTTCG
>JBOHRF010000712.1:0-1714 GCA_050732575.1 Longimicrobiales bacterium
CGGTAGGTCATGTACAGCAGGAGTAAGATCACGGCAAGCACGACGGGCAAGACAATCTGCAGGCGCCGTTTCGCGCTGAGCTGGTTCTCCCACTGCCCGCTCCAGTCAAGGTAGTATCCCAGCGGAAGCCTGACCTTCTCGACCACGACGCGCTTGGCTTCTTCCACGAAACCACCGACGTCGCGCCCCCGGACGTTCAGGAGCACGGTTCCGCGCAACAAGCCGTTCTCGCTGGTGATCATGGACGGCCCGGTAACCTTGCGCAGGCTTGCCAACTGGGCCAGGGGAACCTGGACGCCATTCATGCCCGACACCAGGACCTGGCCGAGGCCTTCGGGGTCTTCGCGGAAGGCGCGTGCGTAGCGGACACGCACCGGAAACCGCTGACGGCCTTCGATGGTCGTAGTGAGGTTCTTTCCGCCGACCGCGGTCTCGATCACGTCCTGGATGTCTCCCACGCCGATGCCATATCTCGCCGCAGCTGCCCGGTCGATCTCGATCTCGAGGTAGGGAGCGCCGGAAATGCGCTCGGCATAAAGATCCACGCTACCTGGAACACCGCGCAGCACCTGCTCAATCTCGGAGGAAAGACGTTCGATGGTGGCCAGATCGTTGCCCAACACCTTCACGCCGATCTGGGTGCGAATACCCGTGGAGAGCATGTCGGTACGATTGCGGATGGGCTGGGTCCAGATATTACTCACACCCGGCATACGCAGTTTTTCGTCCAGCCGGCGCACGATGTCCTCTTTGGTGGTGCCGGGTGGCCACTGTTCCCTGGGCTTCAAGGTAACGATGGTCTCTGTCATGTTGACAGGAGCGGGATCGGTGGCCGTCTCCGCACGGCCAATCTTGCCAACCACCATTTCCACGGCAGGATCGCCTTGAATGATGCGCGTTTGTTCGCGCATCAGCTCCGTAGCCTTGGTCAGCGAAATGCTCGGGTCGGTGATGGGCATCCACATCGCTGTTCCTTCGTCCAGTTCGGGCATGAATTCGGAACCAATGGTGGTTGCCGTGAACAGCGCGAAGGCGAACAGCCCGGCAGCGGAGACCAGCGTCGCGAGTTTGTGCCGGAGCGCCCATCGCAAGACCGGCCTGTAGATGGCGTGCAGCGCCCTCATGACCGGATTTTCCTCTTCCCGATGCAAGCGCCCGCGCACCAGAAACGTGCACAGCACGGGGACCAGGGTCACCGCCAGGAGCGTCGCCCCTACCATGGCAAAGGTCTTGGTGTAGGCCAGTGGATGGAAGAGCTTGCCTTCCAGTCCGGTGAGGGCAAACACGGGCACGAAGGCCAGGATGATGATGGCCATGGCGAAGAAAATCGGGCGCCCTACCAGCCGCGCCGCCTGGAGAGTGATCTCTCCTATCGCGGATCGGTATTCGCCGTTCTCTTCCGCATATCGCTCGGCGTGGCGTAGTACGTTCTCGGTCATCACAATACCGGCATCGACCAGCACGCCGATAGCAATCGCAATGCCGCCCAGCGACATGATGTTGGACGAGATGCCGAATTGGCGCATCAGCAGGAACGACGTCAGTACCGCCAAAGGCAGGGGCAGAGTGACGATCAGGATGCTGCGGAAATGCCAGAGGAAAATGACGTGCGCCAGGGTGACAAGAATGATTTCCTCCAGCAGCGCGGTCTTCAGAGTGGACACGGCGCGATTGATCAGGCCGCTGCGATCATAGAAAGGAACAATGCTCACAC
>JBOHRF010000713.1:0-1709 GCA_050732575.1 Longimicrobiales bacterium
GGCCGAGCGCGCCGAGCAGTGGGTAGCTGGCCTCGAGCACAACTTTGGTCGTGGCTTTACTGCGCGCGTAGAAGCGTACCGGCGCGATGAATCGGAGTTGCGTACGCGTTATCGCAACCTGCTCACGCGCATCGAGCCAGTGGCCGAAGTGGAAGACGATCGTGTGCGCCTGGACCCGGAGACCGGTCGTGCGCAGGGCATGGAGCTGTTCGTGCAACAGCGCGGCGCACGCTCCAGCTGGTCGGCCAGTTATGCCTTGGCCCGTTCCTTCGATGTAGTCGACAATCGTGAGCTGGACCGCCCACTCGACCAGCGCCACACGCTCTACCTCGACTATTCGTTTGCGCCCTCACCGGCCTGGCGCATCAGCTGGTCCTGGCAATACCACACGGGCTGGCCCATCACCGACGCGACCTTCCGCGCGGATTCACTCAACAGCGGCGGCTATTACTTCACGCGCACATTCGGCGAGTATTACGCCGATCGCTTGCCCGCCTATCATCGCATGGATGTGCGCTTCACGCGCAACGTGGCACTCAAGCGCGGCCGCCTGGCCCTCTTCCTCGATGTCTTCAACCTGTACAATCGCGAGAACCCGCAGGCCTACAACTACTCGATCAGCTTCCGGCCCAACAACCTCAGCGTGCGTCGCACGGTGGAGCCCTTGTTGCCGCGGCTACCCACACTGGGCATCACGTGGGAGTTCTAGTCAGCGCTCGCTGCGCTTGCGGGCGCACTGGCGTGGGCGCCCTTTCGCGGGCGCGCGGCCCTGCGGGCGCGCCTGCCGGCGTTGTCCGGTTTGGTTACGCGCTCGTGTTAGGCTTGCACACCGTTGGGACTTGCCAACAGGTCCGGTCTTTGGTTGTTACGCCGAAGGCGCGCCCGCGGCCGCTGGGCCGCGCGCCCGCGAATGCGCGCCCACAACGTGCGCCCGACCCCCGCGTTAGCGGGGGTCGCCAACAGGGCGTCCCAGGAGTTTTAGGCCGGTGGTGTCGGGGCGCTGCGGTGTGGCTGGTTTTGGTGCGGGCGCGGCCGACTCGCGCTCTTCGGCGGGCGCGGCCCGCGTACGTGCGGGCGCGTCGCCGGATGCTGCGGGTGGTGCGCTCGTGCGCGGGGGGCCGGCCACGCGCTCGGCCAGGATGTCACGCGCGCGTTGCAGGTGCGCGTGGAACGCAGGCACAATTTGCTCGAGTGTGGATTTGAGCTGCGGCGACTGCGTGCTCGGAATCAATGCGCCCTGCAGCAGCTGCAGGGCGCGTTCGTGATCGCGAATCTCCTGCGCCAGGTAGGCATTGTTGACGCCTGTGTCACGCTGGGACAGCTCGAGCGCAAACTGTTGGGCGCCAGTTGCGAACTGGAGACTCAACGCATGTTCCGCGGGCGCCTGGTTGGCAATCCTGAGCAGCGAATCCAACACCATGCCCATGGCCTGATGGTCTGCGCTCACTACGCGCGCGTACTCCAGCACGCTTTCGTTCTGCGATTTCTGGCTGACCGCTTGCGCCCCAGTGACCCGGGCTTGATCGATGGCGCGCAGGATCTGCACGACCTGCGGCTCGGTATAGGCGGAGGCAGCCGGCCCTGGTCTGGCGGCCGCCGAATCCGGACGCGCAGCGCGTTCATCGTCACCGCCCCGGCAGGCGGCGAGCAGAAGCAACCAGAAGAGCGGAGTCGCGCGCATAGTGATGAATGGTGGCAAAAACAGGGCC
>JBOHRF010000714.1:0-1703 GCA_050732575.1 Longimicrobiales bacterium
CTGCTGCTCGATGAAACTGCGCCGGTGATGTGGCGATAGTCCGCCCAGGTTGATGGCCAGCCTGTGATCCGCGGTAGCATAACCCACGTTGTGGTCCCAGCCGTACATCGGGTAACGCGGCGCCAGTCGCCGCATCAGCCGGTCGCGCACGACTTTGGCCACGATTGATGCACAGGCAACGCAGTGTACCTTGGCGTCTCCGTCGATCACTGCAGTATGCTCCGGCCCCAGCAGCTCCACGCGGAGGCCATCCACTACAATGTGTTGCGGCCTCACCGACAGCCGTCGTATGGCGCGCTGCATGGCCACATGGCTGGCCCGCAGAATGTTGATCCGGTCGATTTCGCGCGAGCTGGCGCCACCAATGCCGATGCACAGCGCTTTCTCGCGGATTTCCACGAACAAACGTTCCCGCTTTTCGGCCGTCAGCTGCTTGGAATCCTGAACGCCCCTGATGGTTACGCCGCAAGGCATGATCACAGCCGCGGCCAGCACGGGCCCGGCCAACGGTCCGCGACCTACCTCATCGACTCCGGCCACATGTTCAATGCCCTGCGCCCAAAAGCTCTGCTCCAGCTGCAACAGCTTCTTCAGCCGCCACGTTTCCGCACGGCTCTTGCCCGCCTTGGTCTTCGGCTTCTTGCGTTTCCGGGGCACGGCAGCGGCGTTATCCACGAGGCAATTATCGCCGATCGGGCCAATGCTGTCGAGAACCACAACCAAGCATGGCGGGCAGACGTAGCTGGAATCGAGGCTGACTGGAAGTCCAAAGACGTCAGGAGGCGCAGCGTGGATGGAACAACTTGCCGCTTCGAGCGGGCCGTTTGTGGAAGTGATGGTACCGGCGGCAAGCTGGTCCCCGCGAATCTTTCGCCCGCCCACCCATCAACCGCCTTCTCCCCCGCGTTCACCCCGCTTGCCGGATCGGACCAGCGATCCGGCCTTCACCTCATCAGCGGGAATCATCCCTCAACCCGGATTATCCTCCAACCCGGTTCATCCGGTTCATCCGAGTCATGGGATTCATCCGGTTCATCCGGGGTCTACGGCGTCGTTCCGGTCTGCTGTGCCTTCTCACGGATGCGCGCCGCTTTGCCTTTCAGCGCACGCAGGTAGTAGAGCTTGGCCCGGCGCACGCGGCCTCGGCGTACAACTGTGATCGACTCGACCGATGGTGAGTGCACGGGGAAAATGCGCTCCACACCAATACCGCTCGAGACTTTGCGCACGGTGAACGTCTCGCTCACGCCGGAACCCCGACGCGCGATGCACATGCCCTCGAAGACCTGGATGCGCTCTTTATCTCCTTCGCGTACGCGCACGTTCACGCGCAGCGTATCGCCCGGCGCAAACGCCGGCAAATCCGACCGCTGCTGCTCTTTTGTCACCTGATGTACGATGTCCATGGGTCCTCCCGTGCGACGTCCGTTAACACGCTTTCGTTTTCGCTTTCGCTTTCGTTTGTTTACCGTGGTCGACAACGCTTCCGAAGCGAACGCGTGCTGCTACTGTTCTTCCCGACTCCACTTTTCCCACAGCTCCGGCCGCCGCTCGCGCGTCAGCCGCTCCGACTGCTCGGCACGCCAGCGCATGATGCGCGCGTGATCACCACTCAACAATACCTCGGGCACCGCATACCCGCGATACTGCGCCGGTCGGGTGTACGAGGGCGGACTCAGCAAACCCGGCTCATAAAAGGAGTC
>JBOHRF010000715.1:0-1685 GCA_050732575.1 Longimicrobiales bacterium
CGCGCGCTTCGAGGCCTTGGTCAAGACTCGCTGCCGTGTGGGTCTCTCTGCGTTCGAATCTTTGGACGTCTGCAGCGCGCTTGCAGCACGATCAATGCGCGTCCCATCATTGATGCCAGTTTCTCTCGCCCGGAGGTGTTCGTGCGATCTGTAGCCATCTTCTGCGTGCTCACCGTAGCCGTTGCCCAGACGCTCGCGGCCCAGGCGGAGCGTCACGCGCACGGCGCGCACGGTACGGGACTGGGCGAGGTAACCTTTGCCAACACGGGCGCGCCCGCGGCCCAGGAGCCCTTCCTGCGCGGCCTGGCATTGTTGCACAGCTTCGAGTATGAGGAGGCTGCGGAGTCATTTCGCGCGGCCCAGCAGGCCGATGCAAAGTTTGCCATGGCCTATTGGGGTGAGGCGTTGACCTACGCCCACTTGTTGTGGGGTGAGGATGACGCGGCCGGTGCTCGCCGCGCGCTGGCCCGGCTGGCGCCTGCCGCCGACGGACGTCTGGCGCGCGCCGGTTCGGCGCGTGAGCGCGCGTATGGTGCGGCTGTGGAAGCGCTGTTTGCCGAGACCGATGCGGCTACGCGCGTGCGCGCGTTTGCCGATTCCATGCGTCAGGTCGTGGCACAGTATCCGGATGATGCGGACGCCGTTGCGTTCGCAGCCCTGGCTCTGATGTTCAAGGAGTATGTGGGCAGGTTGCCTGCCGATCAGCGCAGCGCCGCGCGCGCTGAAGCGATTGCGCTGGCCGAGCGCGTATTCCGCTCTCACCCGCGGCATCCGGGCAGCACGCACTATTTGATTCATGCCACGGACGATCCCGCACACGCAGCGCGCGGGCTGGCCGCCGCCCAGAGTTATGCCCGGCTGGCGCCCGAGGCCGAACATGCCCTGCACATGCCATCACATATTTTCTTGCAGCTGGGAATGTGGCCGGACGTGGTAGCTTCGAACGAGCGCGCCTGGGCTGCTTCACGGGCCGAGGTGGTAACCCGCAAGCTGTCCAATGCCGACCTGAGCTTTCACACATTGCAATGGCTGCAGTACGGCTATCTGCAACAGGGTCGCTACCGCGCTTCACAGGCTATCATCGACACAGCGCGCACGGTATTGGCCAACGTCGACCTGAGTAATCCGCTGCACGTGGACGCACGCTTCACGGTCCATTGGCTGGAGTTCATGCAGGCGGCGCATACCGGTGACTGGCCGGCTAACGTTTGCCGGCGCGCCAGCCAGCCCGCGTCTGTGACGACTGCCTCGTCCGATCGCGAGCGCTCTTTCCAGTCCATCGCGCAATATCAGGCAGCCGTTGCTGCTGCCCTGTGCGGCGCCGCGGGCGCACCCGCCTTGCAGAGCCTGCGCGCGGTGGAAGCCATTCCGCCCAACGATCCGGCACTGCCCATACTGCGCACTGCGCAATTGCATGCCGATGCCATTGCCGCATACGGACGCGGTGAGTATGCGCGCGCTATTGAGTTGTTGCAGCCGGCGGCCGCCGAACCTGCACGGCCTCCGGTCGGACCTCCTCCCGGGCTGCGCGTGCACGAGCTATTGGCCGCCGCATTGCTGAAAGCGGGTCGCACACAGGAAGCCGCAGCCGCGTACGAGCGCGCCCTGCAGCTCACACCCAACCGTTCGTTGGCCCTGCTCGGTCTGGCGCGCGCGCGGGCGGCGGCCGGCCAGCGCGCGGGAGC
>JBOHRF010000716.1:0-1685 GCA_050732575.1 Longimicrobiales bacterium
ATGACGTTCTGGCCCGCATCTCTTCCCGCATTATCAATGAGGTGCGAGGCGTGAATCGCGTGTGCTACGACATCAGCTCGAAGCCGCCCGCCACCATTGAATGGGAGTAAGCGAAACGGCGGGGAAGCGGGTGGCGGTTCCGTGCCGGGTTACCCGTTGAGGTCGCGCGGCAAGCCCGGGTTGGATGCGCCTTCTGCCGTCAGACGCCGCAGGTAAATCCCGGCGTAGTTCTCGTCAATGGCCGCGAGTCGGTTTTCCGGTGAAGCCTCGAACTCGGCGCCACACAACTCGCACACGATCATTCGGTGCAGCACCTCGCCCACCAATCGCCAGTTGCCAGTGCACATGTCGGTCGTGTGTTGCAGCACTTCCATGACTTCACACCGTCCTTCCGGCGACCAGGAAGTGCAAGCTCCAAGCCAGTACCAGACGCCTATCGGGGATTCACGCCAGAAGCGTTGTCCAGCCGTGTCCTTATGGAATCCCAGACCTGCGCCATATAGGCCACCTGGCCAGTGTGCTGGGCAGCGAATTGGCTGAGGCTCTCGGGCGAGGCACCGGCCCGGGCGAAGATCTGCTGCTTTAAGGTTTCGAACTCGGCCGGCGTCTTCGCGCTATCCTGGGCATTGCGCAAAGAAACAATCAGTTCAATAAACTGGTCGCGTGACAGGCCGGAGACATTCGATTGCGGGTTGCGCTCCGAGCAGCCTGCCGCCAGGAACGCTCCCACGAGTGCGTATTTGAGAAGAGAATTTATCATACCGAACCGTAAAACAGGTTGGGCGCAAGTTCAAGCGATTCTGCTGTGCGGTGCCCGATTGCCATAACACGAGTGAACGGGCAACTTACCGCCAAGTTTGTCTGTCACGATCCCGGAAAAGACAATGGTGAAGCTGATCTTCCTTTACGCCGTGGTCACGCCGCTGGCACTGGTCGCGGTCCCCGCCGCGGCACAATCGCCAGTACCTGCGCCGCGGGAAATACTCGGCTATGAGATTGGTGAGCGTTTTACCGATCATGCTGGCCTGCTCCGCTACATGGAAGCTTTGGCGGCGCGCACTCCTGCCGTCCGGGTTCGCCGTTATGGCGAGACAAACGAAGGCCGGGCCTTGCTTCAGGTTGTGATTGCCGGGCCGGAATACCTCGCGCGCCTGGATGACATTCTGGCCCGTAACCGCGAGCTGACCAATCCGGAAACCAGCGAACAGCGAGCGCGAGAAATTGCCGCGGCGAATCCGGCCATCGTGTATTTCAGCTACGGCGTACACGGCAACGAAAGTTCGTCCAGTGAGGCGGCGCTCCTGACCGCATGGAGCCTGGCCAGCGGTGGCGCAGATGTTCGCGGTGTGCTCGACTCGGTGGTTGTCATCATCGACCCGGCCGTGAATCCGGATGGGCGTGATCGATACGTCAACTGGTACCAGCAAGCGCGGGGCAGCAAGCCAAACCCGAATCCGGAGGCGCGCGAACATGCCGAACCGTGGCCGGGCGGCCGCACCAACCACTACTACTTCGACTTGAACCGGGATTGGGCGTGGATGACGCAAACGGAAACGCGCGCCCGGCTCAGCACCTGGGATCACTGGTCGCCCCAGGTCCACGTAGACTTTCATGAGATGAGCGCGACCTCGAGCTACTTCTTTTTTCCCGCGACACCGCCCATAAACCCGCTCTATCCGCCGCAC
>JBOHRF010000717.1:0-1678 GCA_050732575.1 Longimicrobiales bacterium
TCGTGTGGCCATTCTTGGACTCGGTCTGATTGGAGGGTCGCTGGCACGTGATCTGAGCCGTCTGGGCATGGAAGTCTACGGCTACGATCGCACGCGCGGTGTCACCAGAAGTGCCAGGGCCAGCGGCGTTCTCACGGACGAACTGGGACCCGACCTGCAGGGCCTGGAGAACGTTGAAATCGTGATCCTGGCGCTGCCGGTCAGCGTTGCGCCGCGTGTCCTTCAGGACGCGTTACCGCGCCTGGGAGAGGCGGTGCTGATTACCGACACAGGCAGCACCAAGCGGGCGATCTGCGCGCAGGCTGAGCTGCTGGGCCTCGGCCCGCGTTTTGTCGGCAGTCATCCCTTCGCGGGTGATCACAGATCCGGTTGGGAAGCGTCGCACGCCGGACTGTTTCAGGAGGCCCGCGTTTTCCTTTGCCCGGTGGAAGGAACCACACCTCGGGTTCTGGAGCGCGCGCAATCCTTGTGGCAACGTCTGGGTGCTCGGCCCGAGGTCATGGAAGCGAACGCACACGATCAGCGACTGGCCTGGTCCAGTCATCTGCCACAACTGTCCGCCAGTGTACTTGCTCTGGCACTCGTTCAGGCGGGAACGCCGCGCAGTGAGCTCGGTCGTGGCGGACAGGACGTCACGCGCCTTGCAGGCAGCGACCCGGAACTATGGACAGGTGTGGTCATGGAGAATGCGCAACACATCGGGCCGGCCCTGGCTGCCGTCGAGAAACTGCTGGCCGCGTTGCGTGCCCAGATTGAGTCTGGAAATGAAGTACAAGTAGTGGCGGCTTGATGCCCACCGCCGCAGCCCCAGCATGCCTGACTCCACTCGCTATTCCACTGCCCGGCCCGCCGTCTCACCCTGATGCCCATGCACGACTCCGCGCCGACGCGCACCGGCTGGGCCGCACTACGCGGCCGCTTCCCGCACCCTTCGGGCACACCGCAGCCGGACGGCCTCGCCGCCGTCTACCGCCGCCGCGAACCCACGGCCACGCCCCTCTACCCCATCGTGCAGCACCACCTCGAGACCTTCCTGGCGGACGCTACTGCGGCCGATCCCCACGGCGAAGGCGTGCCCGACTGGGTGGAGGACGACTTCCGCGCCTACCTGCGCTGCGGCGCGTGGCCTGTTCGACATTCAACCCGACAACATCTTCGCGCTCAAGGTGAGCTGGCTGGAGCTCTAATGCCCGGTCAACGGCCTAGCTTCACTTCCGCTTCGCTGGCTCAGCCATGACGGCTGCGCGGACCGTGAAGAAGTGACCGATTGCGTAAGGTGTGCCACACATTTCACGCGGGCTGGAGCAGTGCGACAAAACGAGCAGTGTCAACACCGCAACGCAAGGCTTTAACGACCACGCCACTTGTGTCCCAGCGCTGGTAACCAGGCTTCTCAATCACGACGCTGTAGCTCCCGGGCCGATCGTCCGCGCCGAACATCTCGAGTTCCAGACCACCATGCAATTGTCCGGTAAAGGCCCCAGACGTGATATACCCGGTAGCTCCCTGCGCAGCAGGCGCGCGCGTTACTGCATCTCGAATCTCGATCGCGATGCCCGGATTCGGCATAGCGACACAGGAGCCAGAAGGACTGTTGTCGCAACCGGGCAGGCCAGCCACTACTGACATGACCCCCATGGCGAAGATATTTCTGTACCTCATTACATTAGTCGAGCAC
>JBOHRF010000718.1:0-1677 GCA_050732575.1 Longimicrobiales bacterium
CTGTTGGCATCCGCTCGCAGTATGAAGTGCTGGACAGCACTACTGCTCGCGTCCGTCAACAGGAAGGGAAATTCGAATTGTACTATGGTTCTTTTGGGGGTGAAGGGCACCCGTTGATCTTCCTGCAGCGAGCGTTCCACAGTCGCTATGCTGGGCCTGCCGGAAACTGGACGCGTTACCGCAATCCCGGAGTCGATCAGCTCCTCGACCGAGCCGCGGAGGCACGGGATTCGAGCTCGATGATTCGACTGGTTCGAGAGGCCGAAAGGGTCATCGTGGAGGACGCGCCATGGTCATTGATTAGTTACAACAAAGCGGTTGTCGTTTACCAGCCCTACGTGCGAGGCCTGCGCGCGACACCAGTCGATTTGGACTGGCAGCCCCTTGAGGAAGTCTGGTTGGCCTGGTCCATCAAGCGCCGGTAGCACGGGGCTCCCGTCCCAATGTTGAGATTTGCGGTCCGCCGCCTGATTCTGTCCGTACCCGTTCTCTTGGGCGTCACGCTCATTACGTTCGTGCTCATGTGGATCGTACCCGGTGACGTCACCCAGGTATTCATGGATCCGAAAATCGGCACGATCGACCCTGAGGTAGCCCGTGCGGCCCGGGAGAAATGGGGGTTGGAAGCCCCCCCTCTCGTCCGGTATGGAAGGTATCTGGTGAACATCCTCCGTGGTGACCTGGGATACTCCCATGCCACGAACCAGCGCGTTCGCGATGCGATTCTGGAGCGGTTACCAGCGACGGCGCGGCTAGCACTGGCCGCAGTAGCTATCTCCACGGCCCTCGGCATCGGTATGGGTGTCTTCACGGCGCTCAGGCGGGGATCATACTTCGATACGGTGGGGATGGTTGTAACGCTCTTCGGCGTCTCCGTGCCGACATTCTGCCTGGGCCTGCTGCTTATGTGGCTCCTAGCCGTGCGCTGGCCGCTCCTTCCTGCTACCGGCTATGGGCGTGGGGAGTTGTCTTACCTCTGGTTGCCGGCCGTGACGCTGGGCCTGTCCTATGCGGGCGCCATGGCGCGCCTGACGCGCTCTGCGATGCTGGATGTCATTGGTGCCGATTATGTCCGAACCGCGCGGGCCAAAGGCGCCACCAGGCGAGCCGTGATCGCGCGGCATGCGCTGCCAAACGCGTTGATTCCAGTGCTGACATTGATCGGGATCGACATCAGCAACTTGATGGCTGGCGCTGTGATCGCCGAGACTGTGTTTGCCTGGCCCGGGGTTGGCCTGCTTCTGGCAGACGCGATCCAGCAGCGCAATCTTTTGCTGGTGCAGGGGTGCGTGCTCTTCTTCGCGGTCGTCTTCATTGTCGTGAACGTGGTGGTCGATCTCGTGTATGGCCTGCTAGATCCGCGGATCCGCTATGACTGAAAGCCGAGGGAAATGGACAAACCAGCCTCGAGCTTGACCGGAGCGATTGGCCCGCGCATCGCACCTCGGGATGCGAAGTTCCCCGTGGCTTCCGTTTGGCGCCTCACCTGGAGACACATGGGGCGCAACCGTAATGTGATAATCGGCTTTCTGGTCGTTGGCCTCCTGGCCTCCGTCGCGGTCTCGGCTCCCTGGCTGGCCCCCCGCGATCCGACCCACAATGACCTCGCGAACGCGCTACGCCCTCCTAACTCACCAGGTTTTCCGTTGGGGAGTGACAACCTGGGGAGGGATATCC
>JBOHRF010000719.1:0-1668 GCA_050732575.1 Longimicrobiales bacterium
TGCCGCCCGTTGCCCGTATGTTCCGCCGCATGCTTTCGGTTGCGCGTTTTGTTCGGGAATACACTGGCCGCACCCGGTACGCGGTCACGCGGGAAGAAACAACGTACCTGCGTGGCACGGAGCGGTTGAACGCTTCGCTGTATTCACTGGCTTCAGGGCGCCCGCGGCCCGGCTGGGTGGTCTTGCACGGACTGACTCTGCCCGGGCGGGATCACCCATCGCTGGAACGGTTCGCCCGGTCCCTGGCTAGCGCCGGCAACGTGGTACTGGTGCCGGACATTCCCGAGTGGCGCGATTTGCGGGTGGCCACCGATATCTCGGTACCCACCATTCGCTCCGCCATCTTTGACCTGGCAGGACGCAAAAACGTAAACCCCGAGCGCATCGGCCTCATCGGATTTTCCTTCGGTGCGACGCAGGCCATTGTGGCGGCCGCGGATCCTTCGGTTCAACGAGTATTACACGGACTGGCAGCGTGGGGCGGTTACCGTGATGTGCACCGGCTCTTTCGTTTCGGGATTACCGGCGACCACGAATTCGACGGGCGGACTTACCAGCTCGATCCCGATCCGTACGGCCGCTGGATCATGGGTGCCAACTATCTCACGGGGATCCCGGGCTTCGAATCGTATCAGGATGTTGCAGCCGCTTTGCGCGAACTCGCGCTCGAGGCGGGCCGGCGGCGCGTGTACGCCTGGGATCCAACCTACGATCCCGAGAAGCGGCGTCTGCGCGACATCGTTGCGTCTGCGCATCAGGAAGTGTTTGATCTTTTTGCACCTCTCTCCGGCCATACCATCCACGATTTACCCCGTGCTCACGTCGTGGCCAAGGGGCTGGCCGATGCGGCGTTACGCGCGGAACCTCTGCTTGATCCGGGACCTGCGCTGGGTGCGCTGCGCGTGCGCACGGTGCTGGCACACGGCCGCGCTGACCGGCTGGTTCCCTTCACCGAGTCATTGCGCCTGTTGGGCGCACTTCCTGCCAATGCCCGAACACGGTGTACCATCACGTCTCTATTTGCGCATTCCGGCGGCACCGAACGGGGCTTGGGCGTACTGGGTCGGGCGCGTGAAGCGACTCGATTCCTGAAACTGTTGCACCGTATCATCAGTTTGATTTGAGTCGAAACGAGATCTGGCGGAAACGTGCGCGGCGTAGCATTGTCGGAACGTGGCGGGAGCGAATGTGTACTGTCGTTACCGGTACCAAACGAAGGAGTAGGATGATGGCGTCGCCCGCGATTCCGGTGTTCACAGCAGGACCGTTTCCGGTCTTGCAGAGCTCACGGGTGAATTCAGGAGAACGCGAAGTTGACCTGGATGTCGCGTTGCTGATCAAGGGGCAGCCGAATATCCTGGCTTCCACAACGTTCCCGCTGGACGACACCTGGGAACGCATTCTTTCTGCGTTGACCAGCGGTGATGCCAAGCTGGGCGTAGCGGGCATGCCGCACACTGGACAGTCCCTGGCCGGGCAGGAAGAAGTGTTTCCCTCCGCGTACGTTGGGCTCGAGTGTGCCAATGGTGAGCGACTGGTGTTGGCGCACATCAAGGGTCTGGACACGGCGCAGGAATCGGAGGCTTACGCGCGGGAAGTCATCAACGCGATCCTCTCGGGAGCAACGCCGGACGAGTTGGGTGAAACGATCGAGGACGAGGATTAGTC
>JBOHRF010000720.1:0-1110 GCA_050732575.1 Longimicrobiales bacterium
CGTGTGCATAGCGCGTGATGGTGTTGAAGCCGTGGTCGATCTCGACCGTCAACCCGTATTCACCGTGTCGGCCGACAAAGCGCACCTTGCCCTTGGCCGCCGCCACAATGGGCGTGCCCCTTTGTGCCGTGATGTCTATGCCTTCGTGCGCCCGTGCCAGGTTCAGGATGGGGTGAAAGCGCCAGCGCGAGAACGCGCTCGAAATGTGGCCGGTCGTAGGCTGGATGGAAGGTGTGCGCGCCAGCCGATCGTACTGGAACTTCAAAGAGTCGTGCGCTTCGCGCCAACTCAGATTCAACACGTGCGCGCGTCGCAGCAACGCACCAAGGTCAATTGTTACCTGGTGCACCCGCTCGCCCACCGCTCGATCCACCTGCCAAACCGGGTTGTGCTGCGCCGTAACCGTGTCGGGTCCGCCAATCCCGGCCTGCCGAACTCCTTCGTCCAGTGGGTCCAGACCTGCCAGCAAGCGGAACGGCTCGTCATGCCGCGACAACCCTTCCAGCAGTAACCCCATCTCGCCTACCCGGTGCCCCACCTGCCCCAACTGATTCTTCAGCTTTGCGTTTTCCTGTACCAATCGCAGCGTGCGCGTCGGGCCATGAATACGACCCACTACCTGGGCCGCCAGTGAAATGACCAGAGCCAGCAGTAGCAACCCGAGCGCAATCGCGCCCCGCGCCATCTCGCGCGTTATCCGGAATTGGTGTACGTCCGAGCCATCATCATTCATCATTAGAATGATCCAGTTGCGACCGATCATTGGCACTCCGCAGACGTGACGTCACTGCGCCGAATCAGCGCATGGCTCTGCCTCGAGTGCGGGCCTGCCTGCACTCAATGAAGAACCGCGCGCCCGGGTCGTTTTTCGGGCACTTCTGGTTTGGGGGGGTGCCGGCAGGATACCGCGCCGGTTGCAATGGTGTCAAGCAACAATATGTGCTAGTCGCTGGGGCGCGGGAACAACACATCGCCCCGTATAACTTTTTTTCCCTGCAAATCCGTCGTGACTACGTCATCCAGCTGGGGAAGGGCGGCCAGGCCCAGTCGCCGAGCCACTTCCTGCATGCGGGCTGGTACAAAAGGTGACAGCATAGTGGCCACCGCTAC
>JBOHRF010000720.1:1120-1662 GCA_050732575.1 Longimicrobiales bacterium
ATCATCCAGCTCCGCAGATCTCTTCGGATCACGCGCCTGATGCCAGGGCGCACGCTCCTCAATGAACACGTTGGCCGCCGATGACAATTCCAGCGCGGCCGCAATGCCGTGGTGCAGCAGGTTTTCATCCATGGCCGCGCGGTAGCGCACCAGGCTGGTTGCAATACTGGCATCCAGACTCGTTCGTCCCGCCGGCGGCACCTGTCCGTCGCGATAACGCTCGATCATGCTCAGTGTTCGATTTACCAGGTTGCCGACATTGTTGGCCAGGTCTGCCGTGTACCGTTCATCGAAGCGCTCGAACGAGATGTCGCCATCACCGTTCCATGGGACATCGGCCAGCAGATAGTAACGCAACGCCTCCGGGCCTTGACGCACAATCGCGTCGGCCAGCTCCACGCGCACGCCCGAAGATTTTGACAACTTGCCGCCGCCGCTGAAACTGATGAAACCGTGCCCCCAAACGGTCTGCTGTACGTCCAGTCCGGCGCTCATCAGGAAGGCCGGCCAGTAAACGGCGTGAAAGCGCGTGATATCCTTGC
>JBOHRF010000721.1:0-1651 GCA_050732575.1 Longimicrobiales bacterium
CGGTGGAAAGCCCATGAGCTGCAGCGAGTACGCCAGCGACTCGTGAAATCCTACGGTAGTGAAATCCCAGGTCAGTGGTGTAATCGGATTGGGGAATCGCTCGGCCGATTCGTCACGCGTCCAGCGAGTGGGGAATTCCGTGACCGGCCGCGACTGGAGCAGGTGCAGCTGCCCGTCACTTACCACCCATTCAATGTCCTGCGGAAAACCATAGAAACGCTCTACTCGCCGCACCAGCTCGGCCAACGTGCGCAACTGCGTCTCGTCCAGTGACGGTGCCGCGCTTTTGTCAGCCGGCACGGCCACGCGCTGCGTGCCCGTAGCCGTGCCCACCAGCGCGTGTTCCTTGGTTGCGATGGATTGCTCGACAATTTCACCGGTTGCCTTGCCCAGCACGAACTGGTCGATGCCGCCCTCGCCGCTCACCACCGTTTCACCCAGGCCATACGCAGCATTGACTACGATCTGATCCAATGCACCCGTGATGGGATTGATGGAAAAGGCCACACCCGCAACATCGCTCTTCACCATCCGCTGGATGACCACGGCCATGGCGGCCGCATCCAGACCGAATCCTTGCTCGTGACGGTAGCGCACGGCGCGGTCTTCCCAGAGCGAGGCAAAACAGTTGCGCACTGCCGCAATCACCGCATCGACGCCCTCGACATTGAGGTAGGTGTCATGCTGTCCGGCAAACGCGGCGGCCGCCGAGTCTTCCAGCGTAGCGCTGGAGCGCACGGAGACGTTGCCCTGTGACAGCAGCGCGGGCAGCCGCGCGCGCAGTGCAGTCTCGAGCGTTGCTGGCAACGGAGTTGACGTAAGCAACGAGCGGAGCTCCGTGCACTGCGCGTGCAGGGTGGTAGGGCTTTCCGGCTGCAGCGCGGTCAAGCGCGCATGCAGTCCTGGCACGCTGTGCAGAAACTCGCGGTAGGCAGGAGCAGCGACGATCACACCGGCGGGTACGGAAAAACCGGCCTGGGTGAGCCTGGCCAGGCTGGCACCTTTGCCACCGGAGAGCAATGCTTCGCCGGCTACGGGATCGCTGAATTCCAGGATAGGAGGCGCGGTCACGTGTCAACCAGCCGGACGTGTTTGTATTCCTTGATTCCTTGCTTGTTGGCCGTTCCAGAAATGACTGCGTGCCGACCAGTCTCGCGCTCAGGTATCACAGGTATCAAGCGGTCATGCGGGTTTCTTTGCGTACTGAAAACGATCGACTCGCCGATCAGGTCAAGTTTGGCCAAAGCTCGGTTCACCGTTTCATACCAAGTTCGGCCGATACGCAAGGAATGCAAACACGTCCGGCTAGCGAACCACGATGACGCCCACCGCACCGCCGAATTCGCCTTCCTCGCTGCGTGCGCCTGAAGGCACAATCCACTCGCCACCATTGATGCGCACGTTGAGCCTGTGAACGCCGGGTGAAAGGGGCAGCCGAATCTCCCAGGCGGCGCGGACTTTCTCGAGGGATACAGGTTTCCAATCGTTGAAGTCGCCCATCAGCTCTACCGTTGCAGCGTCCGCGGCGTGCACGCGCAGCACATGCTGCTGACCCAATAGCGCAATCTCGAGTCGGGCCGGTCCCGCGTCTTCCGAGGACGCGCTGTCCCGCGCGGCCAGGACCAGCGGAACGGCAACCAGCGGCGCGCGC
>JBOHRF010000722.1:0-1648 GCA_050732575.1 Longimicrobiales bacterium
AGCGGGATTTCCGCTTTCAGGTCGTTATTGACGAAAACGATGAATGTATAATCACCGGTCTTGCCCAGCTGCAGATTGTTCAAGGTCAATATCTGATTGGTCGAGATGTTGTGACCGGGCTCGCCCTGCGGCACGATCTCACCCTTTACCTCGAACACGGTTTGGCCGTCGGGATCGTGCAACCGGATCTCCACCGGGTGCGACCGGTCCCGCTCGGCCGAATGCGCCTCCAACCGCAAGACCAGGTTCATTTGAGGATGAACTGCGGGCAAGTTTGTGACGTTCATCCGATCGAAAATGCCGAGGATGTTCAGCTTGCCATCTGCAGTAACATTGGCATAGTCGGCCAGAATCGCGAGCGTCACGTGCATGTTTCATCCAGGCGCAGAAGGTAGTTCACGGCATCGACGAACGAGGCCGCGCGCACATAGTCATGGGAAACCGGCTCAACCAGGTCGAACTCCCAGGGATCGCGCATCTCGACCAGGATCGCGCGCGCGCCTGCTTCCAGCGCCGGGTTGATGTCACTGCGCATGCTGTTTCCGATCATCCAGACGCCGGCCGGATGCGCGACCTGAAACGTTTCCAGCGTGGCCCGGAAGGCAGCGACCGTCTTGCGCGCGCAAATGTGCACGGCATGCGCGCCCACAATGGCGGCCACTCCTGCCTCCTGCACGCAGCGCGACTGGTAATCGTGGTCACCCGCCTGTGTGTATATCACAGTTGGGTGGCGCGCGCACAATGTGCGCAGGGCGTCGAGTGCGCCGTCAAATGGTGGCGGTGTGCCGGCTACCGCGCGTCCCAGGGCAGCGCATTGCTCCGCCACGAGAGCCACGATGGGCAGCGCCAACTCGCTGCACGATTCCTCGTACGTGGCGCGGAAGCTGTGCTCGAGCCGAAACGGTCCCAGACCATGTCGTTCCATCATCAGCGGATCGACGCGCTCGTGGTGGATGCGCTGCGCCATCTCCGCCGTGATACCGTGCTGGGAGAGCACAGAAAAAAGGCTGCGCCGCGCGTTCTGGAAGCGCGGCGCAGTATCCACCAATGTATCGTCGAAATCGACCAATACGAGTACGACGGGCGACGGCGCCATCGCGGCCAAGCTAGATGAACATCCGGAGGAGAGGAAGGGAGGAAGACTTCCGGAAGAGAGTAAGAGGGTAAGAGAGTAAGCGGGTAGGGGCCGGAGTCCGCCTCAAGGTTCCTCCAGCAGGGCGCGTACGCGGTCCAACACGCGGCGGGCGCGCAGGAGGTGGCGGTGGCCCAGACAGGGGACGCGTAGATTGCGCGCGCCCGCCAGTCGAGCATTCGCAGGCGGCAGAATACGGATGTCGACGGGTGCGCGGATGGCAATCAGATCCGGCCTGTAACTCGGCGATTCGCGCAGAGCAATCAGAAAGTTACTGCCGGGCCGCATTTCAGCCGCGCCGCGTCCCCAGACCAGGTAGGCGGCCAGTGTGCCCTGGTGTGGCGAACCGAGAAAGATGGCTCGCCTGATCAGCCTGGCCTGGTTGTGGCGCAAAAACAGGTAGCGGGCAGCAAGTCCACCCATCGAATGTGCGACCAGGTCAACCGATCCAGGTTCACGCGCTACGCGATCGAGCACACGCGCGATCTCCTCGGCATGCTCGGTGTTGCTACCAAA
>JBOHRF010000723.1:0-1646 GCA_050732575.1 Longimicrobiales bacterium
GCCGATCCATTTGCTGCTGACCGCAGCGTCGCATATCCGCGTTGTACCTCAGACCGCTGTTCCATGAAACGGCGCGACCTGCTCCGCCACTTGCGGCAGCACGGGTGTCAGCTGGTGCGGGAAGGGGGAGAACACTCGATTTGGGAAAATCCAGCCACGCATCGTCGTACCTCGGTGCCGCGCCATAGTGAGATCCTCGAGTTCACTGCGGCACGCATCTGTAAGCAACTGAGTGTGCCGGTGCCTGCTTGATGGCGTTGGCCCTGAACTGGAGGAGCCGTCCCGTCCCTGGGAGGCATGGGAAGCGGGAGCAAATGCGTGATATGTACAGGGGTTCTGGAGGGCGGTGCTCAGTGCGCCTCCCCAGCCGAACCAGGCACTGGAGCCGACGCCCTACAGCTTACGCTCCGCTTCAGCTTCCGGGCGCGGCTCACCGCCAGCGTTCGGCTTCGACCAAACAAAATGATTTCTTCTGTCTAAAGTTTTACGAGAATGGGGCAAAGTCGGTAAGTCGGTAATTTATGCTAGGCCGTTGTCGCTCTTGGGCACTTCTGGAATATCGTGATCTCTCTGCGCTATACTTGGCCTCCCAAGAGCTTGTGGCGGAAAATGTACGAGTATCGGGATGCGCTGACTTCGAGAGAGGTGGGCAACTGTAGGGGAGGATGGACGATTGCGGTCGGTGATACTTTTTGACATGACCCACGTGACCAAGGTTTTAGAAAACTGACACATTGAAAGGAGAAACCCATGGCCGAATTCAACAAGTGGATGATCGATCCCAACGATGCTGTTATGCTGCTGATCGACCACCAGAGTGGGCTGTTCCAACTGGTCAGGGACATCGACCTTCCGACCCTTCGTGCGCACGTGACCGCGCTTGCGAAGGTGTCCCGTCTCGCCAAGATTCCGACGTTCACCACGGCCTCGGTCCCCGACGGGCCGAACGGTCCGCTGATCCCCGAGATCCATGAGTACAATCCCGATGCGGTCTACATCCCGCGCACCGGCCAGATCAACGCCTGGGATAACCCGGCGTGGGTGAAGGCCATCGAAGACACCAAGCGCAAAACGCTCCTCATCGCTGGCACGCTCACGAGCGTCTGCATGTCGTTCCCCACGCTGAGCGCCCTCGTCGCCGGGTACAAGGTCTTCACGATCGTTGATGCGTCGGGCAACTGGTCCAAGATGGCGACAGACCTCACGCTCGCCCGCGTCGTGCAGGCCGGTGCCATGCCGATCGACACGTATGCCGTCCTAGCCGAACTGATGAGTACGTGGAATCGCCCCGATGCCATGGAGTTCGCGGCGGTCATGGTCGACCACATTGTCCCGCCCTATCGGGCACTCATGGAGAGCTACGACAAGGCACAAAGCGTGCAAAAGGTCGGCCGGGAAACGAAGTTGGACCTCCTGGAGGCCGCCCGCAAGTAGGCGCCTCTGTATGGCAATGTGGACATTCAACGTGGAGGCATCCATGCAACCAACGAACGAAGCACAGTCCGTCAAGAAGCTGCGTGGCATCCAGCGCAGTGTGGACCGGCATTGGGTCGGCGATGGGTTCCCCGTGCGGACGCTCTTTGCCTATCCCAACCTGGGATCGGTCCTCAGTCCATTTCTGCTACTCGATTACGCTGGCCCTATGG
>JBOHRF010000724.1:0-1645 GCA_050732575.1 Longimicrobiales bacterium
CAATACGATCGTAGACATTGGCAAAGTCCGCATCAGCCAGCCATTGCAACGGCGCATCGGCCAACCGCCGCATTTGGCCCGTGGCCAGGTACGAGGACGTGCTTTCCCGGCGCTGCATCCGGCGACGATAACTAGCCAGCCGCAGCCGCACCACGTGACGCAGATGCTGTTCGTCACGAAGCGCACGACGGGCATTTTCTTCGTGCTGTTGCGCGCGCCGCTCGCCTGAGCGCAGGTCGGCCACCAACGCGGCCACGCTCAGCGCAATCACGACATCCAACACCAGGCGCGCCCAGGACAGGGTGGGCTCGGTCAATGTGTACACCGGCAACAAGGCCAGGGGCACAAAGACCAGCGCGGCCGACAGTCCACCCACGCGCGCCGCCAACACACCAAGCACGACGGCCAATGCCGTCGAGCCGTGCGCTGCGCCGCGCGTAAACACCAGCACAAGCGCCATGGGAATGCTGATGGCGAGGAGCAGGTCCACAGCCCTGCGCAAGGGCAAACGAGCGCGTGAGCGCGGCCGTACGGTCGCCGGTTCGCCCGCTCGTTCGGTCTTGTTTCTGTGAGTTTGAATCGCTGGCATTCGACACTCCACCGACAGTGGCGGCCTCCCGCACGCCTCGCCTTATGGATGCCTGAATGATGAGCCAGCTACAATCCGGATTTCGACTGATTCGACCCGCGTGAGACTACTGCAGTGAATGC
The DNA here is from genome assembly GCA_050732575.1 of Longimicrobiales bacterium. Lineage (GTDB taxonomy): Bacteria > Gemmatimonadota > Gemmatimonadetes > Longimicrobiales > RSA9 > JBBDWZ01. The sequence goes on from JBOHRF010000724.1 coordinate 712, forward strand.
GGGCTCTGCACGGCAATGAGGCCAAGACGTGCGGCGCACGCAATCAACTCTGCTGTGGAATGAACACCCAGCGTGCGCATCAATCGATACTTGTGTGATTCAACCGTGCGACGGGAAAGCTTCAGAATCGTGGCGATATGTTTGAGCGAATGTCCCTCGGCACTGAGCTGCAGGATCTGACGCTGCCGTGGTGTCAGCGTCACCAGCGCGCTGCGGCGCTGCCCCGGGTTGTTCAGCTCCGACATCAGATCGCGCGCCATGAGCGGCGGAATAAATAGAAGCCCTTGATGTACCATCCGAATGGCGCGAATCAATTCTTCACCAGCCGAATGCTTCAACACGTAACCGGACGCACCCGCGCGAAAAGCTTCCGCCGCCAGAAACGCATCGGCGTGCATGGTCAACACCACCGCACGCGCGGGATTACCGCGCGCGCGCAGCTGACGAATGGCATCCAGACCGTTGAGGCGCGGCATCGTGATGTCGGTTACAATGACATCCGGCTTCAATCGATCGGCCGCCTCCACCAGCGCCTCACCATCGCTCACCACTCCACACAATTGAAAGGCGCGCTCCAGCAATGTTTGCAGTCCCTCGGCCACGACCGTGTGATCGTCCGCCAGGACAACGCGCGTCTGATCCGTCGCCGTCATCGTTGCCATGACCATACCATTCCTGTCATCTGAAAAGGCTCCTGGGCAATCACTCGGCGCACAGATCGGGGACGCCGTGTGCGAAGGTAAACCACTCTTACGCTTGCCGGGACTGCGCTGTCTGCGGAATGGAATCGCCGTCGGCTTACCGAAAACCAACCGGCGGGTTGAGTTCTGAGTGTGTCTGAGTTGAGGATCCGTGCCCGCGCCATTTTATCCACGCACGCTCCACGCTGACCATACGGATTTTTACTGAGCCCAATCGGTTTATTCCCTTCGAC
>JBOHRF010000725.1:0-1638 GCA_050732575.1 Longimicrobiales bacterium
GTTTCCGACTCTGGCCTGGTCCCGGCTGCTGAGCCGCAACGCCAAACGAGCGGCCGGCGAGCTGCTCGCCTACGGCGATCCGAATGGCTACCGACACCTGCGCAACGCCGTGCTCGAGCACATCAGTGCGGCGCGCGGCGTTCGCGCGCACATCGAACAGGTCTTCCTCGTGCGTGGCGCGCAGCAGGCCATTGACCTGATTGCGCGCGTGCTCCTCACGCCCGGTGACGCGGTATGGATAGAAGACCCGGGCTACCTGGCCACGCGCGCGATCCTGGATGCCAACGGCCTGAAACTCCGTGCCGTGCCGGTCGATCAGGACGGGTTGATCGTCGAGGAGGGCATTCGCCGGGAGCCCAAAGCGAGTGCCGTGTTCGCCACGCCCTCCAACCACTTCCCCTTGGGCGCTACACTGTCTCTGGCCAGGCGGCTGCAGTTGCTGGAGTGGGCACAGCAACAAGGTGCTTGGGTCATCGAGGACGATTACGACAGCGAATTTCGCTACACTGGAAGGCCACTGCTTTGTATGCAGGGGCTCGATCGAACCGGGAACGTGCTCTACGTCGGCACATTCAGCAAGACGATGTTCCCGGCGTTGCGGCTCGGTTACCTGGTTGTGCCCGCGCAGCTCGTGCAGCTCTTCGAACGCGCCCGTGACCGTTTCGACGCCCTTTCGCCCAACGTCGAACAGGCTGCGTTGGCCGATTTTATAGTGCGTGGCGAGTACGCCCGGCACGTGCGCCGCATGCGCGAGCTCTACCGTGACCGCCAGGCATGTCTGGTCACAGAAGCGCAATCCGCGCTTTCCGATTGGCTGCATTTGGCGCCCGTGGAAGTGGGCATGCAGATGGTTGCGTGGCTGCGCTCGAATCTGCGCGAAGCACGTATTGTGCAGGCAGCCACCGAAGTGGGCGTCGAAGTGCGCCCTCTCTCGCTCTACTCCGTCGAGCAGCGCCTGCCACCTGGCCTGGTCCTGGGCTTTGCCGCATATCCGGAAGCCGGCATACGGGCCGCCGTCCTGCGCCTCGCCAGCGCCTTGAGTGCAACAGGGTGACGGAAGCGCACTGCGCCGTGGCAACGTCCTCATGACTTCAGCGTCTTTCGGATCGGCAGGCTTAGGGCGTGTCAGGAAATAAGTGATTGATATTGTCGCTGGGCGCAGTATCTTGATGCATGGATATCGAGACCCTGCGGACGAAGTTCACAGCGCTGTCTCCGGTGCTTAACGAGCGGTCGAGGCGACTGTGGGCTGCGACCGAAGCCAACGCCCTCGGGCACGGCGGCATTGCCGTGGTGGAGCGCGCCACGGGCATTTCTCGTTCGACGATCCAGCGCGGGATGCGCGAGCTCGAATCGGGCGAGCATCTCAGTGGCGAACGCGAGCGCCGGCCGGGGGCCGGGCGCAAGCCGGTGATCGAAAAGGATCCTGCACTTCTGAGCGACCTGGATGCGCTGGTGGAGCCGGACAGTTTGGGCGATCCGGATTCGCCGTTGCGGTGGACGACGAAGAGTGTGCGAATGCTGTCGGCCGCGTTGCATTCCATGGGCCATGAGGTCAGCCACACGGTGGTCGCCGAGCTGTTGCATGAACTCGACTACAGTCTCCAGGCGAATCAGAAGACGCGCGAGGGCATGCAG
>JBOHRF010000726.1:0-1627 GCA_050732575.1 Longimicrobiales bacterium
TTGCCGCACGTCGCCGCGCGTGGGCTGGATTGAGGGTGCTATGCGGGTAACCTCGGCTTCTTTGATCTGGCCATCGCGGCTGTCGGCGAGCAGGTAATAGGGATAGCGGGCACCCATGATGCGGGCGCGGGCCAGTGCCAGGGATACGCGCGAGGTGTCGATGGTGATCCAACGGCGTCCCCATTTTTCGGCGACATAAGCAGTGGTTCCGGAGCCGCAGGTGGGGTCGAGCACGAGATCGCCGGGATCAGTGGCCATAATCAGGCAACGTTCGACAACCTTCGTAGCGGTCTGGACGACATAAACCTTCCCAGTGGCTCCTCCAACGTCATTCCAGTACGACCCTATGGCCATGACTGGATAGTCATTCCAGAAATAACGCATGCGAATCTGGAACTGCTGCCGAATAATTCGGCCCGCTTTACCTGCACGTGTCAATTCAGGCGTTGTAACTCCCCAATGACGTGCGGCCCCAGGAAAAAACGTCTGACCTTCAAATTCAAACTTAACAGTGGTCGTCTCGCGGAATCCATCTGAAGTCAGCGGATATGCGCCGAAGTCACTTCTCTCTACTGCGCTGAGTTGAGAGGTAGCCTTTTCTGGCTTCCCCTCACGTTCCAAGAACGGTTGCCGAAACTTCGCCCTTTCTTTACGACGTGCATACCAGACTACGTGGTCAGTGTTCGACTGAATGAACTCTCCCGTCACGCTCCCAGTCTTCTGGGCCATGATTACGGTTATGAAGTTATCTTGACCAAACACTTCATCCATCAGGGTGCGGACACGATGCACGTTCTCATCACCGATCTGCACAAAGATTGATCCCGACTCAGTCAATAAGTCACGCGCCACCGTCAGCCGGTCCCGCAAGTAGGTCAGGTACGAGTGAATGCCATCGCGCCACGTATCCCGAAACGCCTTCACCTGCTCGGGCTCCCGCGTGATGTGATCGGCGTTGCCGTCCTTCACATCGCGGCTCGTGGTGCTCCACTGGAAGTTGCTGTTAAATCTGATGCCGTAGGGCGGATCGAAGTAGATGCATTGCACCTTGCCGCGCAGGCCTTCGCGCTCGGCCAGTGAGGCCATCACCGACAGACTGTCACCCAGGATCATGCGGTTGGCCCAATGGGCATCGTGCTGGTAGAACTCGGTCTTGGCTTCGCTGTTGGGCAAGCCGTTGAAATCCGCGAACATGTCCACTTGCGGCGCAGGTGTTGCGGCTTTTTCACTCTGCCGCTTCAGGTCATCAATCAGCACCTTGGGGTGCACCTTTTCCTGAATGTAAAGCGGCGGGGCCTGCACGATGAGGTTGGACCAATCCTGCTCATCCTTGCCGTGCCAGACCAGCTGCGGGTCCAGGTCGCGGTTGCGGTTGGCTTTTTCGTCGCTGTCGCCGGCACCGGTGCGCGGGTATTGCACACGCACAGGCGTTTGCTCGTCCTTGGCCATCACCGACTGGTATTCGGCGGTGGGGATGTTTTTGCGCTTGGCGTCGTCGTGCTTGAGCGTTTCGACGGTGAGTGGAGCTTTGGGTGTTCTGGTGGCCATGTTCAGTCTTCGTGCGAGGGCGTTGGGTGGTCGCGCTGTTCAATCAGTTGTTGGGCCCGTGCAGTAGCCTGCTGTAGCC
>JBOHRF010000727.1:0-1625 GCA_050732575.1 Longimicrobiales bacterium
CAGCGCGCGCTCGAGCAGAGGTTTGGCGCTGGTGTGCAGGCCCAGGCTGTGGTACACGTCGCCGATGACGCGCATCATGGCCGCGCGCACCACCGGCTGGCTGGCCAGTTCCCGCTCGATGCGCTGGGCGCCCTGATCGAGCAGCTCGCGCGCGGTGACCGTTTGACCCCTGGATTCGGAAGGATCGGAAACCTCGAACAGACCGCGCAGGAAAGTGGCAACCTGTTCCGCCTTGGCCGCTTCCTGCTGCGCACGGTCGCGTTCGTTGGAGAGGCGCACGGTATAGAAAGCCGCAACACTCGCGATCAACACCAGAGTCGCGGCCGTGCCCATCAAGCCAACTCGATGCCGGCCGGCAAACTTGGCCAATCGATAGCCGATCGCATCCGGCCGGGCCAACACGGGCAAACCGGCCAGATTGCGGCGGATGTCTTCCAGCAGCGCTTCCACCGACGGATATCGACGCGCCGGATCCTTCTGCAGCGCTTTCAAGCAGATCACGTCGAGGTCGCCCGTGAGTCTACGGCGCGCGCGTGTGACATCGACACCATGGGCCCGGCCAAACGTTTGTGCAGCCTGCGCAGATGCGCCCCATGAGTGCAGGACCTTGGTGCTGGGCCGCTCGGGTTCTGTGTGGCAGACCACGCGCTCGACTTCGGCCGGACTGCGCTGCTCGACATCGTAGGGCCGCGCGCCGGTCAGAAGTTCATACAGGATCACACCCAGGGAATAGACATCGGTGGACGTGCCTACCGCTTCACCGCGCACCTGCTCGGGCGACGCGTAGGCCGGCGTCAGGGCACGGATGCCCACCTGGGTAAGACCAGCACTCGCTTCCTCATCCTCACGCAATACTTTCGCAATGCCAAAATCGAGCAGCCGGACCTGCCCATCCTCCGTGACCAGGATGTGCGCCGGCTTGAGATCGCGATGCACGACCAGATTGCCATGCGCGTACATGACCGCACGGCATGCATCGACGAACAAGGCCAGCCGATCGTCAACCGCCAGCCCGCGCGCATCGCAGTACCGATCGATCGGCTCGCCCGCCACGTATTCCAGTGCGAAGTAGGGGCGGCCATCATGATCGATGCCGCCATCCAGCAGGCGTGCAATGTGCGGGTGTTGTAAACGCGCCAGGATCTGACGCTCGGCTCGGAAACGGCGCAGGAACTGCTCCGTGTCCATGCCTTGCTTGATGAGCTTGAGCGCTACCTGCTGCTCGAACTGTCCGTCCACACGCTCGGCCAGATACACAGCACCCATGCCGCCATGACCGATCTCGCGCACCACGCGATACGGGCCCACCGGTTTGCCTTCCATCGACGTGTCCAGCAAACTCGTGACCGCATCACTCACCATCCCACCCAGCGCCCTCTGCGCAGCCGCCTCCGCTGCCAGCAACGCGTGCACCTCGTGGTACAGGCTCGCGTCATCCGCACAAGCCGCGCGCAGAAACAAGTCCCGATCGCGCGGCTCACGTTCGAGAGCGCCGTGGAACAGCTCGTTGATTCGGTCCCAGCGCGCAGGGTCCAACGTCGGGGTCCGGTTTTGAGTGGTGGCTCGAAGTTGAAACCGAGAGGGGCAGGACCGCAACGGGGGTCGGGAGCGGGAAACTGACTCGG
>JBOHRF010000728.1:0-1625 GCA_050732575.1 Longimicrobiales bacterium
TACTACGTTGCCTATGCCTACCTGGCGTGGCGAACCGTGGCCGGTCAACTGACGATTGGTGATCTCACGTTCCTGGCGGGCTCATTCAGCCGGCTGCGCGGACTGCTGGATGGTTTTCTGAATCGCATTTCGAGTCTGACCGGACAGGCCCTGTATCTGGACGACCTGTTTTCCTTCTTCCGCATCGTGCCGCGCATCGCATCACCTCCGAACGCGCGCGCCTTTCCCGCTGCCATAGAGCAAGGGATTCGATTCGAGAATGTGGGCTTCCGTTATCCTGGCGCCGAGCGTTGGGCCGTGCGTCACCTGAGCTTCGAGCTGCGCACAGGGGAAGTACTGGCGCTGGTAGGTGAAAATGGCGCGGGCAAGACAACGCTGGTCAAACTACTGGCCCGGCTCTACGATCCCGATGAGGGGCAGATCCTGCTGGACGGTCACGATCTGCGCGCGTATGACCTGGATGCGCTGCGCGCTAACGTGGGTGTGATCTTCCAGGACTTTGTGCGCTACCACTTCACCGCCGCGGAGAATATTGCGGTCGGCCGCATCGATGCCCTGTCCGATCGCACGCGCATCGAAGCCGCAGCCCGGCGCAGCCTGGCCGATGAAGTGATTGCCAGGCTGCCGGATCGTTACGAGCAGATCATAGGCAAGCGATTCCGCAGCGGCGTCGATCTATCGATCGGCGAGTGGCAGAAGATCGCCATTGCGCGCGCTTACATGCGCGATGCGCAGGTCCTCATCCTGGACGAGCCGACCGCATCGTTGGACGCACGCGCCGAGTACGAAGTCTTCCAGCGCTTCAAGGAGCTGAGTCACGACAAGTCGGCCGTGCTCATCTCGCACCGCTTCTCCAGTGTGCGCATGGCGGATCGTATTCTCGTTTTGGCGGATGGCCAGATCGAAGCGATGGGCACGCACGATGAACTTTTGGCGCAGCGCGGTCGATACGCGGAGTTGTTCGAGCTGCAGGCAGCAGGCTATCGCTAATCCGCTGTTGACGACCCGCAATCATCGGGCGGGTGTTCGCCGAACCTTTTCCTCCACTCTTCCTTGACCTGCCGTATGTCTTCTTGCGACCAGCCCAGCCACTGTCCCAGCTCCTCCAGCGTTTTGGGCCCGGGCGTGGGTCCCTCTACGGCGCCGTCAAACTGAGCCAGCAACTCGTCAGCGTCGGCGGAGTGCCATACGGAAACCGGTCGGTATCGTTTCCTTGGTGAAAACTTCGAGCTGTGCGTCGCGCGGTACAGACTGGCCCACCAGTCTGGATCCGCCAGGCTCAACAGGGCCGCAGCGCGTAACCATCCACACTGGGCGGACCGGCATCAGACCAGCCCGTGATGGTCAGGCGCAGGCCATCATCCTGCTTGCGATACTCGATCAGGCGAGGCCGGTTGGCGATGCGCTCGCTGGCTTCGAACTGGAGGGAGCCAACATCGCCCGCTGTCTGGCGGTACACAAGCGGTTTGGCATCGAGCGGGCGCAGACGCGAGCCGAAGTGTTGGAACGTGAAACTGGTGGAGTCACCGGCCGTCTCGATCAACATGAGCTCGGTTACGGCCAGCTTGCCATTCACGAGCATGCGGAACATCCCGATTTGCGTGCCAGCACGCACGTCCGACCAG
>JBOHRF010000729.1:0-1606 GCA_050732575.1 Longimicrobiales bacterium
GCGCGGCCCATGAGAAAGCCAAAGCCGAGCAGCACCGCAGCCAGCAGCAGGAAGAGGGTCAGATCACTGCCCGCCACGGTAGCCGTTTCGTGCCGCTGCAGACTATCGGGCACGTCCAGCAGTGTGGCATTGCCGGTGAGCGCGCGCGCGAGCAGCGCATTGAGTTGGGCCAGGACCAACACGACCACGGCGCAGAAGAGCGGTGCCGCGGTGGCCAGTGACAGCGTCTTCATGGGCGCTGCCGATTTCTTGCCGCCACCCTCACGACCGGAGCCGGTCTGGCCACTCTTTCCCAGCAGCACGGCGACCAAACCGGAGAGAATGCCTGCGCCGGACATCGCTTCCATGGCATAGGAGCCGAGGTAGCGGTGCACGTAATGCCAGCCGAGCAGTGTTATGCCCATGAGTACGATCCAGCTCAGCGCAATCAGGAGCAGATAGCCTGATAGGCGCGCCCACCACTCGCGATCCAGGTCTTCATGGGCACCGGCCAGTGGTGGCGCACTCCCGCCCTTGGGCAGGCGCGTTTCGGCCATGCTGACGAAGAGTGCACGGGCCAGCAAATAGATGCCGATGAGCAGAGGCACACTGAGCAGCGCGTACAGGATGGGCCGGTCTTCCAGGAAGGGATACGCATTGAGTGCGAACAACAGGAAAACCACCGTGGCCACCGCTCCTGATCCGATCATGGCCAGCAGTTCGCGCAGTGGAAAATGTTGCCCGTGCTCGAGCGTCCAGAACGGCTCGCGCAGTGCCCAGCCCGCCAATGGAATCAGGATGCACCAGAGAAATGCGAAGATGATGAGCGACCAGGAGAACTGTCCGCTCCAGTTGAGCCACGCGGCGCCCAAACTCAGCAGACTGGCCGCGGCCACGAAAGGCAGGACGACGCCCAGCAAGATGGGGGTGCCGCCTTTGCGCTCGTATTTGGGCCGACGGAAGCGGTGCGTGGCGATCGATGTGGCAAGACCGAGCCCAATCGAAAGGCCCAGGATCCAGGGCGCGGCCGACGGTCCCAACCCCAGCTGAATGCTCAGGTAGTAGATCTGCGGCAGCGCGATGGCGGCCATGAATACGGGCACCACGACCAGCCAGTTGAGCAGCAGGTTGCGCAGCACAATGGCCGCCACTGCGCCGGTGTCGCCGGAAAGCAGACCGCGCCGCGGTGTCAGATAGTTGCTGTACTCGCGCAGTCGATCGACCGGACGAGGCTCGGGCTTGAGCGGATGTTCGGGGGGCGTGCGTCCATCGAGTTCGTTGACCACGCGCGCCGTGCCGTCTCGGCGGATCCACGCCTTGAGCCAGCCGCCAATGAAGCCGCCGCCCGAAACGGACGAGAGATAGTCGAAGCGATCGAGCAATCCGAGCCGGGCCAGTCCCTGGATCACACCCAGATTGAACGTGGCGCTGCGGATGCCGCCGCCGGACAGGCAAATCGCGGCCAGTGGGTCGGCACCACTCAGCGCGGAGATGTGTTGATAGATGTCACGCAGGTCATTGCTGCGCGCCAACTCGTTCAGCTGTGGATTGTGCGGGTCCTCGATGGGCTCGCCCTTGCGCGCCTGGAATTCGCGCATGCCGGGCCGCAGATGCCGCATCTCATCGA
>JBOHRF010000730.1:0-1583 GCA_050732575.1 Longimicrobiales bacterium
CTTCTGCGCTGGCTATCCGGTCGGACGGACATTGTCCGTTGACGGGTGGCGAAAGACAGTCCACATCCAGCCGTGTTACCCCAATGCCAGCCGCCAGCGCTCCAGTTGCAATGCCCAGGTAAATGAATCCTCTACCCGTGCGTCCGGTGGTGAGCTGACCCAGTCCTGGCACGAGCAGTCCCTTGAGCAACGCACCACTTGCGCTGTATTGCGGCGCCGCTCGACGGAGTGTGGCGAGAAGATCCAACACCGAATTGAATTCCGCAGAGCCGGGACTCATTTCCAGAAAACGGCGCAGGTCATCCATGGCGGCGCTGGTACGGCCCTGCTTGAGCCGGATCACCGCGCGGTTGAATATGGGCGCATTCCATTGGCGGGCTGACTCGCTGGCCTGTTCGAATGAGGCCTCTGCCTCGGCCAGCTTGCCCGCATCATACATATAGATGCCGGTCTCGAATGCGCGTGCCGCCACGGCCGGCACGGCGAACGTCTGCGGCGAGCCCAACACGCGCGCACGCTCTCGGACTTCCGTAGCATCGGCGGCATCGGGGACAAGTAAGAGATACCGGCAATACAAGGCGAGCGCGTCTTTGGAGCGTTCATTTTCATCCAGCGCACGTGCCGCGCGGTACGCAATGCCAGGCACGGTCGGGTCGGCCTGGGCAGCGCGCGTGAGTAGATCGAGTACAGCCGCCTTGTCGCCGAGCAGTGCGGCTTGCGTGGCCGCTTCGGCCAGTCGCTCCGCATCCTGGCGCTGCGCGGGAGTTACACTGGCCGCCTTTTCGCTAGCGGGACATCCGCCCCAGGACAGAGTGGGCTGGCTTCGCATCAAAGGCGGAATCGGCTGCGGTTCCTGCGCGGTAATGCCGAACGGCGCCATCATCGCCGTCAACCAAAAAAGGCGTACGCAATTCCTGCGAGTCATGCCTTTCTTCATTGACGGGTGACGGCAACCGGCCGTGTCTGATTGGTGCGAGTTCCGTTGCCCAGCTGACCATCGCTGTTGTAGCCCCAGCAGTACGTGGCGCCATCAGAGCTACCACACGTGTGCGCGCCGCTGGCGTACAACGCGTTGAAACGGTGGCCGCCCGTAACGGGCGTGGGCCAGGGACGGTCCTCTACGGTCCCATCACCGAGCTGGCCGTACGTATTGCGCCCCCAGCAACGAGCCGAGCGATCGCGCGCCAGCGCGCAGCTGTGTACGCTGCCCAACGCAATGGCAGTGAAAAAGTCGGAGGGCAACACGGGCACGGGCACCGAACTATTTTCGGTTCCCTCACTGCCCAGCTGGCCGAACGTGTTCTGACCCCAACACAACACCGTGCCGGCGCTCGTAATTCCGCAGGTGTGTGCGCTGCCCGACTCGAGCGACGTGAAGCGATATCCGCCCGCGACCGGTGTTGGTTCGGTTCGACCGATGGTAGATCCGTCGCCGAGCTCGCCTGATGCATTGCGTCCCCAGCAATACGTGGCGCCATCGGAAGCCACTCCGCAGGTATGCGCCCAACCTATCGAGACCGCGCGGAACGTTCGGCCACTGGCCGCTGCCACTGGAGCGGTCCGGTCCGTCCGCGTGCCATCCC
>JBOHRF010000731.1:0-1582 GCA_050732575.1 Longimicrobiales bacterium
TGTTGCGCGCGTCGGCGCCCAGAACGGCCACCCGCACGCGCGCGGCATTCTCATCGTCCGTGAAGAACCGTCCCTGTGCGATGTCGAACTGACGGATGGCGCGCCAATCGGGTGTTGTGCCCAGCACGGTCACGGGTGTCATGATGCGTCCGAACTTGGCCGACATACCACCGTCCAGGGCGGGCGCCGCTCGTCTGATGGCAGCGGTGCCGCGCAGGATGGCGTGTGCATCATCAAGGCGCAGATTCTGCACGGAGCCCTCGCCCTGGCGCGCGCGACCAGGCAGCGCATCGGCCTGGCCGGGCGTAATGACGATCATGTTACGACCCAGTGCTTCGATACGACGGATGACGGCATTACGCGCGCCCGTGCCCACTGCGGTGAGTGCAACGACGCCCGCGACGCCCACCGCGGCGCCTGCCACGGCCAGCGCCGCACGCAGCCGATGTACGGCGAGAGCCTGCAGCGAGAGACGGAGGTTCTTTGCAATGCGCATCGATCAGCGCAGTGATTGCACCGGATCGAGTGCCGCAGCGCGTTGCGCGGGCATGATGCCGGCCACAATGCCCACGGTCAGGGCAATGGCTACGCCGAGTCCGCCGGTACCCCAGGGCACGTTCGCAGGTGTATGCAGCACCTGATCAAGGCCCTGCAGAATGAAGTAGCCAACCACAACGGCACACAACCCGCTCAGTCCGGTGATGGCAGCGCATTCGACCAGGAATTGCAAGCGGATGTCGCGCGGGCGCGCGCCCATCGCCTTGCGCAATCCAATTTCGGCGCGCCGATCGTTGACGGTCAGGAGCATCAGGTTGGCCACGACCAGACCACCGACCAGAATGGAAAGCGCGGCGGCCAGCGGAAGGAACAACGTGAACACACGATTGGCAGATTCCACGGCCTGCTGCACCTGTCGGGGCGTGAACATGGCAAAGTCATTGAACTGGTCGGGCCCGAGCGCGTGGCGGCGGCGCAGGACTTCCGTGATCTCAGTGACCGTGGCGTCAATGTTGGCGCCGGGTTGCAGACCCAGCTTGGCGGCCAGGATGTAGTCCACATTGAGCACTCGCTGCATCAACGTGGTAATGGGCACAATGATCTCGTTGTCCTTGTTGATGCCGTGCGGATCCACACCAGCCGGCTCCAGCACGCCCACCACGCGGAAGGGCACCGTGCCCATGCGGATCAGCTCACCGATCGGATCGCGCCCGCCGAACAGCTCGCGCACCACGACTTCACCCACCAGCGCCACCCGCGCCGCGCTGGCCACATCTCGGGCCGTGAAATACTCGCCGCTGGTCACGGACCGGTTCCACATGATGCGCGCGGCCTCGGAATGTCCTTCCACGCGGATGGGCCGGCTGGTATTGCCGTATACCACTTCGCGCGTGCCGCCAAACTGGATCGGATCTGCCAGTACTACGTTTTTCAGTTCGCGATCGATGGCGCGCACATCGTCCAGCGTGAGTGTGGTGCTGGGTCCGCCCATGTGCGCGTTGCCGACCCGGCGGCCGCCGCCCGATCGCAAATAGATGCTGTAGCCGCTGAGCATGCGATTGACCCTGGCCATCACGTCGTCACG
>JBOHRF010000732.1:0-1578 GCA_050732575.1 Longimicrobiales bacterium
AGACCCTGGGTCGGGGCGCCGCTTCCGAGCGGATTCAGGTTGGTGTGGTGACGTGGGATTATTTCCCGCTAACGGGTGTGAGCGCGCAGCGCGGTCGGTTCTTCAACGAAGTGGAGGACCGACCCTTTGCCAGCGAGCCCGTGGTAGTACTGAGCCACGAGCTGTGGCAGCGTCGTTTTCAGGGCGCAGCTGACATCATTGGTCGCACCGTTGAGTTGAGCGCGCAGCAATTCACGGTGATTGGCGTAGCGCCCCGCAACTACACGGGTGTATCGCTCCTGCCTGTGGATCTGTGGGCACCCATGTCGGTGTTCACGCGCGTGCGGGACGATTGGCCCACTACCTGGCGCGCGCAGTGGATGACCGTGGTGGCGCGGCTAAAACCGGGTGTTTCAGCAGAAGCGGCCGGTGCCGATGCCACGCGCGTATTGCGCGCCGTGTATCCGGCCGATTTGACCAATTGGAAGACGGCCGTGCTGTCGCTGCGGCCCTTGCGGTACAGCTCAACGGGCAAGGAGCCTACCGAGCTTATAGTGGCGCGCTGGCTGATCGGCGTTTCGGCCATCGTGCTGCTGATTGCGTGCGCCAACGTAGCCAACCTGCTGCTGGCGCGGGCACTACGCCGCCGCCGCGAGATCGCGGTGCGCGTGGTATTGGGCATATCGCGGTGGCGTCTCATCCGGCTGATGCTGACGGAGAGTTTTGTACTGGCCGGCATGGGCGCAGTGGCCGGACTGGCTGTGGCGTATTGGGGCGGTCATTTCATGCGCCTGCTTTTGTTGCCCAACGTGCACTGGTCGGAGCCACCTGTGCACGCACGCGTGCTGGGCTTCAGCGCGCTGGCAGCACTGTTGACCGGACTGCTGATCGGTTTCATCCCTGTACTACAGGCGGCACTGGCCGACATGAGCATGGCGCTCAAGACGGGTGTACGTGAAGGTGGCGGACGCCGCTCGCGCGTGCGCGGTGCACTCACCACTGCGCAGTGTGCACTTTCGGTCGTGCTGCTGGTAGGCGCCGGTCTGTTTGTGCGCAGCTTGTGGAACGTGCACCACCTCGATCTCGGACTGGAGCCGGATCGAGTCCTGCATGTTGACGGGATCTGGCCCACGCCGGTCAGTGCACCAGCGCAGGCACCAGGCACGGCGCGCGTACGCACTACGGATGAGTTAGAGGCCTGGCGCATCTACAGCAATTCGTTCTGGGATCGCGCACTGGAGCAAGTGCGTGCCATGCCGGCCGTGGCGAGCGCCAGTACCGCGGTCGGCACACCGTTCAATACCTCGTTCGGCATCTACCTGCGTGTGCCCGGTCGCGATTCCATTCCAAGCATGCCCGGCGGCGGACCTTATGTCGCTGCCATTCAAGCCGGTTTCCTGGAAACGCTGGGCATCGACTTGCTTCGTGGCCGCTATTTCGGCGCCCACGATCGCGCAGGCAGTGAGCGCGTGGCCATTGTGAACACGGTCATGGCTAACACGCTCTGGCCCAACCAGGATGCCATAGGCCAATGCCTCATCATTGGCGCGGATTCGATTCCATGTGCGCGCATTGTGGGTGTGGTGGAAGAGGCGCGGC
>JBOHRF010000733.1:0-1577 GCA_050732575.1 Longimicrobiales bacterium
GTCCGCGTTCGAGTGGTGCGTCGATCACTACGGGTCGTTGGGCTATGTCGCCGCCGCCATCCAGCAGGCCGGAGACCAGCAGATCGCGCTGATCGCTGAAACGCAGTACCACGCGCGGGCGCTGCTCGGGCGGGATCACGTTGAGCGGATTGCGCAGCTGCTCGTCCGTGATGGGTGTAGCCTGCCAGGGCTGCACGGTGGGTCGCGGCGGCGCCTGGAAGCGCGCATCGAGGGCAGCCCGACCCTGGGGCGCGTCCACGTCGTCCGGTGTGCCGCGGCCCGTGGGCCGGCTGGGCGCGCCGCCCGCTGCGCCACCACCACCACCGCCACCCCCGCGTCCACCACCGCGCATGTTGCTGACGCTGAAGCTGCTACCATCATCGCTGTAGATGGCCAGGCTGTCGGCTATGCCATACACGATGGGACTCGTTTCATCCACGATCCTGGAGCGCAACAGCGAACCGACCACGGAGCGCGCACGTGCCTCATTGGCGCTGACACCGTTGGTCAAACCGTTTGTAATGGCAAACTCGGCCGTGTTGGTGACGCCAATCAGCACACCCCCACGTTTCACGAAGTTTTGCAGGTTCAGGAGTCCCTGCAATCCAAGGCCGGGACGCATGTCATCGGTCTGCGCCCAGGTGCCGATGTTGGGCGTTTCCGGCGAGTTCTTCCAGGGCATGGGATTGCGCCACATGGGCATGCCTTCCAGGATCGAGCCGCCCGATGGTGGGAACACGATCACATCGTACTTCGAGTTCAGATCCGCATCCTTTGCCACTTCCTGCACGCTGATGTAGCTGAACGGGATCTGCAGCGCATCGAAGGCCTGCCGCCACCAGCCTTCTGTTTGCGTACTGGTCCAGGTGTGCAAAATGGCCGCGCGCGCGGCGCGCGTCGGATGCATCCTCACGCTGGGTGCGGCCGAAAGTGCATGGACGTTGATGCCCAGCTCACGGGCCGCGCGGTCCAGATCCGCAGCAGGTACGTTGCGAATCACGAACGAGCCGCGTCTGAACTTCTGGCCGTTCGTTTCGAACGGCTCTTCCGCGGCCTGGAAATCCGCGTCCTTGAATCGATAGCGAAGCGTGGCCAACGCATTGTCGGCATTGTGATTGATGGCGAAGATGTTGCCGCTGCCCGTGACGCCACCATTTGCCCGCACCGCGCCCTGCACGCGCTGCACGGGCACATCCAGCACTTTGACATCGAGCACGCGTACGGCCTGCACGCCAAATCCCTCGGGGAAGGTCCAGCCCGTGTCATCGTACGGATTGCGCTGCGGATCGCTAGGCGCCCAGTACTGGTAGTCGAGCAATGCATCGGCAATGCGCGAGTAGGGCTGGTCCATGCGCACGATGTAGCTGCCCGCCGGAAACTCGCGCGCCTCCGTGCGCTGTGCGCGCGCGCTATCCTGTGTTGCGCCCGCATTGTCCTGACTCGCGCGCGTAATCGTGGAGTCGGCACCACCCCGGCCCCCGCCGCGCCCGCGCCGCACCGGCACCTGCACCGTGAACGCAGAGGTAGCCCGCGAGATTTCCACCGCCTGCTTCTGCAACACGCGCAACAGATCGGCC
>JBOHRF010000734.1:0-1567 GCA_050732575.1 Longimicrobiales bacterium
GCGCTGGATCGGAACCGTGCACCGCCAGCGCGGCAATCTCGACCTGGCCACCGAAGCGTACGGAACCAGTCTTCACATAGCCCAGGCCAACGCGTTGTTCCAGCACGTAGCCAGCGCGTTGAATTGCCAGGCCATCGTGGCCCAGCATCGCGGCCAGGTGCAGGACGCGGAACGGCTCTATACCGAGGCCCGTCAGCTGGCCGCCGAAGCCGGTGATGAGCGACTGGCCGCCATGATCGATCAGAACCTGGGCACGCTGGCCAATACACGCGGCCAGGTCGATGTCGCCATCACCAGCTACCGTTCCGCGCACGCTCGCCTGCGCCGGCTGGGCGATGATGCCGCCTGCGCTCTATCCCTCAACAATCTCGGCATGGCCTACGTCGACCTTGGTCAATGGGAAACCGCCGAGACCTGTTTCGATGAGGCTTTCGAGCTGGCCGACCGGCTGCGCGATACGGGATTGCTCGGCATGGTCGAGCTGAACCGCGCGGAGTTGTACCTCAAACGACGTGCGTTCGCGCGCGCGCGCGAATGCTGCGATCGCGCATTCGAGATCTTCACCCGTCTCGATGCCCGCGGTTCGCTCGGCGAAACGTACAAGTTCTATGGCGTGCTTTACCGTGAGATGCAGCGGCCCGGCCTGGCCGATGCCCACTTCGAAGCCGCCGTCGATCTGGCCGGCATTGCCGAAGACCGACTGCTCGAGGCCGAGTCACTCAGCGAATGGGCGATCGTCGACCTCGAGGCGGCGCGCAATACGGATGCGCTGCACCGGCTCAACCGCGCACACGCACTGTTCCTCGATCTGCACGCCGGCGCCGATTTGCTCGACATCGAGTCTCGCCTCGATCGCCTGGAGCAGACCTATCTGCGCGTAGTGGCGCAATGGGCGGAATCCATTGAATCCAAGGATCGCTACACCGCCGGTCACTGCGAGCGCGTGGCCGACTATGCCTGTCGCCTGGCTCAGGCCGTTGGCTTCGACGGCCGTGACCTCAAGTGGTTTCGCATGGGCGGCTATTTGCACGATGTCGGTAAGACCGCTGTGCCCGAAGAAGTGCTCAACAAGCCAGGCAAGCTCACGGATGAAGAGTGGGCGCTCATGCAGCGTCACACCGTGGTCGGTGATGAAATCGTGGCCGCGCTCAATTTCCCATGGAACATCCGACCCATGGTGCGCAACCACCACGAACGCTGGGATGGCACCGGCTACCCCGATCGTCTGGCCGGTCAGGACATTCCCATCACCGCGCGCATCCTCTGCGTCGCTGATGTCTACGACGCGCTTACCACCGCGCGCAGCTACCGACCCGCGCTCTCTCGCGCCGATGCACTGCGCGTCATGGAGCGGGATGTCGGGAAGATCCTCGACCCCGAGTTGTTTGCGCTGTTCAAGTCATTGATTGCTCCGGATTTCGAGGCGGCCGCGTAGCGGTAGCCTCGAGGGGCGCGGCGGCTTGCGCCGCCGGGCGCACATTCGTGGGCGCGCTTCGCTGCGCTCGCGGGCGCGGCGGCGCTGCGCGCGCCGTTAACACCACCTTCCAAGGCAGGCTCACTTGTACGT
>JBOHRF010000735.1:0-1553 GCA_050732575.1 Longimicrobiales bacterium
GTCGTAGGGGGAGACGTGGGGCAGGCGACAAAGCGGGCAAGCTGGACCTGGCGTACGAAACTACGTTCGCGCTGTAGGACCAGCGCATTCCTCGGCACACTACGTTGGAAACCATGTCCGACGGGCGCAGGCAGGGTTTACCGACCGCCGCAGACATCATTCTACTCAGGCTGGAGAGCGGATGCGCCCGGCGAGCTGTTCGATGAGGCAACTGCCGTGCGTTTTGCTTCCGGTTTGGAAGCGCGTTATCAGATCGCGGAAGCGAGCCTGGCGGGCGGCGCGGGTGGCATGGCGCCCGCTGCCCTTGGGTTCATCAATGAGTGGCGCGCCGTGCGTGGCCAGACCAACTACAGCGGCGGTACCAGCATGGCAGAGTTTGCGCACCGAGCTGCTGGAGCAACGCAAGCGCGACTTCTATCTCCCTGGCTACCGCGTGGGCGATCTGCGCCGCTACAAGAAACTGTACCAGATCGATGGCTGGCCCAGGGGCACGATGCCGGGCCTGGCACGCGCGTACGGTGGCGATGAGTGTTGGCCCATGGACAGCAACGGGCTGAACGGTAATCCCAATGCACGGTAGATCCGAGTTCAATCACGTTCACGTTCTCGCTCTCGTTAACGTTCACGGCCGTTGCCATAACAGCCGTGAGCGTTAACGAAAAGTAGAGCGAGAACGTGAACAGATTGTTGCCATTCGCGAGGAGGCTCTCCGGCCTACTCGCTTGTTGTTTGCTCCTGGCCTGCGCATCCGCGCCTTCGCAACCAAACGCACGAACATCCGCAAACGCCAGCTGGGTCGAGCGCACGCTCGCTTCGCTGACGGTTCGGCAAAAAGCCGGGCAGCTGATCATGCCCTGGATCGGCGGCGACTACCTGGCCGTTGGATCCGAGCGCTTTGATTCGATCGCGACGCTGGTGCAGGAATCCGGTGTGGGCGGCTTTGTGGTCTCGGTGGGTTTGCCGCTCAGCTACGCGGCCAAGCTGAACGAGTTGCAACGCCGCGCGCGCGTGCCACTCCTGATCGGCTCGGACATGGAAAACGGTCCGGGCATGCGCATGAGCGGGATCTATTCGTTCCCGCATCTGCTGCCGCAGGGTGGCGGCACGGAATTCCCGCCGGTTATGGGTCTGGGCGCAACCGGATCGGACTCACTGGCCTACGAGCTGGGCCGCGTGCTGGCGCGGGAAGCACGTGCTGTGGGCGTGCACATCACGTTCGGTCCGGTGCTGGATGTGAATTCGAATCCGGCCAACCCCATCATCAATACGCGCTCGTTTGGTGAAGATCCCGCGCTGGTGGCACGGCTTGGGGCCGCCTACATCCGCGGTGCACAGGGAGGCGGGCTGCTGACCACAGGCAAACATTTCCCCGGGCACGGCGACACGGACACAGATTCACACCTGGCGTTGCCAGCCATCCGCGCCAATCGCGCGCGCCTCGATTCCGTGGAGCTGGCGCCGTTCCGCCACGCCGTCACGGCCGGCATCGATGCCATCATGACCGCACACATCGCAGTGACCGGCATCGAAGGTGACACCGCGCCACCGGCTAC
>JBOHRF010000736.1:0-1546 GCA_050732575.1 Longimicrobiales bacterium
CGACGTGCAGTCGAACGGGCCTGAGTTGCGCGCCACCGGCCGGTCCTGGGCCAAGGAGCTGGGGCTGGACGCGCGCGCGCGGGCGCGTCGTGCGGCAGAGCGTGCGCTCGAGCTGGACTCGCTGCACGCCGGGGCGGCCGCGATCTATGGAGAGATCGCGCTGCAATTGCTCGAAGACGAGGAGCTGCAGCGTGCACGGACTACGCTGCAGCGCGCGGTAACCGCCACCTCTGATCCCGCAGCGTCCCTGGTATTGGCCAGAGTGTTGGCCCAGTTCAACGATCCCGTGGGCGCCATTGCGGCCAGCGAACGTGCAACGCGCGCCGAGCCGGACAACCCGTTTGCTCTGCACGCGCATGCGCTTGCGCTTTTCCGCTATCCTGGCAAAGAAGCAGAAGGCGCACGGCAGTATTTTGCCGCAGTCGAGCGCGCCTCTCCGGGATTTGCCGAGCGGCTGTTCGAGGAGTTGCGGCCACTGGCAACACCGGCTGACACAGTGCGCTTTAGCCGCGCAGCGCTGGACCAGCGCAAAGTGTTGATGCGCGATTTCTGGAACGTGCGCGCCGCACTGGGCGGAGTGACCGTAGCGGAGCGATTGGCCGAGCACTATCGCCGGCTGGCTGTTGCCCTCGATTTCTATCCGCGCCTGAGAGGCGGACCGGCGCGCCAGGAAAATGTCGTCTGGGAAGCCATGACGCTGCCCATCGATGCGCGCGGTCAGCTGTACGTGCGCCACGGCGCGCCCTGGAAGATCAGCGTAACGCCATCGATTGGACGGAACTCGGCCGCCTGTCGCGAACTGACGACCTGGACAGGACGCAGCCGATTGGGCGCGACCACACTGGGCGGCGCCAGCGGCACTCGATTGGGAATGCCAGCCGCGGAGAAAGCCGGTCCGCGTGCCGAGGTGTGGGCCTACCAGACGGAAGCCGGAATGCGCGCGTTTGCCCTGGTACGTTGCCTGGACGCGCCCGACTACTACCTGCCCTATACCATACCCTGCGGGTTGGAATTCCCCCCGGAATTCGAAGTACAGTCGTTCGACATTCACTCGTGTGACGCCGACACGCGGGAGCGCATGCGCGATTGGGCCCGGTCGGCACTGAGCACGGAAACGCACAGCCCGAACATCAGCCGGCGCATCCCCTTGAACTTCGACCTGCTCTCGTTCCGTGGCCGCGCCGGCACGACCGACCTGCTTGCACCCATTGCGCTGCTCTCCGATTCCATTCTCTCTACGCGCACCGCAACCGGCCAGCTGCGCTACACGCTTGCGCTGCAGCTAGCCGTGATCGACACTGCGCGCCAGACCGTGACCCATTCGGCGGATACCATCAGCTTCCTGCTGGCTGAGCCGCTGGCCAAGGGAGACCGCTTGAGCCGGCATGCGCTGGTTCGCGCCGCGCCCACCGACCACGCGTTCCTGCGGCTGGTCGTGCGTAATCTCGAGCACGACAACAATGGCGCCACGCGCACCGAGCTGATTCGTGTACCCGCGTATGCGGGTGATACGCTCATGGTCAGTGACCTGGTGCTGGGAGGGGAC
>JBOHRF010000737.1:0-1545 GCA_050732575.1 Longimicrobiales bacterium
GGCGTGCACGCGCAGCACATGCTGCTGACCCAATAGCGCAATCTCGAGTCGGGCCGGTCCCGCGTCTTCCGAGGACGCGCTGTCCCGCGCGGCCAGGACCAGCGGAACGGCAACCAGCGGCGCGCGCGCCTGGTCAGCACCTGCCAGCGTCAGCCGGAGTCCTGCCGTGAAGTACTGTGCGGCCAGGACGCTGCGTACGGGATCGGAGGGATATTTCCCGGCGCTCAAGGCGAGGGCAATGCGTGGGCCCATGGGCACGAGCGCGGACACTTCGCCGTACATACCCGTTTGTGCATCACCTACATCATTACCGCTTTGCGTCCAGGTGCGCGCACCCATGCGCGCCTCCAGTTCCCAGATGTTACCCGTCCAGCGAGTAGCACCCAGGATGTCCAGGTGATGGTCGTCACCCAGCCAGGTGGCGGTCAGCGTTCCCACGAACGCGAAGCGGCTGCGCACGCTCCAGGCTCCCACCGACAGCTCGACCGGCATTTCACCCGCGTTGTCCAGTGCGCCTGCAGTTGCGCTGACCCAGGTGCCCGTGAACACACCCGAGTAGTGAAATCGGCCGCGGGCCTGGACGTGCGCTGCACCGCCCTGTTCGGCGTAGCGCGAGACGCCGGCTGCACCGGCCAATTCCAGGCGCCACCGTTCGCTCAGTTGTGTGAGCCAGGCGGCGGCTCCCGTAGCCTGGATGATGGAGTTGCCGCTTTCGAAGACGGTCCAGCTGCCCTGAGCGCCGAGGGAAAGGTTGGGCGTATCGAAACGAAAGGCAGGCGTGAGCGTGGCGGCTCCGGATGAGAGGAAGCCGTCGTATTCTACGATAGATGCACTCATGCCCAGGGTCGCCGCAGACTGGCCCAGCAGCGGCGATCCGAAGCAGCAGCCCCAGAGAACGATGGCTGCTGCGGCTCGCAGGCAGCAGCCAATCACACGGGGCGTGACACTATGGTTTCCGTTTACGCAGCGGCGAGTTCGTCGATCCAGGCACGCTGTTCATCGCTTCAGTGAAATCGGCAGCGGCCAACAAACGAGCGCCGATGGACGCAGCGGGTGAGGCACCGAGCGCAATATCCCGTTCGACATTGCGGCGGAACGCAACGTAGTCGGCGTCGCGCGCATTGGGCGCGAGCGCCAGGACGGCGGCAATGCCTGTATCAGCGGGCACGCCGGCGGCCACCAGGTCGGCCAGCACACCAGCCGCAACGGTCAGCTTCTGGCCAGGCCGCAGGCTATGCAAGCGTGCCAGATCCTGGCGCGTAGCACCGGCGCGCAGTGCGCTGGCGCCGGCCGTGAGCTCTGCAGTTGTTGCGGTCTCACCAAACGCTTCGCGGGTCACGCGCAATTCATCACGCAGACGCGTAATGGCGGCCATGATGCGATCAGCAGGTGCGCGCTTGGCAGCGCCTTCCAGCACGCGGTCCACCAGCGGTTCGGTGGGCAATCCAGCCGCGCGCGCGGCCTCGAGGATACCTTCTACCTGTGTGCGTGTCGCATCAGGAAGCCGGCCAACCAGTCGTGATTCCTGCGCACGAACCGCTGGAG
>JBOHRF010000738.1:0-1537 GCA_050732575.1 Longimicrobiales bacterium
GCGGAGCTGCCGCCCACGGTGGCGAGTCGACTGACCGACTTTGCGCGCGCGCCCGAGCCGCTGTTCCGCGCGCACGAGCTGTACGACCGCATCGCGCAGATTGGTGACAATCTGGCGGCCGAAGCGACGCGCCTGGTTCGCCTGGCCGACTTTGCGGAGAAGCTCGATCGCGGCCTGGCCATGGAGGCGGTGCGGCTCATTGCCCGGGCCGAGCAGGCGGAAGCACAGGTCGAAGTCGCCGAGCTGGAGAAGCGGCTGCAGGCGCGGCCCATTGCGGAAGTGCTGGTCGCGTTGCTGGAGCGTGAAGGCAGTGACCTGGTCGCGGCGCAATTCCTGGAGCATGCGGCCGCGGCGGGCGCGGCGGCTCTGCACGCGTGGTGTGTGGCTGCCGCCGATGTATTGCTGGCGGCGCAACGCAAGGTCGAGCCACGCCTCATCGTGCTGTTGATTCACCAGCTGGCGCGGGCAGCCGAGCTGGATCGCGTGCTCATGCTGCTCGTACGTTTCAGGCGCGAGCTGGCAGGTGCATCGCTTGCGCTGCCCGCCCACGCGCCCGCGCCGCTGCAAACCTATCTCGACGCACAGTTCGGGCGCGGCCGCACGCGCGCGGTGGGCCGCGCGGCCGGGGTGTTGCGCGCGGCGGCGGACTTGCAACCGTTGGTCAAGAGTGATGCAGCAACGCGCCTGCTGGCGGAAGCCGCGGTCGAGGCCGTGCACGCCGCGCAGCAGGCACTCACGCTGACGCCGGAGGATGTGCAGGCGTTGCGTGAATTGCAGAATGCCATCGATGCCGTGCCCGTATCCGTCACGTGGATCTACGACCTGTCGGCGCAACTGCTCACGGTGCGTTTCCTGGAGTATGCAACACACGATGCCGATGTCGATGCGGCCATGAAACGACAGGCCACACTGCTCACACCGGAAGCGCTGGCCGCGGTGGCGGCCAGTCTACTCGTGGCTGCGGCGCAGAAAGGCCCGGCGCACGAGCGGTCCGTGCGCGCGGCGCGCGCGGCCATCCAGACGCTGGGCGCGGGCGCGCTCACCGAGCGCCTGCCCGCGGTGCTGCAACACCTCGGTGTGGGGCAGCTCACGCTCTGGGAGTTGCCCGGGCTGGAGGATGTGCTCTCACTGCTCGGTGATTCCGCGCGTATGGCTGGTGACACGCGCCGCCTGGCGTTAGCGCTGAAGCGCATACACGCGGAGCCTTCCGCACTGGGTGATGTGGCGGCCGCCGTGCTGCAACTGCGCAGTGCGGGAGCGCGCATCACCGGCACGGAAAAAACGCTGGAGCCCATTGTGAGCGCGTTGCGCACAACCCGCCCCGCGGCCGGATCGAACGGTGCCACGCTGGAACTCGCACTCGAGCTGTTGGCCACGGTAGCCGAGCCCACCGCGCTGCGCGCCATCGAAGACGCAGTCCTGGGCCATGCCCACGGTGTGACCATTCGGCTGCGCCGCCTGGATCGCGCCGTGCTGCAGTGTCAGTCCGCGTGTGATGAGGCGCTGTACGACGCGCTGGTGCGCGGCCTGGAAACCA
>JBOHRF010000739.1:0-1536 GCA_050732575.1 Longimicrobiales bacterium
CCCTTTACGTCTGGCAGCCCTCTGGCCTTGCTGGTGTAACGCGCGCCGTGTTGCTGTTCAGCGCCAGCAATACCGTTCGGTAGGATTCCGCGGTTCGGCGATCGGCACCGGTTGGATTGGGATGTTCGGCAATGAACGCGTTCACGCGCGTGAGCAGCGTGCTGATGGTCGTCCACTCGCGGGTCACGGAATCGAACACGGTTGCGCTTCCGTTTTGACTGTCGTACGCAACACCGAGTGTGGCTGCGGCCAGCTGCAGGGACAGCGCGTGGGATGGGTTGGATGTTGCGGGTGCGCTGAGCCAGTCACGGAAGGGCGCGTATGCCGCCTCGAAGGTGCCGGGCATCACGACGAATTGCGTGCCATTCGCAGTGGCCAGAAAGCGCGAGTTGTTGAGCAAGGTGCGCCAGCCTGCGTCGGGGCCACCGCGCCCGAGCCCGCGTCCACCGCCGCGCGCGCCTCGCGCGGGCAGTTCAGCCGGCTGTTGATCGTTGCGTGCCAGGATGGCCTGACCACTCTCTGATGCCCAATGTGCCGGCAGTGCACCGCCCACGTTGGCCACCGTGCAAACCAGGCCAAAGCTCGCGTGCGTGGTAATATCACGATCGCGCAATGTGATGGTGTAGCCGCCGTTGGTCATAGGCAGTGAACCGCGATCCGTGTGTGCCACACCACTGGTGCTGCGCGACCAGTTGGACTCGGTGGGTGCGCTCACGGAGAAGGTGTAGGTCGGTGTGGAATACACGGCATCGGCTGGCAGATCGATCTGGAAATCACCCCGCGCATCGGTCGTGAACTGACCCGCCGGTCCGGGCTGCCGATCCTGCGGCCGGCGCACCGCTGCATAGCTCACTTCCCGTCCGGCCAGTCCCGGTTCGTTGGGCTCGCGCATGCTGTTGTGATTTACATCGAAGTAGAGTGTGCCGCTCACGTTTCCACTCAGGCAGCCCGGCAGCCGGAACGCTCCGATCTTGGTGGTATAACTGGGTGCGCCCGTTTTGAGATAATCGCCGACGTACCAGAACGTGCAGTCATCGGTCGGATCGATGACCGTCGTGGTATAATCTTCCCAACGCAGTGTATTCGTCTGCGCAGCCTCGCCGTTCACCAACACGGTTTCATGGAAGGTGAGCAAGCCCGGTGAATCGTTGGCCAGCCGTCCGGCAAAACGTTGACCGGCAAAGTTTGGTGTTCCGCCAAAGGAATAACCAATACCAATGTTGCCTTTGCGATCGATGGCAGGGCTGGCCATCCAGCGATAAAAGCCATCAGGTGCGTACGTACCCTGTTGGTGCAGGACCGGATCGCGCAGCTCGTTGAGCCGGAACTCGTACCAGCGCACACCGCCCGCACCTGCCGCAGTGTTGACCGAGTGTACGGCCACAATCGACTCAACACCATCGACATTTCGATAGACCATGCGCGACATGATCTTGTCGCCCTGCGAATCGAGGCGCATGTCGGTGCCAGGTTGTGGTACGCAGCGCGTGAGCTGGCCGTCACACAAATAGTGATAGGGAGCCACGGTGATCTTGG
>JBOHRF010000740.1:0-1535 GCA_050732575.1 Longimicrobiales bacterium
ACCAAGGGCTGGAACCACATCAACGAACGGAGGACAGGCGTAACGGGCGACTCGGGCGTAACGGGCGTATCGGGAAAACAAATGGGCGCTGCGACTTAGCTCGCAACGCCCAGCGAACCCGATTCCGTTCCCGAAACGCCCGTACGCCCGCTACGCCCGTCACGCCCCTTGACGCCGCGCGCAGCGCGGCGTCAGGGCACCCGAATATTCACGATGGTCGTGACGCCCGTGGGGTCCTGTAGCAGCAGGGAAACGATGTTGCCCGATTGTAGTGTGCGCAGGAGCGCCTGGGCCTGGAGCGCGGAGTCGATCCTGCGGCGATTGATTTCCAGGATGCGCAGTGGCGGGCGAAAGCGTTTCCGACCGGCCGCGCTGCCCGCCTGCACGGCCGTGATCACGGCGCCGCCCGCGCGGTCGAAGCGGTGCTTGTCGGCAAGCTCTTCGGTCAGCTCGACCACCTGGATGCCCAGACGGCCTGCGCCTACTGGGGTGCGCGGCCGGCGCGGCTCCGCATCATTCACGGGCAGCGGGGCCTGGGTCAGCTTGATCTTGAAATTGCGCAGGGCGCCGTAGCGGACCACTCGCAGGTCCACCACCTGACCGGGGGCGTGGTCGGCGATCAGCCGCTGTAACTGACCAACGCGCTCGATTTTCTTGCCCTCCAGCGCGACGATCACATCACCGCGCTCCAGACCGCTGGTCTCGGCCGGTGAGTTCTCCGAGAAATCTTCCACCAACACGCCCGAAATCTCCGGCAGCTTGAACACTTCCGCATCTTCCTGCGTGACATCCTGGATCTGCACGCCCAACAAGGGACGTCGCACATGACCGTGCGCGGCCAGGTCCTTGATCACGCGTTGCACCAGGTTGGAGGGTATCGCAAACGCGTAGCCCTGGTTGTAGCCAGTGGTGCTCGCTATCGCCGTGTTCACGCCCACCACGTCGCCATCCAGATTGAGCAGCGGGCCGCCCGAGTTGCCCGGATTGATGGTGGCATCGGTCTGGATGAAGTCCTCGATGGCAAAACGATCCAGTGTGTCGTTGCCCGACATGGGGTCCAGCACATCCAGCGGTCGGCCCTTCGCACTGATGATGCCGCTGGTGACCGTGAAGTCCAGCGTGTTCGTATCGCCGAATCCCGGATTGCCTATGGCCAACACCCATTCCCCTACGTTCGCATCATCCGAATCACCGAATTGCAAAGCCGGCAGATTGGTCGCCTCGATCTTGAGCAGTGCCACATCCGTGAACGGATCGCGTCCCACCAGGCGAGCGGGCAACGACCGCTTGTCAAACAGGCGCACCGAAATGAAGTCAGCGCCCTCCACCACGTGATTGTTGGTGACGATGTAGCCGTCGGCTGAAACAATGAAGCCGGAGCCGCCCGCCACTTCCGGTGCTTGCTCGGCCGAGGTATCGGGGTCCATGAAGCCGCGCAGGCGCTGGGAGAAAATGCGCCGCGGTCGATCCGGCATGCGCTCCGCCTCTACCCGCACCACACCCGGTGTGACCGAAGCCGCGATGGCCGTAAACGC
>JBOHRF010000741.1:0-1529 GCA_050732575.1 Longimicrobiales bacterium
TGCGGTATGAGCCGAAAAGGTAGCTGCGCCGGGACTGCGACATTTACGAGGGGCTGAAGTTGTCACGCAGATCTCAGCGAAGTACCCGCGCTCTGAGAGTATTCCGCTCAGCTCGACGTCGAGCACCGGATCGCCCTGGCCGCGCTCGCGGCGTGCTGGCCGGGGTATGCAACTGTCCAAGCGCCGAAGGGTCACCCAGGCGAGCAGACCAGGTTCGTCACTCGTTACTTGCCGCCTCCTCACTGGCCGCGTGCCAGCGGTGCAGTGCGTCCACCAGTTTGTCTTCCATGCGATCGAGGTCCGCCTTCCACTCGCGCGCGTTACGCGCACCTTCGGCCGAGGTGTAGAGCGCCGGGTCCTCGAGTTGCTTGCGCAGATGGGCTATCAGACCTTCCAGCTCATGAACTTCGGCCTCTGCGCGCTGCAGCTCGAGCCGCTGCGTGTGGGCATGGGTCCGTTTTCCGGCCGCACGTTTGTTTTGCTTTCGGGCATTGACCCGTTCGAGCTCGCGCCGCTGCTCGGCGTCTGCCGCGGCTGCGCGCTGTGACTCGGCTACCAGCTCGACCTGCCAGCTTTCCCATTCCGCGAATGTGCCTGAATATTCGACCATGCGGCCCTGGTCCAGGTGCCAAACACGGGTAACGAGTGCGCGCAACAGGGCGCGATCGTGACTCACGAGCAGGACCGTACCGTCAAAACCCTCGAGTGCATCTTCGAGTGCCTCAATCGATTCCACGTCGAGATGATTGGTCGGTTCATCGAGCAGCAGGAAGTTGGCGTGGGCGAGCACGAGCATGGCCAGGGCCACGCGTGCACGTTCACCGCCGGACAACGTGTCCGCTTGACGCTGCACAGCATCGCCGGAAAAGCCATAACGACCCAGGTGTGATTGCACCGGACCGCGCTGCCAGAGCGGTCGCAGGTCATGGATGATGTCGAACAGCGACTTACCCATGGGTACCTGTGTCATGTCCTGGCGATAATACGCCAGGTCCATGGACTCGCCGACTTGCAGACGGCCACCATCAATGCTGCGCTCACCAGCAATGGCGCGCAGCAGCGTGGACTTGCCCGTACCATTGGCGCCGATCAGGCCAATACACTCGCCGCGCGTGATGCGATTGCGGAACCCGTTGAGCAGGACGCGCTCGCCCACGCGCAGCCTGACATCTTCGGCCACCAGCACCTGGTCGCCGCCGCGCGCTGCGGGCCGCAGGCGCAGGGCCATGCTCTGCTCATCGGAAGGTGGCGGGCTGAGGCGCTCCACGCGCGCCAGGCGCGTGCGCCGGCCCCTGGCCTGTTTCGTGTTCTGACCGGCAATGTTGCGGCGGATGTAATCCTCTTCCGCTGCGATCATGCGCTGCTGCGCCTGATACGCACGCTCGTTGGTCAGCATGCGCTCGGCGCGTTGCACGAGGAATGCATCGTAGCCGCCCGAATACGCTACGGCGCTGCCTGCCTCCAAATGGAGCACATGATCGACGGTGGCTTGCAGGAACGCGCGATCGTGGCTGATGATGAGCGCGGTC
>JBOHRF010000742.1:0-1514 GCA_050732575.1 Longimicrobiales bacterium
CCGAACGCGCAACGGAACCGGTATATGTGACGCACGACGCTGTAGGGCGGAACCTCGCCCAGGAAGTCGCCACTGAATCCCTTGCCATCGGGGTCCATTTCATCCTTGTCACCGTCGGTGACGAACCAGCCCAGAGCGGAGGTCAGGACCAACTCGCCTGATCCGTCGCGGCAGGTGACCTTGTAGCGCGGGATGTCTCCCGGCCATGGACCGTTGGCTCCCATGTGCCGCAGTTTTCCGCCTTCCTCCCAGATGCGCAGTGTGGTGGCCTCATCAGGGATGTCGGGGATGATCACATCACCTCCCGCCACACCCGAGCACTCACCGGTCGCCTGCACCTGCCATCGGATGGTGCCGTTGACCGCCCTCCAGTATTCCTTGGGCTGGCCGGGTGTGTTGAGCTCTCTGTTTTGGGCGAACTGGATGTTAGTGCTGATCGTCTCCACGATCTTGGAGTTCTTGCCGGTGATGGTAGTCACCGACTCACTCGTGCCGACCCAGCCCATGCAGCCAACGCGATGCGCGGTCACTTTGGGAAGATCGGGCCGGGAATCCACGGTGCGATTCTGGTTTTTCCATTCGTTGTTGGTGAATACGATCAGCAGCTCCTCGATATCGAAGGCTTCATCGCGGCACCAGGTTTTGGCCGGCACCCTCGACAGGTCAATGGGCGCCTCCCAGGTGCCCAGGACCTTGGGCACGATCCACACGCTGGCATGCTGCAGCGGGGTCAGCGGATTGTCGAAGGTTATGGTTCTGACCGGCTGATCGAACTTGAAGTGCGCGTACTTCGAGGCCAGGTATGGAATGCCCAGCGGAATCGTGATCTCGCGGGACGGCTCTCTGGACGCGGCCAGGAAAACCTCATGCTCGTGCGCGATCTCTGCTTTTGAGGAAAGCGTGTCGCGCTTCAAGTATTGATCGACCGATCCCTGGTTGAGGTTGTGCAGGGTGAACAACGGAAATGTCTTCTGCAAGTCGGGTCCCGCGCCTTTGAGTGCAGCGTCGATTCCGCTCAACAGATCGTAAGTGCCGAAGCGCTCCCACATGGTGGGGATGGCCTGCGAACGTCCGTTGAGTTCGAGGTAGAACGGGAGCACGTACCCGTCGTAGCCGTAAGCTTCACCTGTGCCTGGGTCTTCGGTGAGCGGCAGGTCGACTTTGCGCATGAAGAAAGACGCCCAGGATTGCTCGGACTGCGCTTTTGGATACACGAAGTGCTCGGCCCATGTCGCTGTGGCCTCGGTGGCCCAGGCGTACTCCCGGCAACTGTGGAGCAGCGGTTTGCGTCCCGTGATGGCGTGCGCCAACTCGTGCGCCAGGTATTGCAGCATGCCGGGCGAGGTTTCACTGCCCAATGGATGTCTGCTGTCGAGCATGATAAAGAACGCGGCTTCCTCGCATTTCATCGGATCCGCGAACATCGCGATGCCGTGCCACGCTTCCGCGGTACCGTAGTTGTTGCGGTTGTAGGCCGCGTCCTGGTCAGTGAAGCCCGGACGGACCAGAAACAC
>JBOHRF010000743.1:0-1506 GCA_050732575.1 Longimicrobiales bacterium
CAGCAGTGCGGACTATTCCGGTTTCAAGGAATTCGTGGAACCGCGCGTGCTGGAGAAGCGCCGATTCGACGCGACCCAGATCCGGCGCATCAGCGCCACCCGGCCGGGCGGCCCTGCCCGCTACGAGCTGGACCCCGATCGCAATGCCGCCAGCGCGAGCTTCCGCTTCGACGATCCCGATTTCAACGTGCGCTCGCTGCGCGGCAACGCCGTGCTGCGCTGGGAATATCGACCCGGCTCCACCGTGTTCCTGGTCTGGCAACAACAGCGCAGTCGTTCCCGATTCACCGGCGACTTCGACATCACGAACGATGCGCGAGAGATCTTCCGCAACTCACCGGATAACATTTTTCTGGTAAAAATGACGTACTGGCTGGGGGGGTGAGAGGACCATCGTAAACGGAATTACGGACCTGCTCGCCCGTTATTCCGTTACGATTTTTACGAGGCGGAAACAATCCGGTCTGGCATAATGACCCGTTACATCGAGCGTGAGTGACTCTTCGGTAATCCGACCGCGATCGATATCCGCATACAGAATGGTCGACTGTTCGTAGACCGGGCCGGCCAGCAAAACGCCATCGGGTCCGATGATGCAGCTGCCGCCGCGCAGTACCCAGCTGTCGGGTGCGGGGACGAGCGTGGGATCGGGCGTGAGCTCGGGTGGTAGTTCGCGGCCGCGCAGCAGAGCGCCAGCGCACAACACGAAGCAACGACCCTCGAACGCGTAGTGCCGGCTGGCCACCAGGTTCATCTCCTTGACCTGGGGCCAGGCAGCGACGTGAATGTCCTCGCCGGCTTCGTGCAGCGCCTGGCGCGCGAGTGGCATCCAATGCTCCCAGCAGATCAGGCCGCCCACACGGCCGGCCGCAGTTTCAACCGTGCGCACGCCCCGCGCATCGCCCAGGCCCCAAACCAGCCGCTCCGTGTGCGTCGGCATCAACTTGCGGTGATGGTTGAGCAATGAGCCATCAGGACCGAATGTCAGCAGCGTGTTGTACAGCGTGGCCTGGGTTGGGCCGGTGGCCCGCTCCACGGCGCCCAACACGACCGTGATACCGGCCTGGGCGGCCGCTCTACTCAGCTGCTCGGTGGCTGTGCCTGGCACGGTGATGCTCTGTTCGAAAAAGCGTCGGAATACGGCCTTGGTGGGTGCATGATCCCACAGTGAGATGGCGGGACACACATCGAGCCAGGCCGGATAACCGGGCAGCCAGGTCTCGGCAAACGCGATGAGGTTGGCGCCCCGGGCGGCGGCTTCCGCAATGGCCGCCAGGGCCTGGGACAGCGGGTCAACGGACGCCGAGTGCTCGAGCTGCGCCACGGCTACCCGCGTGGCTAGCAAATTCATGTGGTGGTTCCTCCCTACCTTTACAAGGCGGCCGAAGCGCTTCACATTCGCGCATCCAGGTCTGTGCCGTTCGTTCCATCCTACTTCAGAATCCGGAGTCCAGCTATGCGCGTCCGAGCCCAAGGGTACGCACTCTTCGTTGCTCTGGCATTCAC